>DASXXT010000434.1:0-25366 GCA_036502965.1 Roseiarcus sp. | reverse complement strand
CCCGCGGATAAGAGTTTGATCAACCGTCGTCTCTCGCTCCGCTCCCAGCTCTGCGCAGCCCAAGCCTTTCTCGCCGACGGCCTTTCCGTCGAGCCGCCGTTCAATCGCGCCTTCCCTCTTGACCGCGAACATAAGAGACTAAGCTAACGGTTGGTCGGACCTAGCTGCGTGTGGAGACGGAGCAAATTTCGTCCGGCTCGGCCATTGCGGCGCGGAAAACCCCGAACTATTGTCCGGCCCGCTTTCCGCCAGGCCCAACCCGCCTTGCGGCGCGTTGGGGCGTAGCCAAGCGGTAAGGCAGCGGATTTTGATTCCGCCATGCGGAGGTTCGAATCCTCCCGCCCCAGCCACCTACTCAATCCGGTCCAGAAATCCTCCAACCTTCCAATACCCGCTTGCCATCGCGTCTACGAACCAAGGCTGGGACAGGTCACGGCGCGCCATCGGCGAATCATCCTCACATCTAGACTTTGACCTCGCTCCCGTCCTGGCTCCAGCGGGTATGGAAGCTGCCTTCCTTGTCGAGCCGCCTATAGGTATGGGCGCCGAAATAATCGCGCAGGCCCTGCAGCAGGTTCGTTGGGCCCCGCGCGCGTCTCAGCCCGTCGTAATAGGCAAGCGACGAAGAGAAGGCAGGCGTCGGCACGCCGTTGGCGATCGCCAAAGCAAGGACACGCCGCCATGCGCCCTCCGTTCTCACGACACCCTCTCGGAAGTAGTCGTCGAGCAACAGGTTAGATAGCTTCGGATTGCGATCATAGGCTTCCTTGATGCGATCCAGGAAACGCGCCCGGATGATGCATCCTCCGCGCCAGATTGTCGCCAGTTCGCCGAGCTTGAGGTCCCAATGGAATTGCTCCGAGGCCACTGACATCTGCTCGAACCCCTGGGCGTACGCGACAATTTTAGAGGCGTAGAGCGCGTCGCGGATGGCGTCGATCTCCGCCTTTTCGGGCTTGCGCGTCTGGGACGCTTGATGCGGCGTCTTCTTGTCCATCTCCTGCCGCATCGCCCGTTGCGCTGAAAGGCTCCGGGCGTACACTGCCTCGGTAATCGCGGTCACGGGCACGCCAAGCTCAAGCGCAGATTGGGCGGCCCATCGGCCTGTCCCTTTCTGTTCCGCTTCATCGAGGATGACGTCGACCAGTGGCTTCCCCGAGCGATCGGTCTTGCGCAGGACAGCGGCGGTGATCTCGATCAGATAGCTGTCGAGATCGCCCTGTTTCCAGGTCTGGAATATGTCGGCCATCGCTGGCGCGTCGAGGCCGTACACGCTTTTCATCAGATCGTAGGCTTCAGCGATGAGCTGCATGTCGGCATATTCGATGCCATTGTGCACCATCTTGACGTAATGGCCTGCGCCCTGCGGGCCGATATAGGCGCAGCAGGGCACGCCATCGACCTGCGCCGCCATCTTGGTCAGCATAGGCGCGATGCGATCCCAGGCTTCGCGATCGCCGCCTGGCATCATGCTCGGGCCCTCGAGCGCGCCCTCCTCGCCGCCGGAGACGCCCATGCCGACGAAGCGGATCTTTTTCGCTTCGCAAGCCTGGTAGCGCCGCGCGGTGTCGGTGAACAGCGAGTTGCCGCCGTCGATGATGATGTCGTTCTCCTCGAGATGGGGCAGGAGCTCGTCGATCACCTCGTCGACCGGCGGGCCCGCCTTGACCATGATGAGGATCGGCCGGGGCTTGGCGATGCTGGAGATGAAGTCGGGCAGCGCCTTCGCCGGGAAAAAACGGCCTTCGCCGCCGTGCTCCGCCATCAGCTCGTCGGTCCGCTCGTGATTGCGATTGAAGACTGCGACCCCGAACCCATGCCGCGCCGCGTTTCGCGCGAGATTTGCGCCCATGACGGCCAATCCCAGGACGCCGATGTCAGCTTGGTCAGCCATCGTTACTCTCTCTTCGGACAAGTCGCCGTCTTAGCCCCGCAACGAAGGGCGAGCAAATCTCGTCAAGAGACGGCGGTCATAGCAACTCGAACAGGCTGTAAATCGGCCCTTCGGCAGTGCGATGGCCGATCCCAATCGCAATCAGGCGATTGAGCCAATCGTATTTCGGAGCCGCGGTCTCGAAGAACGACGTAATACGAAAATAGTAGGTCGCCGGGTCTACGGTCTCGCCGCGGTCAATCCGCGCCAGGATGTCAGGCGAGCCGTGGCGGATTCCGCGGTACGTCATGCCAATCATCGCTTCGTCGTCAGTTTTGAGGACCAGACGGACATCCAAAGTGACGGCGCCGTCGCTGCGGACGGTTTGCCAGTCATTACCGCTGTCGAGCACTTCGCCCGAGAGCCGCTCGCCTTCGAAGGCGCCGCCAGAGACTGCGCCAACCCGACGCATGTATCCTGGGGTAGGACCGATGATTTGGATGCGGGAACTGAGGCGCATCACAAACAGCGGTCGCGTCTTCACGCCGGCGAGAGCATCGGGCAAATTCTCGAGCAGGCCGGTACGCATCGTTTTCATCCATCCGGGACCTTCGCATGGGGCGGCGCCCGCTCGAACCGCCGAGTCAACACCCATTGACTGCAAGCTGGTGAAGCGCCTTTTCTCCCCCCTCTCGCAGGAGTCAAGACTTTGTCGCACCTCCCGCCAGACGCGCTCTGGGTTCGCGTCTACTACGAAGACACTGACTTTTCGGGTCGCGTGTATCACGCTTCCCATCTGCGCTTCCTTGAACGCGGCCGCACCGAGTGGCTGCGTCGGCGGGGATTCGCGCACCGCGACCTGGCGGAAAACTCTGGCGTCGTGTTCGCGGTACGCTCGCTGCAACTCGAGTTTTTAGCGCCGGCGATGATGGACGATCTCCTGGAAGTCGAGACCATCGTCGCCGCCGTGCGTGGCGCCTCGATCGCTTTCAAGCAACGCATCTTGCGGAGCGACAAGCAACTTGTCACCGCCAAGGTGTTGGTCGCGTCAATCCGCGACCGGCGCCCGGCGCGGATTCCCGCTGACTTGCGTCGTCGTCTTCAGGGTCCGTCTTGAAAATCAACCGGCGAAGCGGGGCTCCGGAACACCGCGGACGCCAAGATCGTGGATGGCAAAGAGGCTGCCACGGAGGACGCCGTCGCCCGGAAAGCGCGGCAGAGGAGGCTTCGCCATCGAAGTCACGTAAAGGATGTCGAGGTCCGGGCCGCCGAACATGACGCTCGTCACCTTCTTCACCGGCATGTCGATGATGCGGTCGACTTTGCCGTCCGGCGTGTAGCGGACGAGGCGGCCGTCGTAGACCAGAGCGTTCCAGAGGCACCCCTCGGCGTCGACCGTCGAGCCATCGGCCGCTCCGCCGCGCGAACGATCGACCTTGCAGAACGTGCGCCTGTTGGAGACGGAGCCAGTCTTAAGATCGTAATCATACGCCCAGATCTCACCGGTCCAGGTGTCGGCGAAATAGAAGATGTCTCCATCCGGACTCCAGCATGGTCCGTTGGAAACGATGATGCGGTCGTCAAGCTTGTGCAGTGAAAGGTCAGGGTCGAGACGATAGAGAGCGCCGTTCGGACCCTCTTCCATCGTATCCATCGAGCCAGCGGCGAATCGGCCTCGCTTGTCGACCTTGCCGTCATTGAGGCGATTGGCCGGCTTGTCCGACTCCGGATCAATGATGAGCTGACAATCGCCGCTCTGGAAGTCGAGAAAGTGAAACCCGTTCGCAAGCGACACGACCGCGCCGCCCTGGCGGCGCAACGCCATGGAGCCGATCTTCGCGGGCACGTCCCAGGCGCGCACCTCGCGCCCGTCGGCCGTGCAGCGGAAGACGTTGCAGCCGAAGCTGTCGATGAAATAAAGGCGCTGCTCGTCGACATCCCAGAGCGGGCCCTCTCCGAGTATGGTTTTGACGTCGATCAGCACTTCGATGCGCATCAGCTCCTCCCTCCATTATCTTGCTCTTCAGCGGGACGCTCCAGCGACCCCGGTGCGCCCGAAGCCCTTCACGCGTCAAGCGGTCAGAACGCCACCCGGTCTCCACCCTTGAGCTCGAGGATTTCGCGGGCTTCATCCGGACTTGCGACCGAGAGGCCGAGCCCCTCGATGATCTGACGGGCGGCGCGCACTTGCTCGGCGTTGCTCGTCGCGAGTTTGCCCGGGCCGAACCACAGCGAATCCTCAAGCCCCACGCGAACGTTGCCCCCCATCGCGGCGGCCATTGCGGCGATGGCGAGCTGATTGCGGCCCGCTCCGAGCACCGACCACTTATACTGACTGCTGAACAGACGGTCGGCGGTGCGCTTCATGTGCATGACGTCCTCCGGGTGCGGGCCGATCCCGCCCAGGATGCCAAACACGGTTTGGACGAAGAGCGGCGGCTTGACCAGACCGCGCTCGAGGAAGTGACTGAGGTTGTAGAGATGCGCAGTGTCGTAGCACTCAAACTCGAAGCGCGTCTCGGAGTCGCTAAGCGTGCGCAGCACGAATTCGATGTCCTTGAACGTATTGCGGAACACGAGATCGCGCGAGTTCTCGAGCGCCTGCGGCTCCCAATCGTGTTTGAAGGTCTTGAAGCGGTTGAGCATCGGGAAGAGCCCGAAGTTCATCGAGCCCATGTTGAGCGATGCGACTTCCGGCTTGAAAGTCGCCGCGGGTTTTACGCGCTCCTCAACCGTCATGAAGGGCGCGCCGCCCGTGGTCAAATTCACCACCGCTTTTGTCGACTGCTTGATGCGCGGAAGGAAACGCGCAAAGGCTTCCGGAGTTTGATCAGGACGGCCGGTTTGCTCGTCCCGCGCGTGCAAGTGGACAATCGCGGCCCCGGCTTCCGCGGCGCCAATCGCGGCGTCGGCGATTTGGTCGGCCGTGACGGGAAGGTACGGCGACATTGACGGCGTGTGGATCGCCCCCGTCACGGCGCAGGTGATGATGACCTTGTTCGACTGAGCCATATGACCGATCTTCCTTGTCTCTGCGCCGTTCGTTAGTGGCCGATGTTCTTGTCGGCCCAGCGCTTATGCGCCGCGAGCGCAATCAAGCGGCGATCTCGCCAGGCCTGGCGTTCTCCGAGCCGATCAGCGGCCAAGCGGTTGCGCCGCTCGGACTCGACTTTGTCCATGACAGGCCCGCTCCAATCGACGCGCCACTGCGACGACCCGAAGATGCCGGAATAGATGCCTTGATACCGGTCGGCGTAATCGCGCACCCCAGCGGGCGCATTGAGGTCAATGGTCTCGAACGGCCCCATGAACGACCAGCGCAATGCGAGACCCTCACGAATCCCGACATCAACGTCCTCAACCCCGGCGTATCCCTGCGCGACGAGCCGAAAGGCCTCCTCCAAGAGCGCGCCTTGCAGCCGGTTCATGACAAAGCCGTCGAGCTCGCGCTTCATGACGATCGGCGCATGACCAGCCGAACGCAGGAGGTTTGCGGCGCGCTCGACAACCGCTGGGTCCGTCCATGGCGCCGGGACGATTTCGGCGGCGGGAATAAGGTATGGCGGATTGATCGGGTGGATGACGAGACAGCGCGCGCGGCCCTTGAGGTTTTCGGTGAAGGCCGAGGGCAGGATGGCGGAGGTCGAGCTCGCCAGCACGGCGTCGGTCGGCGCGGCCGCGTCGAGCCGTGCGAACACCGCGCGCTTCACCTCAACATCTTCCGGCGTGTTCTCCTGGACATGCACCGTTCCCTCAAGCGCCGACTCGAGCGTCGCCGCCACGCGGATTCGTGTTGAGACTTCGCTCGCCGCGGCTCCGTTGAGAAGATCGTTCGCTTCAAGGTCCGGCAAAAGCCGCTCGATATAAGCCTGAGCCTTGCCCGGCGCGTCGTTGTCCTGATCCCAAAGGGCGACCGCGCAACCGGCGCGGGCGAAACTGATCGCCCAGGCGCGACCAACGAAGCCCGAGCCGATCACCGCCACTCTTGTCATGTCGCCCTCCACAAGCCTATCCGTCACAACGTCTCGACATTGGCGTCCACGCCGATCGATTGGCCGGATACGTTCCGGCCCGCTGGGGACAGCAGGTATGCGATCGTCGCGGCGACGTCGCTCGCGGTCACCATCCGCCGCATCGAGACCCGCTCGAGGTAGGTCTTCTCCATGGCTTCGTAACTGACGCCCGTTTGTTTGGCGCGCGCCGCGATCACTCCGCTCATGCGCGGTCCCTCGACGATGCCCGGCAGAATCGCATTGACGCGGATGTTGGCGGGTCCGAGCTCCTTTGCGAGGCTCTGGGTTAGTCCAATAACGCCAAACTTCGCCGACGAGTAGGGTGTGCGGAACGCGTAGCCAAACCGTCCCGCGGCGGAGGACAAATTGACGATCGCGCCGCCGCCGGCGGCCTTGAGCAACGGCACAGCAAAGTGCGCGCAGAGGAACTGCCCTGTCAGACAGACGTCAATGGTGCGCCGCCAATCTTCAGGCCGAATGTCCTCAACGCCGCCGGTCGGCCCGGCAATCCCAGCGTTGTTGATCAGCGCGTCGAGTCCGCCAAGCGACGCTTTAACGTCATCGAACAGACGGGCCACGTCCGCGTCCGAAGCGACGTCGGCCCGAGTGACTCCAGCCTTGGGATGAGCGGCGCGGTAGTCGGTGAGGAACTCGTCGGAGACGTCGCAAATATGGACCTGCGCGCCGCGAGCTGTAAGAAGGTCGGCGACTGCGCGCCCAATGCCCGATGCGCCGGCCGTGACCAGAACGCGCAGCTTCTCGGGGAGGGCAAAGATATCGGCGGGATCGCTCATTCCGTCACTCCGATGTTCAGGCTCGCCTGTCGCGCAGCGCCATAACCGCGACGAGGACGACCAGGCCGAACAGAATCGTTCGCGTCGCATAGGGCAGCGTCGTGCCGGCGAGTAGCGTCTGCAGCGACGTCAACAACAAGGCCCCGCCAAGCATGCCGAGGTAGCTCCCCCGACCGCCCGTGATCAGCGCCCCACCGACCACCACCACAGCGATCGATGGCAGGAGGTAATCGTCGCCCATGCCGAGGCTTCCCTGCCCGGAGAAGCCAGTGAGGAGAATGCCGACGAGCGCCGCGCAAAGCGCGGATAGCACATAGACGCCGATGATCGTGCGGCCGACAGAAATCCCAGAGAGGCGCGCGACGCGAATTCCGTTGCCGATCCCATAGACGCGCCGCCCGAACGGCGTGTCCGATAGAAGGACCACCGCGAAGACGACAAAGGCGATGAGGAAAAAGACGACAGGCGTGACGCCCGCGACATGTCCGGTCATGAACCAGCGCAAGAGCGGCGAGGCGAAGCCGGCCGGCGTTCCGTGGGAATAGAGCAGCGCGGCGCCCTGGAGGAAGCCATTCATGGCCAGCGTCACCACGATCGGCGACAAACCCAGCACGACGACGCCAACGCCGTTGGCGAACCCAATGAGACAAGCCAGAACCACAACCGCCGGCAATGCATAGAGGAGCGCCGCGTCCGACCCTTGCACCATGCCAGCCAGCAGGATGCCGCAGAAGCCGATCGTCCAAGGCACGGATAGATCAAGGCCGCCGGTGAGGATCACCGTCCCCTGGCCAAGCGCCAGGATGGCGAGGAAGCCCGAGAGAACGGCAAGCGCGTCCCAGTAGCGCCAATTGGTGACGGCGTGGCCGAGCGTCAGTTGCGTCACAAAGAGGACAATCAAGAAGCAGACATAGGCCGGCAGAGCGTAGCGCAGCGTCTGAGCGTGCCGCGTGAACCAGGTTGTTCCCAAGAACGGGGACGAGGCGCCTTCGCTCAAGCCGCCGACAACAAGACGCAGGTCGCCGCCGCCGATCTGGCTCGGCAGCATGCCCTTTCGCCAAGCCTTGAGATTGACGACCCCGCTGCGGATCTGACTCGCCAAGGTCGAATCGCGCGAGATGGAGGACGCCAGCACGGCGAGCAAAAGGATCAGTCCCTCCGCAATACTGGAGTAGTAGGCCGACACGTTCAGCACGAGGAGAATGTTGATGACAATCATCAGGATGTAGGCGCCGACGATCGAGCCGATCGGGCCGCCGCGCCCGCCGCCAAGGCGCGTCCCACCGACCACGACCGCGGCGAAGATCGACAACAGTAAGGGGTTGCCCACCAGCGGATCGCCTGAACCCGTCTGCGCGCTGATAAAGACGCCCGCAAGCCCATAAGAACCACCCGCGAGCACGTAGACGCCAAAGCGCACCAGCATGACGCGGACGCCTGTCGCGGTGGCTGCGTCGGCGTCGCCGCCAACGGCGTAGATCGCGGTTCCAAACCGCGTGTTTTTGAGCCACAGCCAAAACGCGACCAGTGCCAGGAGAAGCACGATCGGCATCGGCAGCCTGCCCGGAATGGCGTCGCCCAGGTAGAAGGTTCCGAGAGAGGGGGAAACGAAACCGCCAGGCTTTTCCATGACCAGCAAGGTGACGCCCTGCACGATGAACATCGTGGAGAGCGTCACCACGATAGGCTGTAGCCGCAGAAAGGCGATGAAAAGGCCGTTAAAGGCCCCGACCGCCATGCCGACGCCAACGCCCGTCAGCGTCCACAGAACGATCGAGGCTTCGGGATTCGTCGGACTCATGCTCGCCGCCAACACCACATTGACGAGAGAGAGCACGGCGCCTGCAGACAGATCGAAGCCGCCCACGAGGATGACAAGAGTCTCGCCGAATGCGGCGATCGCGAGCGACGCGCCGCCGCTCGCAAGGAAGCTCACGTCGAAATAGGAAAGCGGCGCCGTATTGACCGCGTCGACAACCAACAGAAGCGCCAGGAAAACGACGACCGCTGTGATCAGCCCGCGGCTGCGGGCGAGCCGGAGCCACAGCGTCGAGCGCACAGGGGCGCCAACCTCCAGGGCGCGAACGCTCACGCCACAGCCTCCGCGCGCAGCGTCTCGCCGCCGAGCGCCGGCCACATGATCGCGCGTTCGGTGAGATCCTTCGCCGCGATTTCGGCGACCAACCGGCCGCTGTACAGCACGATCACACGATCGCAGAGATGAACCAGTTCGGGGATTTCGGTCGAGTGAAACAGGATGCTGCCGCCCGCCTCGACATAGTTGCGCATCAGCACGTAAAGCTCATGCTTGGTGCCGACGTCGATGCCACGAGTCGGATCGAACAGAAGCAGGATGCGGCTCTCGGCCAACAACCATTTGGCGATGGCGATCTTTTGCTGATTGCCCCCGGAGAAGGCGGAGACTTGCGTCCATAGGGCCCGGCGCTCGACCTCGACGCGCTCAAAGACGCGAGAAACCTCGTTTGCCTCCCGCGCCTTATCGATCAGACCGCCTCTGGCAAACCGCTCAATGACTGGCAGTGAGGCGTTGTGCTTGCCGGACAGATTCAAGAATAGCGCCTCGCTCTTGCGGTCTTCGGGCACAAGACCGATGCCGACGTTCGGCCGCAGTGCGTCGCTCGGAGCGCCAATCATGACCGGGCGGCCGTCGAGCAGCATCTCCCCAGCGCGAATGTCGGCCATGCCGAAACAAGCGAGGAACAGATCGAGCTGGCCCATTCCTTGCAGACCGGCGACGCCGAGAATCTCGCGTCGATGCAGGGCGAAGCTCGCGCTTTCCAGCTTCTGGCCAGCGGCGAGGTTGCGCACGGCGAAGACTTCAGGCGCGTCGGCCGGACGCGTCGCGGGTCGCGGTGGGAACGTTTGCGCGATCGAGCGGCCGACGATCATCTCGACCACCTGCTCCTCCGTGAAATCGCTGACTGCGCCGGTCGTAATGTGGCGGCCGTTGCGTAAGATGGTCAACCGATCGCAGAATGCGCGAACTTCTCGCATCCGATGCGAAATGAAGACGACGGTGACGCCCTCGCCTTTGAGGCGGCCGATCAGGTCGCCCAGCCAATCCACGTCTCGGCCCGCGAGGGTCGACGTCGGCTCATCGAGCAGCATCAGGCGCGGCTTGCGGAATATCGCGCGGGCGATCTCGATTTTTTGCTGCACGGCGAGGTCAAGGTCGCCGACCTCGGCATTGAGGTCGACGTCGAATCCCAGCGACGCGAAATGTTCGCGCAGGGCCGCAGCGGCGGTCCGGCGGCGGATCAAGCCAATAGGCCCCATCGGAGCATAGGGCAGGAGCATGTTGTCCAAGACGGTCAGGTCGCGGACCAGGGTCATTTCCTGGAACGCCGTCTGGACGCCGAGAGCGTGAGCAACCCGCGGCGAACGCAGGCGCGCGGGCTGGCCGAAGATCTCGACGCCGCCAGCGTCTGGCAGGATCAGTCCTGAGAGAAGCTTGACAATCGTGGATTTGCCGGCGCCATTCTCCCCGAGCAGCGCGTGCACGCTTCCCTTTGCGATCGTGAACGAGACATCATCGACTGCGACTGTGGCGCCGAAGGTCTTGCGCAGATTGACGACGGACACCGCCGCGTCGCCGGACGCCTTCGTCATATACGCACCTTGTCCTGGCAAGCGCCGGCTCGCGAAGCGAGTGGTTTCGAGGCGGAGGCGATTTGCTCCCGCCTCGCCCGAGATCAGTGTTCGGGCTGGCCGACGAGCGCCGCGTCCAAGCCGATCTGAGGCGTCTGCTCGGAGAAGATCGAGGCGAACCAGCCCGGATTGCTGACGATTGACGGCTTGAACACGTTGCACCCGGCCTTCATCTCGGTCCACGTGCCTTCCTCGCACAGCTTGATCGTGTCGTTGGTGACGACCGGCAGCGGCAGTTTGGTGAGCTTCGGCACCTCCTTGCCTTCGAGCTTGTCGACGGCGAGCTTCAGCGCGAGACCGCCGGAGTAGGGCGGCGACGCGTAGGAGATGCTCGGATATCCCATCGGCCGATAGGTGGCGGCAGCGCCCTCAACCTTGGTTTCCGCCGGCAGCATCTGGATGCGGTGCCCGTTCGATCCCTCGCCGGCGCACGGCTTCTTCTTGTTGTCCGGGATGCCGGCTTCATCCTGCATCGACGACGCCGTGTAGCAACCGACCTGCAGCCACAAGCCGTCGACCTCGTTCCAATTGTGGGTGGCGAGAATCTTCGAAAGCTCTGTGCGGGCGACCGCCTGGGACCACATGCCGACCGCTTCGCCAATGACATGGATGTCGGGATGCTTGGCGAAGACCGCCTTCGCCGCCGCCGTGCGCTGCGTGTCGACTGAGGTTCCCGGAACGCCCGTCAGGACTACGATGTTGCCCTTGCCGCCAAGTTTGTCGACCAGCCATTGCGCCGTGACTCGGCCAGCCTCTTCCTGATCGATGTGCGTGTTGTAGGCGCAAGGCTCGGTGATCTCGGCGTCATAAGCGAAAATGACAACGCCCTTGTCGCAGGCGTTCTTCACCACCTGGTTGAGCGCCGTCGGCGAGATCGGATAAACCACGATCGCCTTCGCGCCCTGCTGGACCATCGCGTTGATCTGCTGGATTTGCCGCTGCGCGTTCGGTCCAGCGACTTGCACGGTCAGGTCCACCTTGTCGTGAAGCGAGGTGTGGTCGGCCATGGCCTTGACCATGTTCGCCGCCTCGGCCTGCCAGTCATTGCCAATATAGCTCATGCTGAGGAAGACTTTGAACTTGTCCCCAGCCTGCGCGGAGATCCCGGCGGTCGCCAGGAATGCGGCTCCAAGCGCGGCCGCGCCGACGACGCACGACGATAGTCTCATCAAGGTCCTCCTCCCATCTTGGCGGCTTTGCCGGCCGTTGACTTTTGATCATAGATCACAAATCATGAAACGCGCAAGACAGTAGGCCCATGAGCCTCGCGAGACAGGCGGTTGCAATGACGGTCGCGGGCGCCGTCGCTCAGGCGGATATTCGAGCAGCGCCCGTTGAGCGCGACACGTTGCAGGAGCGCGTCTACAACCGCTTGGCCAACCTGATCCTCGACGGCGACATCCCGCCGGGCCGGCTCGTCACCATTCAAAGTTTGGCCGAGGCATTCGGGGTCAGCGCCATGCCCGTGCGGGAGGCGCTCAAGCGGCTCTCCGCCTCCAACGCGCTCACCGTCGTCTCCGGACGCAGCATCGGCGTACCGCCCATCACGCTCGAGCGGTTCACGGACCTGCGCAATGTGCGCCGCGAGATCGAGGGCGCGGCGACCGCGTGGGCGGCGAAGCGCATCGACGCCGACAGTCTCTCATCGCTCGAGCACGATCTTGCGCGCATGGATCAGGCGATCGGATCGGGCGAGACGACGGCCTATCTCAGGGCCAACCGGTCGTTTCACTTTACGATCTACCGGGCCTCGGGTTCGCCGGTGTCAGTGGCGCTGATCGAGAGCCTGTGGCTGCAAATCAGCCCGTACTTCAATCTTCTTCAAGGCTCGGGCAACTACGTCTCGGCCAACTCCAGCCATCGGATTGCGGCTGAGGCGCTCAGGCGCGGCGACGCCGCTGCGGCGAAAGCGGCGATAAGGGCCGATATCGATCGCGCGTTCGATGTCCTTGCCGCAATGCTGGACTGAGACCTATTGCCAGTTCGTCGATTCCGCCACTTCCGCCAGCATCGACATGACATCGAACGCTGCCTTGGCCGCTTCCGCACTGGCCGAAGCGCAGCAATCCCGCAGGACCGTGACTTGAAAGCCGCGGTCGGCCGCGTCCCGGACCGTGTGCTCGACCGAGAATTGCGTTGCGAGCCCACATATTGTGAGATCAGTCACGGCGCTGGCTTCCAGGATCGCCTCAAGCCCCGTCGTGAAGAAGGCGCTGTTGCCCTTGTGGATGAGGCGGGTCTCACCCGGAAGCGGCTCGAAGCCCTCATAGGGTTCAGCGCCCCAGGAGCCGAGCTTCACCGCGCCGAGCTCCGCCACCTTGCGAAAAAGGCGGCAATTTCTCGGCAGGTCGTCGTAGTCCGGGGAAAAAGCGACGTGAACGTGCGCGATGACGAAGCCGAGTTGGCGAGCCCGTCCAAGCGCCTTTCGGCTCGCGTTCAGGAACCGGGTCGACGTCGGCGCCGCCCGGTCGATGGCGAAAGGGATCTTCCCGTCCGCATGGCAGATGTCGTTTTGATAGTGAAGCGCAATCAGCGCGCGAGCCAAGCCCGTCTCCGCTCACGTCGGCGCCGCGCCGGTCGCGGCGAAATAGCGGATGGCGAAGTCAACCCATTCCGGCTGGCTCCAGTCCGGATGTTCGCTTCGGATGGCGGGGCCAAGCGCCGCAACAATCGCTTCGGCGTCCTCTTGTTTATCGCGGCGTGATTTTACCCGTCGACCGAGATCGGTCATGTAGTCGCGCACCGTCCGGACGATTTCCGCGCCACCCCGCGCGCCATGCCCGGGAACTACGATACGCGGCGCCTCCGCGCTTAGCGTCGTCAGGACACGCGCCCAATTCACCGCGTCAATGTCGACCTCGTCTGGCGGAAACCACGGAAAGATCGGGAACATCCGCTCCTCCGCCAAGTCCCCGGTGAAGACGACGCCGCAATCGGGCACATGCACGGTCTGATCGCCGAGCGTGTGCGCCTTCCCCGCCGCGCGCAGTTCGACGCTGCGACCGCCGAGATCGATCGTGGCGCTCGGTCCGCTATAGACCTCATCCGGTTCGACGATTTTCGTCCCTTCGAGCGCGCCGGCGACCGCCGGTCCGAACGTGCGAAACATGCCGAGAAAAGCTTCGCCCTTGCGCCTGAGCTCGCCCCGCTGCGCTTCGTTGTAAATGATCTTGGCGGCGCCTTCGAAAGCTTGCGCGCCGTAGCCGTGCTCCGGATGGAAGTGGTTAAGGGTCAGAGTGAGCGGGCGCGACTCCGCCAAGTCTTTGGCGATCTCGAGCACCTTGGCCCCGTTCGCCGGTCCCATGCCCGTATCGATAACGAGCGCCGCGTGGTCTCCGAGGACAACGCCGATATTCGGCACCAAGGGGATTCGCCTGTCCCCGATGACAAAGACGCCCTTGGCGATCTCGCTCAGCGCGCTTGGATCGACGGTCGGGGGCGGAGGCATCTCGTCCATGGGTCTATTCGAGTTCGTGGTTCGAGAAAGGGTTGGGCGGCGGGAAGTCGTTGCGTCCGGCCACGGAGACGCTTCGCGAAGGAAAGCCGATTTCGCGGCCTCCCGCAATGCCCTTGGGCCGATAAAGAATGATGACGAGCATGAGCAAGGCAAGGGTGCTGTCGCCTAATCCAGCCGGCGCGGCGAGACGAATCCCGCCGATCGAAAAGCCCGCTTCGGCTTCGCGCAACGCTTCGGTCAAGAGCGATATGGCGAGCGCGCCGACAACCGCGCCAGTCAAGCTGGCCGCCCCGCCGATCACCAGCATCGCGATCACCAGGAAGGTCAGGTCGAGGTAGTAGGTCTCGACCCGAACCGTGCCGAGAAAATGCGCGAGCAGCACGCCGGAGACGCCGCTCAAGAAGGCGCTGAGCGTGAAGGCGATCCAGCGATGGCGCACGATATCGACGCCCGCGGCCTTCGCCGCGACTTCGTCCTCGCGTGAGGCGCGCAGCAGCAATCCGCCGCGCGATTCCTGATAGGCGAAGGCGATCGCGATGGCGACCACGGCCCAGATCGTCGCGGTCCAAAGGCCGACATAGTTGGGCAACCCCATGACCGAGTTCTGGCCGCCAGTAACCGAGGTCCAGTTGCCGAGCCCGACATAAACGACGACCAGAATCGAGAACGTGGCGATGCTCGCCGAAATGCCGGAGAGGCGCATGAGCGGAAAGCCAACGAGCGCGCCGATCGCGGCCGCCGTCGCTCCCCCGGCGAGCGCGCCTGCAGGCGCTGGCCAGTGTTGCTCCGCCAGGAGTTTCGGCAGCTCTGGCAGGAAGACCGACTTCTGGCCAGGGTCCATCGTCAGCAGCGCCGACACATAGGCGGCGATCGCCATGAACCCGACATTGCCAAAAGAGAAGACGCCCGAGTTGCCCGCGAAGACATAAAGGCCGACGACGCCGACCAGCATGATGAGGGCCTGCGTCACGCGTCTTTGAAGAATAATAGGCGCGAAGTCCGCGGCGCTGGCGACCAGAACGACGAGCGCGACGAGGAGGATCAACGGCGCGAGACGGACGGCGCTCTCCCGCATCGCGCTTGTCATATGCGCTGCCGCAGGCTGCGGGACGGAAAGAGGCCGAGCGGACGAACAATCAGGACGAGCGCGACGGCGATAAAAACAAACGCCTCGCGGAATGGTCGAAGCGCCTCGGGCAGCAGAGCCTGAGCCAAGATCGAGCCGAGGCCAACGAAAAAGCCGCCGATCGCCGCTCCGGGCAAGCTGCCAAGACCGCCGATGACCGTGCCGACGAAGGCGATCACGACGAGCTGGAGGCCCATCCGAGGCTGAACGAGGCCCGTCTGCGCGACGATCATGCAGGCGACCGCACCGGCCAACAGACCGCTTATCGCGAAGGCCGCGGCGATGACGCGATTCGCCCGAACGCCCAGCGCCTCGGCCATCCGAAAATTCTCCGCGGCCGCGCGCATCTCGAGGCCGAGGCGAGTTGCCCGCAAGAGCCAGGTCGTGCCGCCGAGAAGCGCGAGGCTCATAGCGATGGTCATGAGATGCAGGAGTTGCAGGCGGACGCCCGCGACATCGACCTGCCGCGCCAATCCGGGAAGGAAATCGACGCCCTTGGGGCGCGCGCCGACGATCATGATCAACGTCTTTTCAAGGAAGAAGCTCACCGCAAACGATGAGACGAGCAGCGTCTCCGGATTGGCGCCTCGAAGCGGCCGGAATGCGACCCGCTCGGTGATGAGCGCGAGGACAATCGCCGCGAGCGCGGCCGCAACGACCGCGAGCATCGTTGATTGGGCGAAAAACACCACAATCGCGTAGCCCGCGAAGGTGATCAGGTCGGCATGGGCGAAGTTGACCAGCCTCATCACCCCGAAGATCATGCCGATGCCGAGAGCGGTGAGAGCGTAGAGACCACCCACGCTGACGGCGTCGACGAGGACTTGCGCGGCCTCTCTCATCCGGACCAACGCGCGCCGCTCATCGCCACGCCAAAGTAGGCGCCGTCGAAATCGCGATGCGCCTTGATCTCGTCGGGGCGCCCGCTCAAGCTGAAACGGCCGTGACTCATAATGAGAACGCGGTCGGCGACCGCGAAGGCGCGCGCCGCATTCTGCTCGGCGACGAGTATCGCGACGCCGCGAGATCGAATCGCCGCCAACTTGTCGTAGACGCGCGCGAGCGCCATCGGCGCGAGGCCGAGCGAGGGCTCGTCCAGCATGAGCAGGCGCGGCCGTGACATGAGCGCGCGCGCGATCGCGAGCATCTGCTGCTCGCCGCCGGAAAGCAGTCCGGCCATTTGACGGCGCCGCTCGGCGAGAACCGGAAACTCGGCGAAAACCGCCTCGAGATCGGACGCGATCTCCATGTCGCGGCGGATCGTCGCGCCAAGCTTGAGGTTTTCGATAACCGAGAGGCTGGTGAAGATTTGACGCCCCTCGGGAACCAGCGCAGCGCCGAGCCTCACGATGTCGCTGCGAGGGACGTCATCGATCGAGCGCCCGCATATTTCGATGCGGCCTCGCGCTCTGAGCGCGATTGCGGCGATCGCCGACAGGAGCGAGCTCTTGCCGGCGCCGTTCGGGCCGATGATCGCGACGATCTCGCCTGCGCAGACCTCGAACGTCGCCTCTTTGACGGCGGTCACGGAATCATAGCGGACCGTAAGGTCCTCGACGCGAAGGACCGCTCCGCCAGCCGAGCTCATGCGGATGCGTTCTCCGACACGCCGAGATAAGCCTCGCGCACTTCCGGGTTTGCGCTGATTTCGTCCGGCGAGCCGACAGCGAGCGTTCTCCCGCTGCCGAGCACATGGATTCGGTCGCAGAGCGCAAAGATGAGGGCCATGTTGTGCTCGACGACGAGGATGCCGCACCCGTAAGCGGCGCGGACGCGAACGATCGCGCCCCTCAGATCTTCAACCTCCGCTGCCGCCATGCCTGCGGCCGGCTCGTCGAGCAGGAGATAGCGTGGCCCGAGCGCCAGCGCGCGGGCAATCCCGACCTTGCGCTCTTCGCCGTAGGTCAATGCGGCGGCAGGTATGTGTCCGCGACCTCCTGGCAAAAACTCGGCCAGCAGCGCCTTCGCGCGCTCGCGCGCCCGTCTCCGGCTCAGGCCATTCGCCACCAGGCTCACTTCAAGGTTCTCCGACACGCTGAGCCGCTTGAACAGTCGCACGGCTTGAAAGGTGCGCGCGACTCCGGCTCTGGCAAAAGCGTCGGGCGTCGCGTCGGCAGACCGGCGCCCGTCAAGGCGGACCTCGCCCGCGCTCGGCTTCTGGAAGCCGGAGAGCACATTGACGAGCGTCGTTTTTCCCGCCCCGTTCGGTCCGATCAGACCGACAATTTCGCCGGACTCGAGCGTGAACGAGACGCTATCGATCGCCGCAAGCCCGCCGAAGCGAACGGAGACGCCATCGGCGACAAGCGACATCGAGAGACCGGTTAGAGAGGGGGGATCTTATCGAGCGAGTAACGGCCTTCGGCGGTAAACTTGCCGTCCTTCACACCAATGATCGACATCGGCCGGTCCGTGGCGATGTGCAGGGTCGGCGTCCAAGTGGTTGGCCCGATCACAAGCGGCGCTTTGTTGAACGCGTCGAGCTTCGCCGCCACCTTGTCGCCATCCAACGAGCCCGCGGCGTTGACGGCCTTGGCCCAGGCTTGAACGGCCGAATAGCCGCGCAGGCCATAGGAGACGTCGGCCTTCTTGCCGTACTTGGCTTCAAACCGCTTGAAGAAGGCGTTGACGTCCGCGTTGGGATCGTCGCCATATTTCGACCCATAGTTCACGACGTAGAAATTGCTAAGGTTCGGCACGCTGCCGATCCAGTAGTCGCCGTCCATCGATTCGCCGGTGAGGATCGCTGCATTAATACCCGCCGCGCGGAGCTGACGGATCGCGCTCGGGCCGCCGGGCGCGTAGGAGCACAGAAAGATGAGATCGGGCGGCTTCGGCAGCGAGGTGATCCGGGTGACTTGCGCGGCGATCGAGGGATCGCTGTTGAGGAAGGTGTCCTGTCCGAGCAGCGCCTGCTCCCCCGCGAGCTCTTTCCATCGCGTCGCGAAGCTGCCGCAAAGCGACTTCGTGTAGGATATCGTATTGTCGAGAAGAACGTAGCCGGTGCGCCAGCCCTTCGTTTTGTAGGCCCATTCCGCCATCAGCGCGCCCTGCGCCTGCGCAGCGTTGGAAACCGAGTAGGCGAGCGGGCCCACGCCCAACACACCGAATTTCGGGTCGGAAGCGGCCGAAAAGGCAATCACGTTGTTCTGCTGGGCCACGTAGGCTCCAGGCGCGCCAAAGTCGAAATCCGAGGGAAAGAGGATCGCTTTTGCCCCTTTATTAATGACATCGATCGCGCCGTCGGCGCCGAGCGGGGGATCGGACTTGTTGTCGAACTGGACGATCTCAATCGGCTGACCCAGCACGCCGCCTGCTGCGTTGATATCGTCAACGGCAAGCTTGGCGCCGGCGATGGTGTCTGCGTCGATCGGCTGGAACCATCCGCTGAACGACATGACAAGACCAAAAACCGGCTTGTCGGCGGCGGTCGCGCCCGACGCCGCGATGAGCGCCAGGCCGAGGCTGATGAGCCCCTGCATCCATGTCTTCATTGCGCCAGTCCTTCGCCGAAATTCAGGGGCAAGCCTTGACGTGGAGCCCGAACCTGGCTCTGTCGCGCGTCCCGATCGAAGTAAACGGTCTTTTCAAGCCGACTTCAACCGTGAAGCGCAGTCGTTTCGCTCGCGACAAATGCCCATTCAATCGGTCTCCGGCGCCACGTCGCGGTCGAGCCAGCCGGGGTCGATTTCGGGCAGCGGGATGGCGTCGATGAGGAGCCGGGTATAGCGGCTCTTCGGCGCGGCGAAGACGTCCTCGCAACGACCCTCCTCGACAACTAGGCCTGCCTTCATGACGTAGACCCGGTCGCAAACGGCCCGGATCACCGAGAGATCGTGGCTGATGAACGCCATGGCGAGGCCGAGGTCGCGCGTAAGCGTCTTGAGAAGATTGAGCGCCTGGGCCTGGGTCGACACGTCGAGGCCTGAGACGATCTCGTCGGCAAGCACGAAGTCCGGCTCGAGCAGCGCGGCGCGCGCGATGCCCACGCGCTGACGCTGCCCGCCCGAGAGCTCGTGCGGCGTCCGGTCGAGACAGGCGAGCGGCAGCCCGACGCGATCGAAGAATCCCCGCACCCGGCGCTCGGCGTCGGCATGATCGCGCGCCACGCGATGAAAGAGGAGCGGCTCGACCAGGATTCGCCTGACCGTATGGCGCGGATTGAGCGAGGTCATCGGGTCCTGGAAAATTATCTGCATGCGTCGCCTCAGCGGCCGCATTTGCGACTCGAGCAGTTGCGTGATGTCCCTCCCGTCGAAGACGATCCTGCCTGCATCGATATCGATGAGCCGCATGAGCGCGCGGCCGAGCGTCGTCTTGCCCGAGCCTGATTCGCCGACGATGCCGACGGTTTCGCCCCGGCCTATCCTGAGGTCGACGCCATACAGGACTTTTACCCCGCCCACACGTTCGCCGTTCAGAAGCCGCTTGCCGCCATAGGCGACCTGGACATCGCTAGCGACGAAGAGATCCTGAACCATGCGCCGGCCTAGCCACCCACTCCCTCGACTTCGAGCCGCAGTTCAGCGACCAAAGCTTCAGGCACGGGCTTAAGCCCCGCCTCGGGCCGATCGTATCGTGGTCCCGCGGCGATCAAGGCGCGGGTATAGGGATGGCGAGGCGTTGAGAGAATGTCTGCAGTCGGGCCGGATTCGATGACCGCGCCGGCGAACAACAGCGTCACCCGGTCGCAGATCTGCGCGACGACGCCAAGATCGTGGGTCACGAAGATGACCGCGGTCCGATGCGCCTCCTGCATCTGGCGAATAAGCCGCAGAATCTGTTTCTGCACGGTGACGTCGAGAGCCGTTGTCGGCTCGTCGGCGACGATGATCTTGGGCTCGAGCGCGAATGCCGCTGCGATCAGGACGCGCTGGCGCATACCGCCGGACAATTGATGCGGATAGGCGCGCAGCACGCGCTCGGGGTCGGCGATGCGCACTTCGGCGAGCAGTTCGAGCGCGCGTTTGTGGGCGGCGCGCGCATTCATGCCCCGGCGGAGCCGCAGGCCGTCGGTCAGTTGCGCCTCGATGCGCCGGCCCGGGTTCAGAGCCGTCATCGGGTCCTGGGGCACGAGCGCGATGGCGTCGCCGAAGATCGCGCGCGTTTCGCGCCGCGGCGTTATCATGAGATCTCGCCCCTCAAACAGGATTTCGCCGTGCGTAATCCTGACCGTGCGCGGCAGCACGCCAAGCAGCGCCTTGGCGATCGTTGATTTGCCGGCGCCGCTTTCGCCGACGAGCCCAAGCGTTTCGCCCGGCGCGAGATCGAGGCTTACACGTCGCAGGATCGGCTGCGCGTCTTCGAGTTTGGAAGCCGCGCTTAAGCGCCGAATCGAGAGGATCGGCGCCGTCATCGGCGCAGGACCGGATCAAGCGCCCGCCGCAATCCGTCGCCAAGCTGGTTGAAGGCGAGCACGGTCGCGAACAGCGCGGCGAGCGGGGCGGCGAATACCCACCAGGTCTGATGAATGAATTGCCGGCCCTCGGCGATCATGCCGCCCCAGGTCGGCGTGTCCGACGACACCGACAGCCCGACGAACGACAGGATCGCCTCGACGATGACCGCAATGCCCATCTCGAGACTCACCAGCGCCAGCAGGGCCGGGACCACGTTTGGCAGAATCTCGCGCATAAGGATATGGAACGGCGGGAACCCGATGGCGTGGGCCGCGGTGACATAGTCAGCTTGCGCTTGCGCCATCGTCTCGGCGCGTACAACCCGGCAGAACCGCGTCCAGTCGATGATCGCAATTGCGGCGATGACGGATCCAACGCCGGCGCCGAGGACGGCGACCAGAAGGATCGAGAGCAAGACCGGCGGGAAGGCCATCCAAATGTCGACAAGCCGGGAGATCAAGCCGTCGACCCAGCCGCGATACCAGCCGGCGAGCAGCCCGAGCGCGGTGCCCGCGAGGGCCGCAAGACTGGCGGCGACAAAGGCCACGATCAGCGCGATCCGCGCGCCATAGATGAGGCGCGAAAGCACGTCCCTGCCTAGGTCGTCCGTGCCGAGGTAATAGCCCGGCTCTGCGCTCGCGAGTCCCGCCGGCGGCAGGGAGGCGAGCATCAGGTCCTGGTCGAGCGGGTTCTTCGGCGCGATCCACGGCGCGAACAATGCGATCGCGATCAGCGCCAGGATAAAGCCCCCACCGATCGTCACCTTGGGCTCCGCGAGCAGCGCGCGCAGGCGCCGCGTGGCGAGGTTGGGCCCTGATGCCGCGGGAAAAGAAGAAACCGAGGCCTCCGTCATCGGCCCCGGGCTATTCGGGCGGCTTCACGTTCAAGCATGGCGCAGTCTCGGATTGAATAGCGCGACGAGGAGGTCGACGGCGATGTTGATCAGGATGAAAATGACCGCGAACACCAGCACGAGCCCCTGAATCAACGGCAGATCGCGATTGATCACCGCCTCGATCGCCATGTTGCCGATGCCCGGATAGGCGAAAATGCGCTCGATGATCACTGTGCCGCCGATGAGGAATGTGAACTGAACGCCAGTCAGCGCGAGCGTCGGGCCGATCGCGTTGCGTAAAGCTTCCTGCAGGACGAGCCGGAGCTCGGACATGCCCTTGAGGCGAGCGAGCAGCACATAGTCCTGCGCCATCGCCTCATTGAGCGCGCCTTTAAGCACCCGCGCAATCACCGCCGCGAGAGGGAGGCCGAGCGCCAGCGTCGGCAGGGCGAGGTGCTTGAGGAGGTCGAAAAACACGTCGAATCTGAGCCTCGCGAGGCTCTCGGCGAAATAGAAGGGCGTCGCCATGCCGGCGGCGACGCTCGGGTTGACCCGGCCGGTCAGCGGCAGAAGCGGCCATACGACTCCGAACGCGAGCACGAGTGCCAGCGCCCACACGAAATCGGGAATGGCGAGCAGGAGCCCGTTGACCGCATCGATGACCGACTCCGCCCATGTCCGCCGCGCCATCGCGCCAGCGATCGCGGTCGCGCCGCCGACAATCACCGCGAATTCGAGCGCCGCGGTCGCGAGCTCAAGCGTAGCGGGAAGGCGCTCGCCAAGGAGGGCGAGAACGTCACGGTGCAGCGAGATCGAGGTTCCGAAGTCGCCGCGCAGCGCATAACGGACCCAGACGGCAAACTGTGAAAGCAGACTGCCGTCGAGCCCGTAATGCGCTCTGAGCGCAGCCACGTCCGCCGCGCTCGCGCCGGGCGATATCATCATCGCCACCGGGTCGCCCGGCACGACCCGGAGGAGAACGAACACGACGATCGCGACGCCTACGAGCGTGGCGAGCGCCACAAGGAGACGGCGGAGGACCGCAAGCGCGATCATCGCTTCGTCACGACCTCACCCAATCGCGCCCCAGGCGTGAGGCGCCGGAGGCGACCCCGCCCAAGGCGATCACGGTCCGGCCGCTCAGGCGGCCGGCGACACCAGCGTCGGCTGCAAAGCGCCGGACTTGTTCGGCGTGACCTTGAGATCCGACTTGTAGAGGATCGGCTGGACGTATTGCAGGAGGGGAATGACATATCCCTGTTCGGCGATATAGGCGTCGACCGCCTTCCAGCCGTCGATGCGCTTCTTCTCGTCTTTCTCGCCCCAAAGCGGACCGATCTTGGCGTCGAGGTCGTCGGACTTCCAGGCCGAATGCGGCGAGGGGCCGAACATCGCGAAGCCGGTCGAAGTCGTCGGATCGCCGATCGCGTCGCCCCAGTTGTAGAAGGCGGCGGGCGCGAGTTTGTGCGTGGTTCTGAGCTCGAAGTGCTTGGCGATCTCATAGACCTCGATATCCGCTTCGATCCCCACCTTGCGCCACATGCCGACGATCGCCTGGATCATCTCATAGTCTTTCGGCTTGAAGCCGCGGGTCGTCTGGATCGTGAACTTGACCGGCTTCTGCGGCGAGTAGCCGGAGGCGGCCAGCAGTTCGGCCGCCTTCTTGGGATCATAGGGCGTCTTAATCGAGGGATCGAACGCGGAATATTCGGAGGTCTCGAGCGTCTCGATCGGCACGCCATAGCCGTGCAATAGCCGATCGACGATCGCCTTCTTGTCGATCGCCATGATCGCGGCGAGCCGCACGTTCTTGTCCAGCATCGGCTCCTTGTTGGTGATGAAGATCATGCCGATGTCCGAGATTGGCGTCGCCACGCCCGAGAGGCCTTTGACTTTCTTCAGGCGATCGAATTCCTCGTACGGCACTTCGAGCGTGATGTCGGAAGAACCGGACTCGATCTCGGCCACACGTGTGGTCGCGTCAGGCACGAACTTGAAGATCACGGTCTCGAACGCCGGCTTGTCGCCCCAATAATGGGGATTGGCCTTCAGCCTGAGGAAGGCGTTGCCCTGGTATTCGTCGACCATATAGGGGCCTGAGCCAATCGGCTTCTTCTCGAAGCCTTCCGCGCCGACCTTCTCATAATAGGCCTTCGGCAGGACGTAGCCGGTCAAGAACGCCATCCACATGAAGAAGGTCGGTTCGAAGCGGATGGCGTCCGCCGTGATCCGGTTCCCGTCGATCTTGTAATTGCCGGCGGTCGACCAGATGAACGAAATGGGATTGGCGCTGTCTTTCGCGCCGGCGCGTTCGAGCGACCAGACGACATCCTCGGGCGTAAGCGGCGAGCCGTCGTGCCATTTGACGTCCGGCCGAACGTCCATCCAAAGCTTCGTCTTGTCGTCGTTCCAGCCCCATGCGGTCAGAATGCCGGGCTTGAGCGCGAGGTCCGGCGCCTGCCCAATATATTGGTCGAAGATGGAGCGATAGATCGCCTGGATCGTCGGATTGACAGCGGATGGACCATCCGTCGGATCGAACGAGGGCAGATTGACGTTATAGGCGATGGTAAGCGTGTCCTTGCCGGCCGCCCGAACGGCGCCCGCGGCGAGCAGATCGGTGAGAAACGCGCCCGCGCCGAGCGCCAGGGTTTGGCGCCGAGTGACCTCCATCATGCATGACCTCCCAATTCATCCGAACCATCGGTCTCATTTCCTGCGGCCTCGCATTTTGCGTGCCACTTTCAGCCGACCGTTAATCGCAACGCTAGCAAAGTGGAATTGGCGAGGCAAGGCGGTGGAGCGTAATTGTATGAGCCGGAATTTATATGCGCTTGCGCGATTCATTGGCTCGGCGCGCCTTTTCCGTAAGCAAACGCCTGTCATTGACAGCGCATGAGCCGCTAAATATGCTCATGCAAATAAATACCTGAAGGGAGCGAGCCGATGGCGGAAAGGTCCTTCGAGCGCGAAGTTCAGGACTTGCGACTTCAAGCCGGCGAAATCTTCCGCGGGGAAGGCATTCTCGCGATCACCAAAGCCTTGCTTCAATCCGGCGTCGCTTACGTCGCCGGCTATCAGGGCGCCCCGATCTCGCACCTGATGGACGTGCTCGCCGACGCAAAGGACGTCATGAGCGAGCTCGGCGTCCATTTCGAAACTTCGGCCTCGGAAGCGGCCGCCGCCGCGACGCTTTCGGCTTCGGTCATGTATCCGGTGCGCGGCGCGGTGACCTGGAAGTCGACCGCAGGCACGAATGTTGCCGCCGACGCGCTCTCGAACCTGGCTTCGAGCGGGGTGACGGGCGGCGCGCTCATCGTCATCGGCGAAGATTATGGCGAAGGCTCCTCGATCATGCAGGAGCGCAGCCACGCCTATGCGATGAAGTCGCAGATCTGGCTTCTCGATCCGCGCCCCAATCTGCCGACGCTGGTCCGGATGGTCGAGGAGGGCTTCGAACTGTCGGAGGCCTCGAACTCGCCGGTCATGCTGGAGGTGCGCATCCGCTCCTGTCACGTCCATGGGCAATTCGTGGCCAAGGACAACAAGAAGCCCGCCTTCGCGCTGCGCCAGGCGCTGGAAAACCCGGCCCGCGACGTCAACCGCATCGTGCTCCCGCCCGCTTCGTTCATGCAGGAGAAGGAAAAGCTCGAGAAGCGCTGGCCAGCCGCGGTCCAATTCATCAAGAGCCGCAAGCTCAACGAATTCTTTGGCCCCAGGCAAGGGTCGGTCGGCGTCATCGTTCTCGGCGGCTTGTTCAATGGCGTCTTGCGCGCGTTGCAGCAATTGGGTCTTGCCGACGTCTATGGTGAGACGTCGATCCCGATCTATGTCCTCAATGTCGCCTATCCGATCATCGAGGACGAAATGGTCGAGTTTTGCCTCGGCAAGTCAGCGGTGCTGATGGTCGAAGAAGGCGCGCCCGATTATCTCGAGCAGGCGCTGAACACGCTGCTGCGCCGCCGCGACATGCAGACAAAGGTTGCGGGCAAGGACGTCCTGCCCATGGGCGGCGAGTACACCGCGCCGGTCGTGGTCGCGGGCCTGCGCGGCTTTCTTTTAGCGCATGAGCCCGAGCTTTTGCGTAATCAGCCGCCGGTCCCCGATCCCGCGCCGATTCTCGCGCACGAGAAGGTCAAGACGCTCGCCAAAGCGGTGCCGCCGCGGCCGCCGGGCTTTTGCATCGGCTGCCCGGAGCGC
>DASXXT010000433.1:0-7891 GCA_036502965.1 Roseiarcus sp. | reverse complement strand
CCCGCGGATAAGAGTTTGATCAACCGTCGTCTCTCGCTCCGCTCCCAGCTCTGCGCAGCCCAAGCCTTTCTCGCCGACGGCCTTTCCGTCGAGCCGCCGTTCAATCGCGCCTTCCCTCTTGACCGCGAACATAAGAGCTAGGAGACAGCGTCGACCCTTTCGGATGAGTGTTGCGAACGCCACTGGTCGAACGCAGACGCCGTCCGGACGCAACCCACGGAACACTTGTCGCTGCAGGCTTTCTCCGAATAAAATTGTTGCCGAAGATCCGCCAGGGCATACGCGGACAGCCGCTTTCCAAACGCCATGCGTGTCTGCGCGCACCACCGCACCATTCCGAACTCATCGATGTAGAGGTACCGCGCCCCCGCTCGACAACGAAATGGAGCTTCGCCATTCTGGAGCAGGCGCTCACGGTAGCCGTGCGCTTCCTCGGTCACTCGGTGTCCGAACAGTTGTTTGACCTCCGCGTAGACGGCAAGCTCCTCGGAGGACAACCCCATCTGGCCGTCTTCATTGTGAAGGACCAGCAGACGGGGCGTGAACCCGCGCGACTTCGCAAACTCGACGACCTCCAGAACTTCCTCGCGAGGCGCAGTCCCAATGACGGCGCTGACTACCACGCCGAATTGTGCACGTTCAGCCAGTATGTCGAGCTTCCGTCTCAGCACGTTAAGGACCTTGACGGTTGTCGCGTTCCGTTTCACCCCATCGATGCTCAGACTCATATCGGTCATGCCATTGTTGTTGAGTCCGTCAACAATCTCCTTGGTGAGGCGGAGCCCATTCGTCGTCATCATGCGGCGATGGAACCCCAAGACGCGCATGGTGGAGAAGATTCTGAGGAGATCGGGATGAAGGGTTGGCTCGCCACCCATCAGGGAGACGGCCCAGGTGCGAAGGTCGCGGAGCAACTCGAGCCGCCGCCGCAGGGCGTCAAAGGGAACGGGTTCCGAGGTTTTGTCGTATTCCGTGCAATAACCGCACCTAAGATTGCATCGCCGGGTGACGATCACCTGCGCCAAGAACGGTCCATAGCGGAGCCAATCCAGCCAGGAAATGAGTCGGGGGCTGGCGCCGGGCGCGATGCTGGCCGACTGGGGCGCTGCGAGATCCAGACCTTCGGGGCTCACGCAGCACCCCTGGATTGGCGCGGCAAGCGTTCGAACGGCGGGAGCATGCGATCGACGCGCATCCCCCAAGCATAATTTCCCTCGACCAGGCGCGCGCACCAGCATTGGCCACAGCCCGTTCGGGACAGATTGGCGAATGCCGTCGCCGCCCCGAGCCGCGTGACGCTGTTGGATCGGTCGCTCCGGTTGAGCTGGGGGCAGGAAAAGAGGACGCCTTCGGGGTCCATGGTCGCCTGCACCCAGCCGGCCGCGCACGGGGGTCGCGTGTCCTCTGGGAAGCGACGAAAATGCCTGAGGCTGGACCAGCCATTGCCGACCACCTTGCTCCGCCGTTTTATCCGCTCAATCCGAGCGAACGCGGCGCGAATGGACTGGACATCCAGCTGCCAGGATGATCCATCGCGATCGGTGTCAAGAAATAAACTGTTCAACGCTGGTTGAAAGACCACCGGGATACGGACGGCGGATACGATGTCGATCAGCGGCTCGATCGCGTGAGCATTATGCTGGCCCACCGTGCATGTGAACTCCACCTTCACACCAGCATCCCGCGCAGCGGTGGCGCCGGCGAGGGCTTTCTCAAAGCTCCCGGTTCCCCGCATCGCATCGTGACTGTCAGGGGGGCCGTCGAGGCTAATCTTCAGCACAGATAACTTTCGAATCGTGTGAAGTTTCTTTGGTACGAGAATACCGTTGCTGTTCAGCGATACGGTGACTCCTCGTTGGGTGAGCCAGTCGACGATCTCATCGATGTGCCGATGGGTCAGGGGATCACCACCGTCAAGGTGGGTGTGGAGCATTCCAAGCATACGGAACGCGTCCAGCGCCCAAAAGATCTCCTCCTGTGTCAACTCATGGCGCATGGGTGTATGGCGGTCACAATAACCGCAGGATAGATTGCAGAGCCATGTGACTTCGTACGTCAGGGACAGGGGGAAGGGCCTGACACCCGTCCGGGCGATGGCTCCTCGCAGGACCATCTGTGGCGTCACCATAGTCCCACTCCTCAACGAGATTGAAGGAATCTTTTGACCCCGTCCACGCTGATCTGCATGTCCGTGAGGCCAGCGCCATTGAGCGCGTCGATGAGGTCCGACGTCAGACGCGTTCCGTTCGTGATCATCATGCGCCCTTTGAAACGCAGCCTCCTCATCTCAGCCACGAGGTCCGGTAGGCGCGGGTGCATCGTGGGTTCGCCGCCCGTCAGGCAAACTGCCCACGCGCGTAGCTCCGCGAGCTTCGCGAGTCGTAACGCGAGTTTGTCGTACGGGGCCGGATCGGACGTCCGGTGGTACTCTGTGCAGTAACCGCAAGTCAGGTTGCACCGCCGCGTCACGACCATCTGGCTGAGCCAAGGGCCATAACGCAGCCACTGGAAAACGTTCAAGATTCCCTCACACCCTGAGCGGCATCAGCACGTAGAGCGCAGGCGCGCCCTCGCGATCCTGGATAAGGGTTGGGGAGCCCGGATCGGCCAAGCTGATCAAGGCGGTGTCGGACGACAACTGGCCGACGATGTCAAGCAGATAGCGGGCGTTAAAGCCAATATCGATCGGCGCGGAATCATAATTGGCCTCGATCTCCTCGCTGGCCGAGCCGGAATCAGGATTGTTGACCGATAGCGTCATCTTGCCCTCGGCGATCGCGAGTTTGATCGCCCGGCCGCGCTCGGACGACAGCGTTGACACCCGATCGACGGCTTTCTCGAACGGCTCCTTGTCGACGACCAGGCGCTTGTCGTTGCCCGTCGGAATGACCCGCGCATAGTCGGGGAAGGTGCCGTCGATCAGTTTCGTCGTCAGCACCACATCGCCGAACTGAAAGCGCGCCTTGGCGGTCGAAATCTCGATCGCCACGTCTTGGCTCAGGTCTTCCAACAGCTTTTGCACTTCGTTCACCGCCTTGCGGGGGGCGATGATTCCGGGCATCCCGACGGACCCTTCCGGCGCTTGAGTTTCGACGCGCGCCAGGCGATGGCCGTCGGTCGCGACCGCGCGCAGCATTGTCGTCCCGCCGGACTCGACAGTGTGAAGGAAAATGCCGTTCAAGTAATACCGCGTCTCCTCGGTCGAAATCGCGAACTGGGTGTTCTCGATCAGGCGCTTGAGCTCCGCTGCGGGGAGCGCGAATCGATGCGAGAACTCGCCCGAGGTCAGATCGGGAAAATCGGAGGCGGGTAGGGCCTGCAGGGTGAAGCGCGACCGGCCTGAGCGCAAGACGAGCTGTCCGGTGTCGCCGGTCGTCTCGAGGCTTGCCTGCGCTCCGTCCGGAAGCTTGCGCACGATATCGTAGATCACGTGGGCTGGTACGGTCGTCGCGCCATTTTGGGCGACGTCAGCGGAGACCTGCTCGGACGCCTCAAGGTCGAGATCCGTGCTCTTCAGCGCCAATTTGCCATCGCCTGCTTCGATCAGCACATTGGCGAGGATCGGAATGGTGTTGCGCCGCTCGACGATGCGATGCACGTGCCCAAGCGCTTTAAGCAGGACCGAACGCTCGATGGTGACCTTCATCGCTTGAAGTCCCGAAATATTGCTGAGGCCCCGACGCGCCCCAGAAGGGGCCGCGGACTTTGCCAAGGCGTTTCCGGCGGCGCAAGGGCGCGGAGGCGGACCGAAACCTGTGTCCTCAAGGATTTTCGCCGCTTCGTCAATTCTGGCGTAAGCTTTACCGGCCCTTAAACCGCGGGCCTTACGCTCCGCGACCTGGCGGGGGGCGTTTCGCCCGAGGCTCCTTCATCAAGGAGACGCCGCGAGCGGGATCAGCGATGTTCGGCCGAGGAGGCAAGAAGACCCGGACGCGGATCGAGCCGCGCCTCGATTGGCGCGCCGGCGGTGCCGGAGGCGATCTTCGCGCCGATCCCGCCGACCGCCTGCCGACCGCCCGCAAGAGAAAAAATGCCCCCTCGCGATCCGTCTCGAGCGCGAAGCGCGGCAGACGGCGCCGTTCGGCTCTCGGCCACCTCGCCTATTGGGGCGTGGTGCTCTCAGTTTGGGGCGCTGTCTTCGTCGCCGGGCTTTTCGCCTATTGCGCGAGCCAGCTGCCGCCGATCGATCAACTCGCAGTACCCAAGCGGCCGCCTAATATCGCTATCCTCTCCGACGATGGCTCGCTCATCGCCAATCGCGGCGACACTGGCGGCCCGGCGGTCAGGCTCATCGACTTGCCGCCGTATTTGCCCAAGGCGTTCGTGGCCATCGAGGACCGGCGATTTTACGACCATAATGGCGTCGATCCGATCGGCATGTCGCGCGCGCTTCTGCGGGACGCGATTGGCGGCGGCGGCATTGAGGGCGGCTCGACGCTGACCCAGCAGCTCGCCAAGAATCTGTTTCTGACTCAGGAGCGTACGCTGTCGCGCAAAATCCAGGAGGCGATCCTGGCGTTTTGGCTCGAGCGCCGCTACTCCAAGGACCAGATCCTCGAACTCTATCTGAACCGTGTCTATTTCGGCTCGGGCGCGTATGGGGTCGAAGCGGCGGCGCAGAAATATTTCGGCAAGAGCGCGCGTTTCGTGACGCTATCGGAAGCTGCGGTGCTCGCCGGGCTCATGAAGTCGCCGAGCAAACTTGCGCCCAATCGCAACCTGGTGGGGGCCAACGAGCGCGCCGCACAGGTCATCACGGCGATGGCCAAGCAGGGCCACATCACCGAGGCGATGGCCAAGCTCGCGCTCGCCAACCCGGCGCAAGTCAAGCACGATAAGGGCGCGGGCTCAATCAACTACGCCGCCGACTACGTGATGGACGCGCTCGACGACACGGTCGGCGCGATCAACGAGGACATCGTGGTTACGACCACGATCAATCTCAAGATGCAGGCCGAGGCCGAGCATGCGCTGACCGACGAGCTCAATGCGAAAGGCGCCAAGTTCGGTGTCGAGCAGGGGGCGCTGGTGGCGCTCGACCCAAATGGCGCCGTCAAGGCGATGGTCGGCGGACGCAACTATGCCGACAGCCAGTTCAATCGCGCGGTCGCGGCCAAGCGCCAGCCGGGCTCGTCGTTCAAGCCGTTCGTCTATCTCGCGGCGCTGGAGAAGGGGCTTACTCCTGACACCGTGCGCGAGGACGCCCCGATCTCGGTTAAAGGCTGGAGCCCGGAAAATTATTCGCGCGAATATTTCGGCCCGGTGACGCTCACCAAGGCGCTGGCGCTCTCGCTCAATACGGTCGCAGTGCGCTTGGGGTTGGAAGTCGGGCCGAAGACGGTGGTCGCGGTCGCACACCGGCTCGGGATTACATCCGACCTCGAAGCGGTGCCGTCGATCGCGCTCGGCTCCTCGGACGTGACGCCGCTCGAAATGGTCTCCGCCTACGCGGCTTTCGCCAATGGCGGCCTGGGCGTCCAGCCCCATGTGATCGCCCGGGTGCGCACGGCCAACGGCAAGCAGCTCTACGCGCGGCGCAACGCGAGTTTTGGCCGGGTCATCGACCCGCAATATGTGGCGATGATGAACCAGATGATGCAGGAGACGTTGCTGACCGGAACCGCGCGCAAGGCCGAACTGCCAGGCTGGGAGGCCGCGGGCAAAACCGGGACCAGCCAGGATTGGCGCGACGCCTGGTTCCTCGGCTACACGAGCTATCTGGTCGCCGGAGTCTGGCTCGGCAACGATGACAACTCGCCGACCAAGAAAGTGTCGGGCGGCAATTTGCCGGTCGAAATCTGGAACCGGTTCATGAAGGCCGCGCACGTGGGCGTGCCGGTCGCCGGCCTGCCGCTCGGGGCGTGGCGCAGCGCCGAGGCGCCGGGCCCGGACGCTCCGCTGGCGCCGCCGCTCAACCTCACCGGCTCTCAGATTGGGACCGGCGGACGAGGAGGGCGCCCGCCGCAGCCGACGCCGCCCCCGCCCGAGAACTTCACACCACAGCCAAGAGCCGTCGGTCCCCGAGGAGCGCCTAGCGCTGCCGAGGACCGGGGTCTGCTCCCGCCTGCCGAGATCCCGAACGCCGGCCATGGGCGCCCGGCGCGGGATAAGGGGCTGCTCGACAAGTTGTTCGGAACGCTGTGAGGAGCGACCGCTCGTTCGGGATTGCTCTGTCGTCGCGAGGGCGCCAATCTGACGCTGCGCCAATCCGATCAGAGGACGAGCGGATCCATGTCGAAACTCACGGTTGCCTGCGCCACGTTGGTCTTAGGGCTTTGCGTAGTGGGAGCGCACGCCGACACCCTGCCGCTGCCCGACAATCTCACCGGATTCAGCACCCATGACGGCGAAGTCTATTTCGCCGAGAGCGATGCGCACGAGGCTTATTTCCCCCTTGCGGACAACTTCCTGACCCAGAAGACCCAGTCCTATTGCGGCGTCGCGACCCTCGTGATGATCTTGAACGCGCTCGGCGTCCCGGCGCCCGCGGTTCCCGAATACACACCCTACCGCACCTTCACCCAGGACAATGTCCTCACCGAACGAACGGACGCAATTCTGCCGCGCGAGACCCTGGCGCGGCAGGGCATGACGCTCGACCAGATAGGCGGGATTCTCGCCACGCAGCCGGTCAAGGCGGAAGTCCATCACGCGTCGGACAGCTCGGTCGAGGAGTTCCGCAAGCTGGCCAGCGCCTATCTTGGCGAGCCCGGCCACTTTGTGATCGTCCACTATTTGCGCAGGGCGCTCGGCCAGCAAATCGGCGGCCATATTTCGCCGCTCGCCGCCTATGACGCAAAAGCGGACCGCTTCCTCATCCTCGACGTCGCGCGCTACAAATATCCGCCGGTTTGGGTCAAGACGGCCGACATTTTCGCCGCCATGAACACCCTCGACGCCGCCAACGACAACAAAACTCGCGGCTTCGTGCTGGTGACGGCGGCATCGGTTCAATAGCAAGGCTTAGTGGTTGGCACGCGGCGGCTGGCCGAGCGCCGCGTCTGCTCCGTTTCGAGACCCGTTGTCACGAGACTGACACCGGCTGAGACGATGAGCTAGGGTGAGGTTCCTTGTCGGCAAAAGCGTCTAGGGGGAATAGCGATGCTCAGATGTATCAAGACGTATTTCAGCGCAGCGGCCATAGCGGGCGCGGCCTTGTTCGGCCTGTCTCCGGCTCTCGCGCAAAATCCTCCCGCGTCCCTTTTCATCTGCACCGTGACCGCGTCGGATGGTGGTTGCGCGAACGGCGGCAGTAGCCCTGCGGGCCTCGTAACTTTCACCTTCAGTAATTTTGTCGACAGCTTCGTCAACGGTCTTCCGGGCGACATCGCCAATCGAGGTTTCCGAAACGGGAAGCGACCTTCCGGACCTCGGTCTGGCCAAAATCCCATTCTCATTTTCGTGGCTGGCGATGGGGTCGGACACCACTCCGCAGACGATTTTCTTTGATGCTCCTGGCGGCGGAGTCAGCGCTGTCCTCAATTTCACCTATTCGCGCGAGGGCTTGGATCTCACCAATGTATCCGGATACGTGATTGCGTCTGAGACTCCGGTGAGCGCCGCGCAACTCGAGAGCGACCGCATAGTTCCGAGCGGAAGCGCCTCCGCATCTGGACCGTTCGCTTTCCCCAACACAGACATAACCGCGACTTTCCAGCCGGGCGCGAGCGTGCCTGAGTCCTCGACATGGGCGATGATGCTGATCGGTTTTGCTGGGCTTGGTTACGCGTCGCTTAGCCAGCTCCGGAAGGCAGCCTCGACAACCTGAGCAGCTTCGGCGCGCGCCGCAAAGCAGCGGTGCGGCGTGGCACAACATCCTTGCTGTTGGAGCGGCAGGCTGTAAGCCGCGTTGACTGTCTCTCGAACGGACTCAAGCACCTCATCGGCGAGC
>DASXXT010000432.1:0-8507 GCA_036502965.1 Roseiarcus sp. | reverse complement strand
AGCGACGGATTGATCCTCGCAAGCTCATGCCCGACGCGCGAAGCGTCGTCGTGCTGGGCCTCAATTACGGCCCCTCGGTCGATCCGCTGGCGGCGCTCGCGCGCCCTGGGGTTGGGGCCATTTCCGTGTATGCGCGCCATCGCGACTATCACGATGTTATCAAGGGCAAGCTCAAAGAACTCGCCGCCTTCCTCGTCGCTGCAGCGCGGCCGAAACAGGCGGACGTAAAGGTCTTCGTCGACAGTGCGCCGCTGCTCGAGAAGCCATTGGCGGCGCGCGCGGGGCTCGGTTGGCAAGGCAAGCACACCAATCTGGTGTCGCGCGAATTTGGCTCCTGGCTGTTCCTAGGCGCGATCCTCACCGATCTCGAGCTGCCGCCGGACCCGGCGGAAACGGACCATTGCGGACAATGCCGCGCCTGTCTCGACGCGTGTCCGACCGGCGCGTTCCCGGCACCCTATCAGCTCGATGCCCGGCGTTGCATTTCTTATCTCACGATCGAGCACGAGGGCCCAATTCCGCGGGAGCTTCGGGTCGCGATCGGCAATCGAATCTATGGTTGCGACGACTGCCTTGCGGTCTGCCCGTGGAACAAGTTCGCAAGCGAAGGGCGGGAATCGAAACTGGCGGCGCGCGCCGACCTCAACGCGCCGCCCCTCGCCGAACTCGCCCGCCTCGATGATGCATCGTTCCGGTCCCTGTTCGCGGGCGGGCCGATCAAACGGGTCGGCAGGGCGCGCTTCGTGCGCAACGTATTGATCGCGATCGGGAACTCGAATGATGCCGCGCTCGCCGCCGTTGCGGCGGAACGATTGAATGACGGGAGCTCACTCGTCCGCGGAGCCGCCGTATGGGCGCTGGCGCGACTGACCTCTCGGCAGCAACTCTCATCCTTCGCATCAGAACGCTTGCGAAGGGAGACTGACGTAGCGGTTATCGGGGAGTGGCGCGACGCTCTGGCCGCGCCGCTCTGACGGTAATCGTTTCCGTCGCCGGCTCAGTGCGCGGGCGCAGTTTCCGTTTGCTGCTTAAGCCGCTCGATCTCGTCCTTGAGATGAAGTTTCTTCCGCTTGAGTTCGTGAACCTTGATGTCGTCTGCCGCTGGATGGTTGGTTTCGGCTAGGATCGCTTCTTCAATGGCCCGGTGACGACGCACCAGTTCGCTGAGATGCGAATCAATCGACATGGGACAGCTCCCTCATGTTTCAACGACGAAATTGTGACATATTCTGCGAACGGCGCAAGCGCGAAAATGTCGGGACCATGTGAATTCATTGCAACTGCGCCCCGACATTTTGGGGGATGATTCGGTCGCTTCACGTCTTTCTAACTGAATAGCGGATATAAAGGGTTAAATCTGGGCGAGAGGACGGCGCCGGAGCGAAGAGCGAGCGGTTGTGGGTATGACTGGGCGCCAAACAGGCGCCGACTCCCTGTGCACGGAGGACGTTGAGGCCTCTGAACGCCTGGCGTAGAGTGGCGCAAGAATGGACGAGAAAGGGCTCACCCCGGAGGAACACGCCGCACTGGTCGCCCAAATCGAGCGGCTGCGCGAGGAGCACCGCGACCTCGACTCGGCGATCGATGCGCTGCGAGACGCCGGCCAGCCTGACCAATTGCAATTGCAGCGGCTCAAGAAACGAAAGCTCCTGTTGCGCGATAAGTTGGCGCGGCTCGAAGATCAGCTCACGCCGGACATCATCGCTTGAGGGGCGCCGGCAGCGTCGATTGTTTGCGCTATTCACTGATTGATCCAGAATTTTGTCGCCTGCAACCGTTTCCGGTCAAGCGCGTTACGGAAGTCGCCGAGCCGGCGCCGATGCCTACCTTGGCGCCTGAAGCGCAGCGGAGGCCCCATGCCCTATGAGGTGAACGCCGATCTGCCGCCGTCCGTCCGCTCGCATCTGCCCGAGCACGCCCAAGACATTTTTCGCGAAGCGTTTAATCACGCATACGCGGCCCATGCGCACGATCCCCGCCGCGAGGAGGCGGCCTTCCGCATCGCCTGGGCGGCGGTGAAACGCGAGTACGAGAAGGTTGGCGACGAATGGGTGGCGAAGCGGTAAGCTGCGCCTCACGCGCCCCGTGGCTCGCGCGCCCGCAAGCGCTCGGCCACTTCCTCGTCGGTCAGCCGCGCTTCATAGACCGAACGCCACTCGATCAGGCGCGCTGTGGCCGTGGCGATGAGGATCGCGGTGATCATCGGCAGGGCGAAGGCGCGCGCCTGGCCGCTCAATTCCATCATCAGAACCAGCGACGAGATGGGTCCCTGGGTGGACGCCGCCAGCATCGCGCCCGCACCCAGAAGCGCGTAAAGGCCGATTTCGCCTCCCGGATGAACCCAGAGCCACAGCTCGCCCAACGCAGCGCCCGCCAGCGCACCGGCGGCGAGCGAGGGGGTGAACAGACCTCCGGGCGCGCCGCTGGCGACCGAGGCGACCGTCGCCATCGGCCGAACCAACACCAGCGCCGCCAGGACGACCGGCTCGAGCGGATGCAGGAACAGGAGCTGGGCGACGTCCTGGCCGTTGCCGAGAAGTTCGGGGAAAACGATCGATATGAGGCCAATGACGACCAGGACGACCGGCGGCGCGATGAACCGACGCCAATCTGAGGGACGAGCGCGATAGGCCCATGCGATCGCGCGGACGAATACGACCGACCACAGGCCGATGAACGGCGAGGCGATGACCGCCCAGAGGTACACGTCGGGGGAGATCGGGTAGAGCGGAACAATATAGAGCGGCGCGTTGGGCACGACGAAACTCGCCGTCGTAGTAGCGATCAACGCGGCCGCAAGCGCGGGGACGACCAAGCGCAAAGCCAACGCCCCACGCAACACCTCAAGCGCAAAAAGGGCGCCGCCGAGCGGCACGCTGTAGACTGCGGCCATGCCGGCGCCGGCGCCGATCGCGACCACCAGGCGACGCTGTTCGTCCGACAGCTTCTGAAGGCCGGAGAACAGATTGCCGAACACCACTCCGAACTGCTTGGGGGCGCCTTCGCGGCCCAGCGGAGCGCCCATGCCGACAATCACGATCGACAGCACCGCGGTGCCGAGCGTTCTCCATGCCGGCATGCGGCCGGCCTGAAACCAGATCGCCGCCGTGACGTCGATGCTGTTGCCGCTGGTGAGCCGGGTTAACAGCCATTGGCTCACGCTGGTCGCGAGCCCGGCGCCGAGCAGCAAACCGATGTGACGCTGCGGACTGGCCTGTCGCGCCGCTTCGAACAGCGCCGAAGGCTCGGCCGCGCCCCAGGCCAGCTCCTGCACGACGTCGAACAGCACCGTCAGGAAAGCGGCCCCAAGGCCGGCGCATAGCCCGGTCAGAACGACGGCGGTCCAGAAGCGGATCGCGCCAGGGTCGCGCAACGTCGCGGGAACTTTGGCGCCGGCGGCTGGCTCAGCTGCAGACTTTGATCCGAGTTCCAACGCTGGCCTTGCGGATGCGATCTCCGGCCCGACGCCGCCGTCCCTCAACGCCTACCGCGCGAAGCCGCGCCTGGCAACGCGGCGTTCCTCGCGCGCTTGCGCTCCCGTTCCTTGATTTAAGCGTACCGCCCAACAAAAGGGCCGCCCCACGGGCGGCCCTAATACGCTATTCAGCGATGAACGCGTTTACCCAATCGCAGGTCGAACCTTCGCGCGGCGATAGCCGAGAAACCCGAGGCCGGCGAAGCCGATCACCATCATCGCCCAGGTTGTGGGCTCAGGAACCGGCGGCTTGAACGAACAATTCGGGCACGTCAAGCGGGCCACGATGTCGCTATAGTCGAGAAGCAGGCTGCCGTTGTTCGTGTCCACCTGGGTGTAGTCGCCACGCGTGCCGCCAGATGCAATCACGGTTGAAAGCTTGGTGATCGGATCCAACAGTGAGATGTTGCCAAAGTTATCATTGACGATGATATCGCCATTGAATAATCCCCCGGAGATCACGCCGGTGCCGTCCGGGCCCGAAAAGCCCCCGGCGCTGAACACCTGGGCGCCGTTCGGAGCGATGGTATAGCCGTTGATCGAGCCTTGCTCCGAGTAGGCGGTTTTCCCGTCGGGCGAGACCGACACGCCGTCGCCGGTGCCGCTGGTGATGACGAAGAAGTTCCCCGTCGCCGGATCGATGTCAATCAGCCCAAGCGCGCTATTGGAGAGGATGTGCCCTGTGACGGGATTGGTCCACATCCCGAGATAGGCTTCTCCCGCTAGCGTCGGGAAGACGTCCGCGTTGGCGACGGTGCCGTCCAGGTTGAACGACACATAATTGCCGTTGTTAACCGCGCCGTAAACTGTACCGCCCGATGCGGTGTATGCGCCGACAAAGGTGTTGGTGGTCTGGGTGAAAAGCGCAGTCGCCGGTGTTTGGCCGTCAACGTCCTTGAACACGTACAGGGGCCCGGAGCCGGTGCCAACGACCACGTTGCCTGCGCTGTTAACCCCTAACCCGAACGGGCCACTGCAGCAGCCGTTGTTCCCTGGATTTGTTGTCGCGAACGTGCTCAGGACGAACCCGTCGGCGATGCCGTCCGGGGTCAGAGCCAAGGTAGCGCTCGCTGGGCTGCCTGCAAAGAGCCCGAAGGCCAGTGCAATACCTCCCACAACCGCAGTTGCATCGACGCGTAATTTGTTGGATCCAATGGGCCCACGCGGGCTCTTACACTCTTCTGCCACAATACAACCTTGTGCTTGCCGTAACACATTGTCAAGATGATTTTGGGTAATTCTAGCGTTTCGCGGGTCGTCCGGATCACGAATTCCCGCGGGCGCTTGAGCGATCCGCGTCCCGGAGCGTTCACGGCTTGCGTGCCTGGCGCCCTTCCTCTAAGCGCAAGCCGCATGAATCGCGTCGACTCGGGCCTCGGCGGGCGCCTGTGAACGGGGCGAAGCCCGTCGCCATCATCATGGGCAGCCAGTCCGATTGGGCGGTCATGCGCGCCGCCGCCGAGACGCTGGAGGCGCTCGGCGTTGCTCATGAGGCGCTAATCGTTTCCGCCCATCGCACCCCCGACCGGCTGGTCGCCTTCGCCAAGGGCGCGAGGGCGGCGGGCTTCAAGGTGGTCGTCGCCGGGGCGGGCGGGGCGGCGCATCTGCCGGGCATGACGGCGGCCATGACCACGCTTCCGGTGTTCGGCGTGCCGATCCCGTCGAAGGCGCTGTCGGGCCTGGACAGTCTGCTGTCCATTGTCCAGATGCCGGCCGGCGTTCCGGTTGGAGCGCTTGCGATCGGCGAAGCGGGCGCGGTCAACGCCGCGCTGCTCGCCTCGGCCGTGCTGGCGCTGAGCGACGAAGCGCTCGCGACGCGGCTTGAGGCGTGGCGGGCGCGGCGCACCGCCGAGGTTGCGGAACGTCCCCAAGCCGATGGCCCGAAGTCCGTGACTGGCGGGCGATGATCCTAAGCCCCGGCGCAACGATCGGCATTCTCGGCGCCTGCCAGCTCGGGCGCATGCTCGCCATCGCGGCGCTGAAACTCGGCTTGCGCACCCACATCTTCTCCCCCGAGGCCGAAGCCCCAGCCTATGACGCGGCGGCGGCGCGCACCGTCGCCGCCTTCGACGACGAGGCCGCCCTCGCCGCTTTCGCTCAAGGCGTCGACATCGTCACCTATGAGTTCGAGAACGTGCCGACCTCGACGGTCGAATTTCTCGCAGAGCACGGGGCCGTGCGTCCGGGCGTGCGCGCGCTGGCGCTGACCCAGGATCGGCTCACGGAAAAGACGTTCTTGCGCGATCTGGGCCTTAAAGTCGCGCCCTTTGTCGGCGTCGAGGATGCGGGGGCGCTGGTGCGCGCGGTCGCCGAACTCGGCCGCCCCGCCATTCTCAAGACCCGGCGATTCGGTTACGACGGCAAGGGCCAGTCGTTGATCCGCGAAGGGTCCAACGTCGCCGCGGTCCACCGCACGCTGGGCTCGGCGCCGATGATTCTCGAAGGCTTCGTCGCTTTCGAGCGCGAGGTGTCGGTGGTCGCGGCGCGCAGCCTGGAAGGCGAGATCACGGCTTACGACCTCTGCGAGAACGAGCACGAGCGCCACATTCTGGCCCGCACCCGTGCGCCCGCGCGCGTCGGCGCCGAGACGGCGGCCGAGGCCAAGCGCATTGGCGCCTCTGTGCTCGAAGCGCTTGATTATGTCGGCGTGCTGGCGGTCGAGATGTTCGTCACCCGTGATCGCCACGGCCACGAAGCGCTCATCGTCAACGAGATTGCGCCCCGCGTCCACAATTCCGGCCACTGGACGCTCGAGGGCGCGCAGACGTCGCAATTCGAGCAACATATCCGCGCCATCGCCGGCTGGCCGCTCGGGGCGACGACGCGTCGCGGCCGGGTCGAAATGCACAATCTGATCGGCGAGGACGCAGAGGATTGGCGCGACATCCTCGCCCAGCCCGACCTCGGCCTGCACCTCTACGGCAAGCTCGAAATCCGCCCGGGCCGCAAGATGGGTCACGTCACGCGCGTCTTCCCCGAGACACCTAACCAGGATTGAGTTCGGCGCGCGCTCGCGCCTTGACAGGCTCGTCCGCCCCTCCTTATAGGGCTGCTCGCCGTTGCGGCCAGTTCGCCTTGCACGCCGTGAAGGCGGCGATAACGGCGGGATAGCTCAGCTGGTTAGAGCGGCGGAATCATAATCCGTAGGTCCCCGGTTCGAGTCCGGGTCCCGCTACCATTATAAATCAATGGCTTACATTGAATACGGAGCGTAGCATCGGTGCTCCCGGAGCTCTGGTAAGCGCTCGGTAAGCAGGAAACTGGAATTCGGGGCAATCGGTCGCTCCGATCGCGAATGCGCCGAGTGTGAGGACGTCAACCGGGAGGGGCGGCTCGGCCGCGGAGCTGGCGCCCTTGAAGATGTGGCGGACAGTGGCATCATCGGGCGCATGAAAATCGCCGTTAATGCGCAGGCGACCCCCTAGGGGGCCTTTTGTCGTGAAACACTTACGGTACATTAGCCTAGCCGAAAAATTTTTGCGTTTTCCCGGTTCTGTAATTCCCGTCCTTCCGGCGTAGGAGCCTCTTTACTTCATCGGCTTACAGACGCTCGCGAGCCGCCGCCGGAATGACGGTTGTGTCGACGAGGTGCCGCCCCGCTTTCAGCGGGCGCGATGGGGACGACCGCTTGGCGCGCCAGAAACGGCCGTCCCTGAACAGGCCGCGGACCGCGTAAGTTCGACCCTTAAGAGACATTCTTCCCAGCGACGGCTCTCCGTTGGCAAGGGGTTTGGGCGCCTCTGCAACGCTGGTTGGTCCGGCCATGTGACCGACCTGTTTGTGCGGCACATAGCGCCGCTGGCCATAATGCCATCCGCGTATCAGGTCCCGACCATAAGCTCGCACTCGAGGTGCTGGGTCGAATTGGGTTCTCCTGATCCGGCGGTTTCAGCCGGCTTGTTGCATCAACTCCTGTCTGCCCTTCCCAAGCTATTTCGAATAGGGCGCAACCTTCGTTGGACGGCGGTTGCCGAGGGGTTTTGTGCTAAGCTGAATACAGGCCAAGGGGCGCGCCATGAGCGAGACCCGGAAAATAGCAGCGATCCTGGTCGCCGACGTGGTCGGCTTCAGCCGGCTCGCGGGAGCGGACGAGGATCGAACGCTGTCGCGGCTTCGGGGGCTGCGCGGCGACCTCATTGATCCCGCCATCGCCGCCCATCATGGCCGCATCGTCAAGCAGACCGGCGACGGCAGCCTGATCGAGTTTCGCAGCGTCGTTGACGCGGTGCGCTGCGCCATCGAAGTGCAGAACGGCATGGTCGAGCGCAATGCCGAGCTGCCCCCCGAGCGTCGAATCCTGTTCCGCGTCGGCATTCATTTAGGCGACGTCGTCGAGGAGCGCGACGGCGATCTGATGGGCGACGGCGTCAACATCGCCGCGCGGCTCGAAGGCGTTTGCGAGCCGGGCGCGATCTGTCTTTCGGAGGACGCCTATCGTCAGGTCAAGGGGCGGCTCGATCTGGCGGTCACCGATCTCGGCCAAACTCAGCTCAAAAACATCGCCGAACCGCGCGCATTTCCCTAGGTCTGCTTCCCGCCGAGGCCGTGCGAAAACAGGAGCTCTCGGCCGAGCCGAGCCGCGTGATTGGCCACAAATGAGAGGGTCTGCTGCCCGATGCAGGGCGATATAGTGAGCCGCGAGGACCTCGAACGCGAGCTTCGTGTGATTGAGGCCCTGGCACCGGGACAGATCGAAGGGGTATTTGGTCCAACCTCGCTGACCTGGCGGGTCAATCGAGAGGCGGCGATTTTTCTCGGCGCTGGCCGTGCGCTCCTGCTCCAGCTCGCTCATCCTTGGGTCGCGGCGGCGATCGCCGAGCACTCCCGCACATTGGCCGACCCTATCAGTCGGTTTCACCGGACCTTCAACATCACATTCACGCTTGTGTTCGGCACGCTGGATCAAGCGCTTCGGGCCGCGCGCCATCTGCATCAGCGACATAGCGCGATCCAGGGCGTCCTTCACACGGCTGTTGGGCCATTTGCCGCGGGCACCCACTATCGGGCCAACGACGTCGCGGCGCTTCGTTGG
>DASXXT010000431.1:0-10907 GCA_036502965.1 Roseiarcus sp. | reverse complement strand
CGATGGAGATCGTCGAAGCGATGAAGCGGCGAAGAGATAGAACAGACTCTTCTCCTAGCGCGGCGCCCAAACGGTTCCCATGCGGTCCTCCAAAATCATCCATGTCGTCACCTGCCACGCCGAGGGCGAGGTCGGCGACGTGATCGTCGGCGGCGTCGCTCCGCCGCTAGGCGATACCCTGTGGGAGCAGTCGCGTTTCATCGCCAAGGACGGCGCCTTGCGCAATTTCGTCCTCAACGAGCCGCGCGGCGGCGTCTTTCGGCACGTCAATCTGCTTGTCCCCGCCAAGGACCCGAGAGCGCAGATGGGCTTCATCATCATGGAGCCCGAAGACACGCCGCCCATGTCGGGCTCGAACGCGATCTGCGTCGCGACCGTCCTGCTCGACGCCGGCATTCTGCCGATGGAGGAGCCCGAGACCCATCTTGTGCTCGAAGCGCCCGGCGGGGTCATCGCTGTTACGGCGGAGTGCCGCAATGGCAAAGCCGAGCGCGTCTCAATCCAAAATGTGCCGTCTTTCGCCGACCAACTGGACGCGCCGCTCGAGGTTAAAGGCCTGGGCTCGCTCAAAGTCGACATCGCCTATGGCGGCGACAGTTTCGTCATCATCGACGCGGCGGCGCTCGGCTTCGCGGTTCAGCCCGACGAAGCGCGCGATCTCGCGGAGATGGGCGTCCGTCTCATCGCCGCGGCCAACGAGCAGCTCGGTTTCTCCTATCCCGAGGCCGGCGGCTGGGACCACATTTCCTTCTGCCAGTTCGCCGGGCCGCTCACGCGCGAGGGAAAGGAACTCCAGGGTCCGAACGCCGTGGTGGTCCGCCCCGGGAAGATCGACCGCTCCCCGACCGGGACTGGCTGCAGCGCCCGCATGGCGACTTTGAGCGCGCGCGGGCTGATGGCGGAGGGCGACATCTATCGCGCTCGGTCCATCATCGGGTCGGAGTTCGTCTGCCGGTTCGCGCGCGGGACTGCGATCGGGTCCCGGCCGGCCATCGTTCCGATTATTTCCGGCCGGGCCTGGATTACCGGCGTTAGCCAGTATATGCTGGACCCGGCCGATCCATGGCCCTTGGGCTACCGGCTCGCGGACACTTGGCCGCGCATAAGAGGGTCGATTTGAGCGTTTGCGCGCTGCGCGGGCGCTTGGTTGACACGAAAATGGCGATGAAACCCCTGCTTCGCGACCTTTTGTCGTCTTCAAAACCCGATTTTAAAAATTTTGTCCGATGGCTGGCGTAAGTATGGGCTCGGACGCGTTCGCATATCGGGAACGGGCGGAAGGACAAGAAGTCGTGCAGCCGACGGACGTCTCGGATCCGAACTACTTCCACAGAGTGGTTGACTGCCAGTGGGCGTGCCCGGCGCACACCCCAGTCCCCGAATATATCCGCAAGATCGCCGCGGGCGACTATAACGACGCCTACATGATCAACTGGAAGTCGAACGTGTTCCCGGGGATTCTGGGACGCACATGCGACCGCCCGTGCGAGCCCGCCTGCCGCAGGGGACGACTCGAGGAACAGCCGGTCGCGATCTGTCGCCTCAAGCGCGTCGCCGCCGACCACAAGCAGGGCATCGCCGCACTCCTGCCTGGCGCCCCGGTCAAGCGAAACGGCAAGCGCGTCGCTTGCGTCGGCGCCGGCCCCGCGTCGCTGACGGTCGCGCGCGATCTGGCCGCGATCGGCTACGAGGTCGTGGTGTTCGATTCGGACACCCGCGCCGGCGGCATGATGCGCAGCCAGATTCCGAAGTTTCGTTTGCCTGACGAGATCATCGACGAAGAGGTCGGCTACGCTTTGTCGACCGGCGGCCAATTCATCGCGGAGCGACGCATCGACAGCCTCAAGGGCCTGATCGGTGAAGGTTACGATGCGATTTTCGTCGGCTGCGGCGCGCCGCGCGGGCGCAACCTCGAAATACCGGGCCGCAAAGAGGCGGCGAGCCATGTCCATATCGGCATCGACTGGCTGGCGAGCGTTTCGTTCGGCCATATCTCATCGATCGGCCGGCGGGTGGTGGTGCTGGGCGGCGGCAACACGGCGATGGACTGTTGCCGCACGGCGCGACGTCTTGGCGGCGCCGAGGTCAAGGTCGTGGTGCGCTCGGGCTTCGCCGAGATGAAGGCGTCGCCATGGGAAAAGGAAGATGCGATGCGGGAGGGCGTCGCGATCTTGAATTTCCTCGCACCCAAGGCCTTCACGCATGAGGCGGGCCGCTTGACGGGCGTCGTATTCGAGACGATGGAGGCGAAAAAGGACGAGCGCGGCCGGCGCGTGCTCATGGCCACAGGCGAACCAGATGTCGTCATCGAATGCAATGATGTCCTGATCGCGGTCGGCCAAGAAAACGCATTTCCCTGGATCGAGAGCGACATCGGCGTCGCCTTTGGCCGCGACGGTATGCCTGCGGTCGACACGCTCACGTTCCAGTCGAGCCTGCCGAATGTGTTCTTCGGCGGCGACGCCGCCTTTGGCCCCAAGAACATCATCACCGCGGTCGCGCATGGCCACGACGCCGCGATCTCCATCGACGCCTTTTGCCGCGGCGAAGATCCGCGCGCGCGGCCCGATCCTTTGACCAATCTCGTGAGCCAGAAGATGGGCATCCACGAATGGTCGTACGACAACGCGATCACTCTCGATCGCCGGTTTAAGGTTCCCCACATCGAGAACTCGGTGGCGCTCAGGAACATTCAGACCGAAGTCGAGCTCGGCTTCGACCTGAAGCAGGCATTGGGCGAAGCGCAGCGCTGCCTCAACTGCGACGTCCAGACCGTATTTTCCGCCCCCTTGTGCATCGAGTGCGACGCCTGCGTCGACGTGTGCCCCATCGATTGCATCTCGTTCGTGGCCAACGCGCCCGAGGATGAATTGCGGCGGTCGCTTGTCGCGCCCGCACTCAATCTTTCCCAGGCGATCTACGTCTCGGAGCCGGTCAAGACCCGGCGGGTCATGATCAAGGATGAGGATCTCTGCCTGCACTGCGGTCTCTGCGCCGAACGCTGCCCGACCGGCGCATGGGACATGACGAAGTTCACAATTGAAATGGCTCAAGCCGGACACCCATGCCGATCGACGCTGTAAACGACTTCGTCATTCGATTCGCCAACGTCAACGGCTCGGGATCGGCGAGCGCCAATCTCTTGTTCGCGCGTTCGATCCTGCGCATGGGCGTGCCGATTGCCCCGCGCAACATTTTTCCTTCGAACATCCAGGGTCTGCCGACCTGGTATGAAGTGCGGGTGAGCGAAGCGGGTTTCTTGGGCGCGCGGGGCGGCGCCGATATCATGGTCGCGATGAACCCGCAGACCTTCGCCCAGGATGTCGCCGCGATCGAGTCTGGTGGCTACCTCTTCTACGATTCGACCCGGCCCGTCGCGCATCTCTTGACCCGCGACGACATCGAGATCTTAGGGATGCCGCTGACCGCGATCTGCGCCGCTGAATATTCCGACCCGAGGCAGCGCCAGCTCTACAAGAACATTGTTTACGTCGGCGCGCTGGCGGCGCTGCTCAACATCGAGATTGCGGCGATCGAGATGCTGATCGGCGAGCGGTTCAAGGGTAAGGACAAGCTGATCGCCGCCAATTTGCGCGCGCTCAAAATCGGCCACGACGATGCGAAGTCCCGCTTCCACTGTCCGCTTAGCGTTCGGGTCCGACGCAGCGACGCGGTCGGCGACCGGATTCTCGTCGAGGGCAATTTCGGCGCCGGCTTGGGCGCGGTCTATGGCGGCGCCACGGTCTGCGCCTGGTATCCGATCACGCCCTCGACGTCCCTTGCCGAGGCGTTCGAACACAACTGCTCGCGTTATCGCGTCGACCCGGAGACGGGCAAGAAGAATTACGCGATTGTCCAGGCCGAGGATGAGATCGCCGCGATCGGCGTTGCAGTCGGCGCGGGCTGGAACGGCGCCCGCGCCTTCACCACGACCTCCGGTCCCGGCGTCTCGCTGATGCAGGAGTTCTTCGGCCTCGCCTATTTCGCCGAGATTCCGGTGGTGGTGTTCGACGTCCAGCGCGGCGGCCCGTCGACCGGTATGCCGACCCGCACTCAGCAGTCGGACCTTCTCGTCTCAGCCTTCGCGTCACACGGCGACACCAAGCATGTGCTCCTGATCCCCGACGGGCCGGGGGAAGCGTTCGAATTCGGCGCGAGCGCGTTTGATTTCGCCGAGCGGTTGCAGACGCTTGTGTTCGTCATGCTCGACCTCGATATCGGCATGAATGCGCATCTCACCGCGCCGTTCCGCTGGGACGATGCGCGCGCCTACGATCGCGGCAAGGTGCTCAGCGCCGAGGAGCTCGAAACGGTTCGCGAATTCGGCCGCTACAACGACGTCGACGGCGACGGCATCCCCTACCGCACCCTGCCCGGCGCGCATCCGACGCTCGGCGCTTATTTCACCCGCGGCACCAGCCGCGACCGCTTCGCCCGCTACACCGAGGACGCCAGTCCCTACGTCGACAACATGGAGCGCCTGCTGCGCAAATTCGAAACCGCGCGCGCCCTCCTGCCGCGTCCGGTTCTTAAAGCCGCGGCAAAGCCGACGCGGGTCGGCGTCATTCACTACGGATCGACCGCGCCGGCGATGGACGAGGCGCAGGCTTTACTGGCGAGCGACGGCCTTCATGTCGACACGCTGCGCATTCGCGCCTTTCCGCTCGCGCTCGAAGTCGCCGAGTTCGTCCGCGACCATGATCAGGTGTTCGTCGTCGAGCAGAATCGCGACGCCCAGATGCGCGTTCTCATGACGACCGATCTTGAAATCGCGCCGGCGCGGCTCACCTCGATCCTCCATTTCAGCGGGATGTCGATCACCGCCCGTTTCATTGTCCGGGAAATCGCTACCCGATTGCGGCGCCCGGCTTCGGCGCAAACGTTGGAGCGCGTCTCGTGACCTATCTCGGCAAGCCGAAGTTTCACCACCCCTCGATCGCCGTCAACGAGCTCGGCTTCACCCACCGGGACTACGAAGGCTCGATGTCGACGCTGTGCGCCGGCTGCGGGCACGACGCGATCAGCGCGGCGATTATCCACGCCTGCTTCGAGTTGAGCCTGCCGCCGCATCGGGTTGCCAAATTGAGCGGCATCGGTTGCTCCTCCAAGACGCCGACCTACATGCTGGGCCAGAGCCACGGCTTCAACGCGGTGCACGGGCGCATGCCCTCGGTGCTGACCGGCGCCAATCTCGCCAACCGCGACCTTATTTACCTCGGCGTCTCCGGCGACGGCGACACGGCGTCGATCGGGCTCGGCCAGTTCGCCCACGCCATGCGGCGGGGCGTCAACATGGTCTATATCGTGGAGAACAACGGGGTGTACGGGCTGACCAAGGGACAATTTTCGGCCACTGCCGACCGCGGTTCGAAGAGCAAAAAGGGCTCCGACGCGCTGGACCAGCCGATCGATCTCGTTGGCATGGCGATCGGCCTTGGCGCCTCGTTCGTGGCGCGCAGCTTTTCCGGCGACAAGACGCAGCTGGTGCCGCTCATCAAGGCCGCGTTCGAGCATAAAGGGGCGGCGTTCATCGACGTCATTTCGCCTTGCGTCACGTTCAACAATCACGTCGGCTCGACCAAGAGCTTCGACTACGTGCGCGAGCACAACATCGCCGTTAACGCGCTCGACGTCATCACTGGACGGGAGCCGATCGAGGTGGACTACCCGGAAGGCGAAAGCCGGGCGGTCACGATGCACGACGGCTCGACGGTCGTGTTGCGCAAGCTCGACGCAAAACACGATTGCCGCGACCGGTCCGCCGCTCTCGCCACGCTCGAGCGCGCCCGCATCGCCGGCGAGATCGCCACCGGCCTCATCTATATCGAGGACGACGCCAACGAACTGCACGAGGTTCTCGGCACGACCGACCGGCCGCTCAACGAGCTCTCGGAGCGCGAATTATGCCCGGGGTCGAAGGCGCTGGACGCGATTAATGCCTCGCTGAGGTAGAGCCGCGCGACGACGCGTTTCTTGCGCCAGCGCCGGGCGGCGTTGCGCCATGAGCTCATCAATCGTGCGGCGGAATGTCGCAAGATCGAACGGCTTGCTGAGCGTCGGTTGATCCCGATGTTTCGGCGCTACGCCGCCTAGCCCGTAGCCGGTCGCCAGCGCGAAAGGTCGGCCCCCGCGCGATCAGGGCGTCAACAAGCAAGTAGGAATTGTCCTTGCCAAGCGACACGTCGACGATTGCGTCGCCGTCCGCGCGACCCGCAGTCGAAGAGACCGTTGATGAGATGCAGATTGCCGGGCCCGCAGCTGCCGGCGCAGACGGCGAGGCCGCCGGTAATGTGGGCGTCGGCGCCCGCGGCGAAGGCGGCGACCTCCTCGTGGCGCACGTGCAGCCATTCGATGCCGCCGCGCCGGCGCACGGCGTCGCTGAAGCCGTTCAAGGTGTCGCCGACGACCCCGTAGATGCGCTTGACGCCCGCCGTCGCAAGGACCTCGACCATCTGGTCGGCTACGATTTGGGCCATCGTGGTCCACCTTGGGTCAACGGGCGGAGTTCCGCAACGATAGACGAAAGCGGGCGGCGAAGGATAGGGCGCGCGGCGTGTCGCCGTTTCGGTCAAGGGCGGTTGCCGACGGCGCGAGAACGCGCAACCATGAACGCTGCGAGGAGAAGAGGGCGCGGCAACCCCTCTCCCCATGGCCCGTCGAGAGTCCGGTGTTCTTCCGAACGCCCTATGGGGAGAGGGGTCAAGACAGGAGCGTGTTCGATGAACGGCGCCGAACTCATCGTCTCAGCGCTCGAGAACGAAGGCGTGCAGCAGATCTTCGGCGTCCCGGGCGAAGAAAACCTCGACGTGGTCGAAGCTTTGCGCCGCTCCAAGATCAAGCTGGTCTTGACCCGTCACGAACAGGCGGCCGCTTTCATGGCGGCGACACATGGGCGGCTGACCGGCAAGCCCGGAGTCTGCCTCACCACGCTTGGCCCCGGCGCGCTCAACCTCACCACGGGCGCGGCTTACGCGCTGCTCGGCGCGATGCCGATGGTGATGATCACTGGGCAAAAGGGCATTTTGAGCCGCAAGCAGGCGGGCTTTCAGGTGGTCGACGTCGTTTCGGCGATGACGCCGCTGACCAAGATGGCGGATCAAATCGTCAGCGCCGCCACCATTCCGACGATGGTGAGGGAGGCGTTCCGTGTCGCGCAGCAGGAGCGACCGGGCCCGGTTCATCTCGAGCTGCCGGAAGATATAGCCCGCGAGACAGGTCCCGACATGTCTCCGATTCCGCCTCACGCGATCGAGGCGCCGGTCGCGCCTACCGCCGCCCTCAACCGGGCGGCGCAACTCGTTTTCGAGGCCGAGCGGCCGCTGATCATGCTCGGCGCAGCCGCGAGCCGGCCGCGGCTTTCAGATGCGCTGTCGGAGTTCGTCAGGCGGGTGCAGATTCCGTTCTTCAATACGCAGATGGGCAAGGGCGCCGTCACTGGCGGCTCCGACCTCTACATGGGCACTGCGGCGCTGTCGGAGCGCGACTACGTCCATCGGGCGATCGACCGCGCGGATCTGATCATCACCATCGGCCACGACACGGTTGAGAAGCCGCCCTTCTTCATGGGCCCTAACGGGCCGACGGTGCTGCACGTCGGCTATCTGCCGGCGACGGTCGAGGAAGTGTACTTTCCGCAAACCGAGCTCATCGGCGACGTGGGGCCCAGCCTGACGCTCTTGGCCGACAGGCTCGAACATCGGTTGCCGAGGGCGAAGGCGCTACTTCCCCTGCGCGAGGAAATCCTCGCCCATATCGCCGACCGGGCGGAGGAAAGCCGCTATCCTCCGACGCCGCAGCGGATCGTCCACGACGTGCGCCAGGTGATGCCGGAGAGCGGGATCGTCTGCCTCGACAATGGCATGTACAAGATCTGGTTTGCACGGAACTACCGCACCCACGTCGCCAACACGCTTCTGCTCGACAATGCGCTCGCCACGATGGGCGCTGGCCTGCCATCGGCGATCATGGCCGCGCTTCTTAATCCGGACCGCCGCGTACTCGCCGTCTGCGGCGACGGCGGCTTCATGATGAACTCCCAGGAGCTCGAGACGGCGGTGCGGCTCAAGCTGAATCTCGTCGTGCTGGTGGTCGTGGACCACGCCTACGGCATGATCCGCTGGAAGCAGGCCGTGGATGGGTTCCCGGATTTCGGCATGACGTTCGGCGATCCCGACTTCGTCGCCTATGCAAGGGCGTATGGCGCGAAGGGTAGTCAGGTCGAGAGCGCCGACGGAGTCGCGCCCGCGCTCGAAGCCGCCTTCGCCAGCGGCGGCGTGCATCTGGTGTCGACGCCGATCGACTATTCCGAGAATGAGCGGGTCCTGGTCGACGAATTGCGCGCCCACGGGGCGACCGTCGGCGCCGACAGCTGACCGCAGTGGCGCGCCCTTCCTGGCGTTGAGACTGGAACCGTTCGCGCCCTAGCCGACGTGGCGCTTGAGAAACGCTAAGGTCTTCTCGTTGAACTCGCTGACGTTCTCGTAGATCGGGGCATGCGCGCACATCTCGAATATGACGAGTTCGCTGTTCTTGATGCCGCTCCGGAACGGCTCGACGAACCGGGTCGAGGTCACAATATCGTGGCTGCCGAAGGTGATTTGCGTCGGCGCGGCGATCTTGCCGAGCTGGCCAAGCGCGTCATGGGCGATGACCGCGTCCGACTGACGAAGGAAGGCGTCGAGCGGCTGTTTTGGGCGGCTGCGCACGAAGGCGGCGAGCTGGTCGATGTACTCGGGCTTGGCCGCGTAAAGCTCCGGCGTGAAGCAGAAGGGAAAGATCCCCTGGATGATCATCTCCTGGACGCTGCCGAGACCCTTGGCGATAATCTGCCAGTCGCCGAGAATGACCTTGAGGAACGGATCGCTCTTTGGCCAGCAAGAATGCACCGATAGCGTCTTGACCCGCTCGGGGTGTTTGCTGGCGAGCCAAAGGCCAATCGCTCCGCCCAAAGACAGGCCGCTCACATGCGCTTTCTCGAGGCCGATCGCCTGCATGAAGGCGGCGACGTCGTCGGCGAACAATTGGGTCGAATAGGGTCCTTCCGGCTTGTCCGTCTCGCCCGCTCCGCGCGGATCAAGCGAAATGCAGGTGAAATGCTTGGCGTAGTCGGCGACCTGGAACGCGTAACAGGCGTTGTCGGCGGCAAGATAGGGGATGATGACAAGGGGCTCGCCCGATCCTTGGCTCTCGTAATTGATCGTGATGTCGTTGACCTTGACCTTGGGCATTGCGATCCTCCCCGCGCAACGTGTCGACGCCTCTTTTTCGCGAAGGCTTGGGCAAAGGCTAAGCTTAAGCCTCGGCCAAGGTCAATGCGTCGCGCCGCCGGCCTTCGCCCAGGCCGACATTCCGCCCTCGATGTGCCGGGTGCTGGCGAGGCCCTGATCCTGGGCCGCCTGCACCGCCATCGCCGATCGCTCGCCGAACGCGCAGTAGAAGACGATCGTCTTGCCCGACCGCGCGAGCTCGTGAATAAGGCCGCCCTCGCGGATGTTGTCCTGAAGCTCGCCATACGGGGCATGCAGCGAACCGGAAATCGCGCCAGTCCGCTCGCGCTCCGCCTTCTCGCGCAGGTCGACCAGCGCGACGTCCGGACGCCCGATGAGCCTCTTCGCCTCTTGAGCCGAAAAGGCCCAGCCCTTGCGCGCCACATCCGCCTGATGCAGCCCCTGATGGATATTAGCGGGAACGGCGACATCCATCATCTTCGGATTGGGCAGGTGGAGGCTTTCCATCAGCTTCGCATATTCGTCGGCGTCGCGGACCTGAAGCCGCGGATTGAACCGCTTCTCCTCGCCGATGGTACTGACGGTGTCGCCCTTGTAATCGTGCGCGGGAAAGACCAGCGTCTCTTCGGGCAGGCTGAGCAGGCGTTGCAGGCTTTCCCAGTGGGCGTGCGAATCACTGTTCGGGAAGTCAGTGCGGCCGGTACCACGGATCAGCAGCGTGTCGGCGGTGAAGACGCGGTCGCCAACATAGAAACAATAGGAATCGTCGGTGTGGCCGGGGGTGTAGATCGCGTCGAGACTAAGTCCCTCGACCGTTACCTTGTCGCCGTCGGCGATCCGCATCGACACGACGTCGACTTCGCTCTGCTCGCCCATCACGGTGACGCAGCGCGTGTGGTCGCGCAGCGCTCCGAGCCCGGTGATATGGTCGTGGTGGAGATGAGTGTCGACGGCTTTTGCCAACCTCAGGTCGAGCTCTTCGATGAGCTTGAGGTAGCGGTCGACCTTTTCCAGCACCGGATCGATGATGAGCGCCTCGCCGCCGCGGCGGTTGGCGAGGAGGTAACTATAGGTGCACGAGACGCTCTCGAACAATTGGCGAAAGATCATGCGCAGCCTCCGAACGCCGCGCGATTCTCGACCTTTCGCGGCCCTCTATTTCAACAGCTCTTCATAGCACATCTTGGCTCGCCGGTCCTCCCCAATCCTCAGGGGACCACGTCTTCAATGACCTCGTAGTGCAGCACGCGCGCATCGAAATCGATGAGCGCTGCAATTGCGCCGGGTTCAACGACCGCCTCGGCGATATCGCTCCCAGCGAAATCCTGGATTGCGCCAATCGTCCGCCAGCGCGTGAGAACGAGAAACTCAATCGTATCGCCGATCTCACGCTTGCTGAGTTGCGCGCCCAGAAACCCGGGAACGGCCGCCAACTCCGGAAGCACCTTCGTGCGAAAGTGTGTCGGGTAGGCGTCGGCTTGCAATGGGCTTGCGCGTCCGCGCCATTCGCGAAGGATCATCGGCAGCCTATTGGCTTCCGGACGTTTCGATCAGATGGGCCTGCTGCAAAGCCATGAAGGCTCCCCCAATCACGGCGGGACCAAACCTGTCCTCGCCCTTCGGCGGCCGGCTGTTGACTGCTCCGGTGATGAGAAGATCGTCTTGCGGCCAATAGGCGAA
>DASXXT010000430.1:0-8109 GCA_036502965.1 Roseiarcus sp. | reverse complement strand
TAGCCGGGCCGACCGCCAGGCTATCCGCCGCCTCGGGCGTGGGAAAACGCTTGACCTTGATCGTCTTGGCGCGCTGGCGCGCGTGCCAGAGATCATCAACCCAAAAGCAATCTGCTCTGGTGATAGTCTTCAAGATCCACGTTGATGGTGTCCTTAGTCCCGTACGAAGTCGAATTTGTCCACGTCGACAAGCCCTTTGTCGGTGATCTTGAGATGCGGGATCACCGGCAGCGGTAGGAAGGCGACTTGCAGGAACGGCTCGGAAAGCGTCACCCCCAGGCCTTTCGCCGCCGCGCGCAGCGGGATCAGCGCCTCGCGCACCGCCTCAAAGCTCTTGAGGCTCATGAGTCCCGCCACCGGCAGCGGCAGTTCGGCGATCACCTTGCCGTCGCGCGCGACCGCGAACCCGCCCTCCGTCTCGCGCAAGCGATTGACCGCAGCCGCCATGTCGACCTCGTCGGCGCCGACGACGCATAAGTTATGGCTGTCATGGCCGACGGACGAAGCGATCGCGCCACGCTTCATGCCAAAGCCTTTAACGAAGGCCGTCGCATGGTTGTCGTTGACGCCGTGGCGGGCGACGACTGAGACCTTGACGACATCCTGGCTGAGATCGACGCCGCGCTCGCCTTGTCTGAACGGCAGCGTTACCGGAACGCGCTCGGTGATGATCTTGCCTGGGATGACGCCGATCGCCTGCGTCGACGGCCCCTGCCCCCGGGCGACGAAATCCGCCGGCTCGACCCGCCGCGCCTTGACGCTTTCGCGCCCGACCGGCTCGAGCGAAGCGCGCGCGGCAAATAAAGCTTCATCCACCACGCGCCCCCGCGCCATCGTCATGAAGACGGCGCAGTGCTCAAGGTCGTCGATCACGACGAGATCGGTGCGCCAGCCGGGCGCGACCATGCCGCGGTCTCTGAGGCCAAAGATGCGCGCCGCAGAGACGGTCGCGGCGCGATAGGCGGCAAGCGGCGGCGCGCCAAGCTTGATCGCCGTGCGGATCATGAAGTCAAGATGACCTTCCTCCGCGATGTCGAGCGGATTGCGGTCGTCGGTGCACAAGGCGATGAACGGCGAATTGCGCTCGGTGATTGTGGGGGCGAGAGCATGCAGGTCCTTGCTCACCGAGCCTTCGCGAATGAGCAATTGCATGCCTTTGGCAAGCTTCTCTTTTGCCTCCGGAAGATTGGTGACCTCATGGTCGGTGCGCACGCCGGCGCTCAAATAGCCATTGAGGGCGGCGCCGCTGAGCAGCGGGCTGTGTCCATCGATCGGCCGGGTCTGGAACGCGGCGAGCTTGGCGAGGCATGACGGGTCGCGCGCCAGCACGCCGGGAAAGTTCATGAATTCAGCCAGCCCCAGCACCTTGGGATGATCGGCGAGGGGCAGAAGATCGGCTGCCTCGAGCCGCGCGCCCGAGGTCTCGAGCCCCGTCGCCGGAACGCAGCTCGACAGCTGCACGCGCAGGTCCATCGCGGTCAGCATCGACGCCTCGAGGAAGTAGCGCAGGCCCGTCAGCCCAAGCACATTGGCGATCTCGTGCGGATCACAGATCGAGGTCGTCACGCCATGGCTCAGCACGCAGCGATCGAATTCGAGCGGCGTTAGAAGCGAGGATTCGACGTGGCAGTGGGTGTCGATGAACCCCGGGACTACCACCTTGCCGCGGACGTCGATCTCGCGTTCGCCCCGGTATTCGCCCATCGTTCCGACAATGCGGTCGTTGCAAATCGCAACGTCGCTTTTGATGAGCTCGCCCCCGACCAGATCGAAAATCCGCCCGCCCTTCAGCACCACGTCGGCCTGAGCGAGCCCCTGCCCCTGCTCGATGGCCCGCTTGAGAAAGGCGATGGCGTCGCTCATGCGGTGTCCTTTTGAAGGCTCGGCGCTAAATCCCGGAGGCATTGTTTCAGGCTTGCTGAGCCCGCTCAAGCGATCCGCCCGCATGGCGCCTGATATAAGGCTCGGCGCCAAAGGCGATTCCGCTTTGACCCCGCCTGCGAATCGCCCTCTGGTCTTACGCTATGCTTGCGCCCATCCTTTCGATCCAGTCGCATGTCGTCTACGGCCATGTCGGCAATTCGGCGGCGGTGTTTCCTCTGCAGCGGCTCGGGCGCGAGGTCTGGCCGCTGATGACGGTGCAGTATTCCAGCCATCTGGGCTATGCCGGCTGGCGCGGTCGCGCCTTCGACGCAGCGATGATCGATGATTGCCTGAGCGGGTTGGAAGCGATCGGCGTGCTTCCGCGCTGCGCGGGCCTTTTGACCGGCTATCTCGGCAAACCGGAGGTCGGCGAAGCGGCTATGCGGGCGCTTGACCGCATTCGTGCGGCCAACGGCGAAGCAGCCTACGCGTGCGATCCGGTGATCGGCGATGTCGGGCCGGGAATCTACGTCGCCGCCGGCGTGGGTGAATTCTTCCGTGACCGCGCCCTCCCGCTCGCGACCATCGCCACGCCGAACGCCTTCGAGCTCGAATGGCTGACCGGCGAACGGGCGAACAACCTGCAAACCGCGCGGCGGGCGATCGCAGCGTTACGAGCACGGGGATCGCGGGTCGTGGTGACGACGTCCCTCCAGCTCGACGATACGCCCGCCGGCGCTCTCGACATTCTGGCGGGAGACGAAACCGCCCTCTGGCGGGTGCGCACGCCGAACCTGCCGATTTCCGTCAGCGGCTCCGGTGATCTGTTCGCGGCGCTGTTCTTTCATCATTGGCTTGAGGCGCATGACACGCGCGACGCGCTCTCGCGTACGACGTCGTCAGTTCACGCAATCGTGAAGGCCACTCTCGACTCAGGTTCACGCGAGCTGAGCCTCATCGCGGCTCAAGAGGAGTTTACCCGCCCGTCGCAACTTTTCGCCGCAGAACCGGTTTGATCCTCTGAACTGTGCATTTACTTTTTTTGCACATCGGCGCATGAGTGAACCAAGTTCGGTGTACTATCGGGCCGGGTGAAAGGGGAGCGTTCATGATACGTCAAGTCGGTCTCTTGGGCGCCGTCGCGTTCGGAATCGTCGTCGCATCGTCCTCAGCCGAGGCGCAGACGGTTCATCACCGCGCCCACCATCCGGCCGCCGCCGGTCATCAAATCACCGTCCATGCGCGCGAATCGTGGCTGACCGCCGGTACCGGGGCGAGCGTCGGCTCGCGCAACGCTTACGTTTACGACACGCTGAGGCCGTTCCAACGAACCTCCAACGAAGGGACATTCGTCGGCGTCCGCGGGCTTGATCGGCTGCCGAACGATATTTCCCTCCCCCAAGCGAACAGGCCGCTGATTATTGTCGCCTGGCCCGGCTCCAGCGAGCCGCTGTTCTCTTTATATTGACGAGACCCGCCGGCGCGCTCTACGAGCGCGGCAGGTGGTGGGCTCTTGTCGATGACGCGCCGGTTTCAAACGCTCGATGTATTCACCGAGACGGCGCTGGCTGGCAATCCGCTGGCCGTGGTCCTCGACGCCGAAGGGCTCGACGACGCGCGCATGCAGGCGATCGCCGCCGAGTTTAACCTGTCCGAGACCGTGTTCGTCTTCGAGCCGAGGAACGCCATCAATAGCGCGCGCGTGAGGATTTTTACCCCGAAGCGCGAATTGCCATTCGCCGGCCATCCCACGGTTGGAGCAGCAGCGCTCATCGCGCACCAACGGGCAAGCGATCTGCTCGCTGCTCAGGATCTCAGAATCGTGCTCGAGGAGCCGATCGGCGACGTGGTCTGCATCGCGCGCCAGCGCAAGGGCCAAGCGCTCGCGGCTTATTTCGAGCTGCCGAAGCTGCCCGAACGGCTTAAGGACAAACCGCCGTCCGCGGTGGAAATCGCCGCGAGTCTAGGCCTTGAGCCAGACGACATCGGTTTCGACGGACATGAGCCGAGTCTTTATAGCGCGGGCGCGCCCTATCTGTTCATTCCGATCCGCTCGCTCGAGGCGATCGGCCGCGCCGCCCCCGGAATTATGCCCTGGGCGACCAAGGATGGCCCGGCATCGTTCCTCTACACGCGGGAGACGGCGAGTGAAGGATCGGCCTATCACGCGCGCATGTTCGCCAGCGCCTGGGGTGTCTACGAAGACCCGGCGACCGGCGCCGCGGTCGCCGCGTTCGCCGCCGTCGTACAAGCCTTCGACCGCCCCCGCGACGGCGAGCACATGCTGACCATCGAGCAAGGCTTCGAAATGGGCAGGCCGAGCCTGATTGCGCTTTGCCTTGTGATCGAGGATGGCGCGCTCGCCTCCGCGACGATCGGCGGCTCGGTCGTCATCGTCTCCAGCGGTTCACTCGACCTTTGAGCGAGCGGGCTCATCTTCTCGAGGTCGGCGAGCTCGAGCTCACGTTCGAGCGTTCGCACTGGGAATTCGCCGAACGCCAAGCGGCCAGCATCGCCACGCATTGGGGGCGGCTGACAAAGGCCAAACCGTCCCTGTTCAACGGCCGCGTGCTGCTTCTCGGCCAGCGCGTGATCGAGACCGGCTTCGACGGAGGGTTGAAGCTCAAGGGCGTCTATTTCGAGACCGACTACGCCGACTTCCTCGCCTGGGCCGCATTCGGCCATCCCGGCGAACCCGTCGAAAACTGCTTCTCGATGGCTGCGCTCCGCTGCGCCGACGGAGCGTTCCTGCTGGGCGAAATGGCGCAGCATACCTTCAGCGCCGGTCAGATCTATTTCCCCGCCGGAACGCCGGATCCGAACGACGTCTTCGACGGCAAGGTCGATCTCGAGGCCAGCGTGTGCCGGGAATTGCTGGAAGAAACCGGGGTGAAGGCCAAAGAAACAATCATGGCGCCCGGCTGGACCCTCGTGTTCACGCCCCCGCGCATCGCCTGCATGAAGCTAATGACCGTCCCCGCCCCGGCCGCGCGGGTCAAGGCGCGAATCGAGGCCTACCTGGCGCAGGACCCTCACGCAGAGTTTTCGCGCATGCATGTCATACGCGGCCCGCGCGACATCGACGAAACGTGGGTGCCGACCTTCGTCGCCGCCTACCTGCGCGATGCGTTCGCTCAAAGATCGGTTGGATAACCGTGACGCTTCTCCGAGGCCGCGACCATTGACTTGGCCTCGGCGTCGCGGCCGGCGGCGCAAAGCTTTGAGGCGGCGTCGGTCTCGCGCTTGATCTGATTGTAGACCGACCGGACGACGTGGCCCATGGACAGATCGTTGTCCTGAACCGCGCGATAGCGGGCGATTTTTCCCGAACAGTCCATGCCTTCAGGCAGCTGGAAGCCCGGCGGCGTCACCGCGACCGACCCCGGCGCCGGGGGAGCCGAGGCCTGCGGGGCCGGCGCGTTGCAGGCGGCGAGCGCGAAACAAGCGACAATCAGCGCATCTTCATCGGGCTTGAGTGCTCCTGGCGAGCGATTCGGCGCATCGCTAGAGATTCGCCAACGCGCCGCCCGTCAAGAGCCTAAAAGCCGCGGCAGCCGCCGGGTCACATCCGGAGAAGGAGCGGATCGCTCGCTTGGCGGGCGGTCCGCCCGGTCACACAGATCTCATCGTCCCGCTGTCGCTGCGGGATGATGGACGGCCCAGATCTCGGAAATCGAGGACAATGCGACAATGACGCCAAGCACGACGCATGACCACATCGCCGCGTGGATCGCTGCGAATCCCAAGACCCACGGCGCGACGATGACAAGCGCGCCAACGATCAGCGCCACCCATTCCTCCCACTCGGCGAACTGCATAAGCGCAGCGCCGCCCATGATGAAGATGATCACGCCGCCGACCCATGCCGTTCTCGCCGCCATGAGATCCCCGGAGAATCCGAGGGCCCAAGGCGAGACGAAAAGCAATACGCCGCAGATCAGGTTGATCCAGTCCTGGACATTTTTTTCGCCCAAGCGCAACGAAGCACTGTTTGGCATTCAAACCTCCCTCATTACACGCAGCGTTGAACAACGCCTCTAATTGTTTTACTTAACTCTCGTTTTTGGGGATTTCATGGCGATCCGGGCGACGGCTGAATGAAGGTCAAGTCATGACCGACAGGATCACGGTTTTTGGCTATGGCCCGGTTGGACGCGCCACCGCCGCGCGGCTCACGGCCGATGGCCGCGAGGTCACCGTAGCGCAGCGGCGCATGCCGCCGGACCTGCCGCAGGGAGCGACGTTCGCGCCCGCGGACGCGCTCGACCGCGACGCGGTCGTCAAGGCCGTACGCGGCTCGGGGCAGTTCGTGGTCGCGATCGGCTTTCCCTATTCCGGCATCGTGTGGCGCGAGGCCTGGCCGAAGGCGATGGCCAATTTCGTCGCCGCCTGCAAAGCGACCGGCGCGCGGATGGTGTTTATCGACAATCTCTACATGTATGGGCCTCAGACCGCGCCACTCGTCGAGACCATGCCGCTGACCGACTATGGCTGGAAACCCGCGGCGCGCTCAGCCGCAACCCGAATCTGGAGGGACGCCGCCGCCGCCGGAGAAGCGCGTGTCGCGGCCCTGCGAGCGTCCGACTTTTATGGGCCCGGCGTCGGCAATTCCTATCTCGGCGACACTTCGATCGGCAAACTCGCCAAAGGCAAGCCCGCGGTGTTCATCGGCTCCCCGGACGTCCTCCACGACTACGCTTATGTGCCGGACATCGCGCGGGCGGCGACGACGGTGCTCGATGCGCCCGACTCGGCTTTCGGCCAGGCTTGGCACGTTCCCTGCGCGTCGCCGACCCGCACGACCCGCGACCTCCTCGCAATCGCCGCCGAGACCCTTGGCGTCAAGCTGCGCATCAGCGCCATGCCAGCCTGGATGCTGGGCGCGAGCGCGATGTTCTCGCCCTTGTTGCGAGAGCTGATCGAGATGCGCTTCCAGTGGGACCGGCCCTATCATGTCGACGCGAGCCGTTTCGCCGCCGCCTTCTGGTCGGACCCTACACCGTTCGAAACCGGCATCCCCGAGACGGCGCTCGCCTTTCGCGCCGCCCTGAAGCGGAGGCGCTGAAGGGGCGCCGGCTCAGGCCAGTCCAACCGCTCGCTCGATCCAGGATTGGGGCTGACAGCTCCGCCGCCGAGCGGCCCGCCTGATTAGTGGATAAAGTCTGACACTTGGTACCCGGTTGAGTGGGCCACCGGACGGTCGGAATCGACACCGCCGCCGTGTCACACAGGCTGGACCCGAAGGCGACGTTCCTGGCCAGTCCGCTACGGAAGGAATGCGCAAATAGCGGCCATTGCGCCAGGGGCTTAGCGAACCGGCCAAATCGACCCTTTGCTGGCCTTGGAGATCGGCCTTACGGACGGGCGGAAAGCGCGAAAAAGCGGTCCTTCGCTGAAGGCGGGAAGAGTCCTGGCGAGCGCGAGGATGCGGCCAATTGACATGGGGCTTGCAAAAATTGTCGAATCGGGGGTTTTCTGACTCGATGGGAGGATGTCGCCGCCGCCGGACATCGACGCGCTTTCGCCGGCCGACGGCGGGGCACCTTGTCGACGATGTCGTTCACCTGGGTCCCCCACCGGTCGCGGCGAGGACTGCTTCCTTTATTTGGCCTAGGTGATCGGGTTCTGACGGAACAGCTCTGCAACCATCGCCGAGTCGAGATAGGCGCGCACTTCGACAATGGCGCCCCTATCGAAGCGAGTAACCCAGCAGTAATGGTTGTCGAAGCGCATACCGTTTCGCGCCGTTGCGTCCGACACCAATTCAACCACTGCGGTGTCCCCCGCGACGATTTCGTTGGTGACGCGCAGCTGGGCACCGTTTGGAAGCACTTTGCCGAGTTTGCTGAAAGTAGCGTCTACGAAAGCGCGTTTGGAGGGATAGTGGCCGGCGAGTGGATGAGTTCCCATGACCGTCCAATCAACGTTGTCGGCCACGTGGTCGAAGAAGGCGGCGCCGTCGCCGTTCTCAAGCCCCTTGAAGATTTCGCGAACTCGGTCAGATGTAATGGTCATTCATCCTTCTCCTCTTTTTTGTGCGTCAGCGGGGTCCGTCGGCTCCATTCGGCCATCTTGGATTTCGATGCTGCGCCGGATTGGCCGACCCTGATGGTGTGGACGTCGCCCGCGCGGCATCTGGCTCAATGAAGGGCCGTGCCAAGATGGTTGTCGTTGAAACAACATCTGAAGGAGCGACGTCCGTGGGAAAGTCTATGATCAATTTGTCATCTGTCACCACCGTTGGGC
>DASXXT010000429.1:0-8246 GCA_036502965.1 Roseiarcus sp. | reverse complement strand
AGCGCTTCAAGCGCAATCTTCGCCTTGAACGCCGAATCAAACTTCTTGCGTGACTTCGTCATTTCTCGCTCCATCGGGTTGCGACAGAGCAGGACTTTTCACACCTTAGCCAATGGTCCTAAATCCGGGGTCCAGCTCAATGATTGAAGATTCCTCCTTTGCCCAGGTTGCACCGTGGCCGACACGTATAAGTCAGACCCCTGCGCAGAAACGTGTCGTTAGCCGTCGTGTGTCAGTTAGTTTTATTGGTATTTTTCCCTCGTTAGGTGCGTGTCGAAACGCGGCGGAGGCGGGTGCATCGACCGTCTCAATCATCTATACGGAAGCCCTTTGTGACGCCGTGATGATTAAGCCACCAGGCCGGCTTGACAATGCGCGAAACTACCTACGCTTGCGCCGGTTAGGCCGTGGCCGCCTCTCAGCGCGGGAGGCGGGGTCAGGCGGGGGCGGCAGAAGTGCGGGCCGATCTTCCCGGACGAAAAGCGAAGGGGCAGCTATGAACCGCCTGCCGTGGTTAGGATGCAGACCTGACCCCGTGGCTCGCGTCCCTCAGACGATGAGGGTCATACAATCCCTTGGCAAAAACCGAAGGCCGTGTTATATCTTTCCCCTTGGCTGGATCGGATGGAGCCGCCCACCGGCAGAAAGGAAAGGGAACGGCATGTGGGCAAATCGGCGCTGGAGGCGCCTTGCGCAGGGGGCCGGGACGAGAGAAATTTTTTATTTGAATCGGCGGTAACCCATTGAAAAGTCCCGATTCAAAAAAATAAATGTTAGTAAAAGCAAGCAATTTTGCTTGCGTTTATTTGCTTTTAATGGCGTTTATTTTGCGGGAATGGGGCCGCTTGGAACGCCAGGGGCGGCCCGCTGGCCCGGCCCCCTGGTCGCGCGTTGGGAGGCCGGACTTAGTACGAATAATACATGTCGAACTCGATCGGGTGCGGCGTCATCTCGAAGCGTTGGACTTCGCCCATCTTGAGCTCGATATAGCTGTCGATGAAGTCGTCGGAAAAGACGTCGCCCGCCTTGAGGAACGCACGGTCCCTGTCGAGGTTGCCGAGCGCCTCGCGCAGCGAGCCGCATACCGTCGGGATCTTCTTCAATTCCTTCGGCGGCAGGTCGTAAAGGTCCTTGTCGATCGCCGGGCCCGGGTCGACCTTGTTGACGATGCCGTCGAGCCCCGCCATCAGCATCGCCGCGAAGGCGAGATACGGGTTGGCGGTCGGATCGGGGAACCGCACCTCGACGCGCTTGGCCTTGGGGTTCGAAGTCCACGGAATGCGGCACGAGGCTGAGCGATTGCGCGCCGAATAGGCGAGCAGCACCGGGGCCTCGAAGCCGGGCACCAGGCGCTTGTAGCTGTTGGTCGACGGGTTGGTGAAGCCGTTGAGCGCCCTGGCGTGCTTGATGATTCCGCCGATGTAATAAAGGCACTCCTGGCTCAGATCGGCATATTTGTTGCCGGCCATCACCGGCTTGCCGCCCTTCCAGATCGACTGATGGACGTGCATCCCCGAGCCGTTGTCACCATAGACGGGCTTGGGCATGAAGGTCGCCGTCTTGCCGTAGCTCTGCGCGACCATGTGGATGCAATATTTGTAGACCTGCATGTGGTCGGCCATGGTCACGAGCGGGCCGAACTTGAGGCCGAGCTCATGCTGCGCGGACGCCACTTCGTGGTGGTGCTTCTCGACGATCGCCCCCATCTGCGCCATCGCCGCAAGCATTTCGCCCCGCATGTCCTGCGCCGAATCCTGCGGCGGCACCGGGAAATAGCCAGCTTTGGTGCGCACACGGTGGCCGAGATTGCCGCCTTCGTAGGCCGTGTCCTGATTGATCGGCAGTTCGATCGAGTCGATCTGGAAGCCGGTGTTATAAGGGTCGGCCTTGAACCGCACGTCGTCGAACACGAAAAACTCGGCCTCGGGGCCGAAGAAGACGGTGTCGCCGATGCCGGTCGACTTGAGATACGCCTCGGCCTTCTTGGCGATGCCGCGCGGATCGCGGTTGTAGGGCTGGCCGCTCGCCGGATCGAGAATGTCGCAATTGATGACCATCGTCGAAGCGGCGAAGAACGGGTCCATGCACGCCGAGGTCGGGTCGGGCATCAGCGTCATGTCGGATTCGTTGATCGCCCGCCAACCGGAGATCGACGAGCCGTCGAACATCAGGCCGTCCGCGAAAGCGTCCTCGTCGACCAGGCTCTGATCGAAGGTCACGTGCTGCCATTTGCCGCGTGGGTCGGTGAAGCGCAGATCGACATATTTGACGTCGTTGTCCTTGATCGCCTTCAGGACATCCTTGGCGGTCGTCATGATTTGCCTTTCCTCGATGATAAAGCTTTGCTTCCCGCCACTGCGGGGATCGGCGTTACGCCCTTTGCTCAGCCCGAAATGCCCTTAGACCGCGTCCGCGCCGGTTTCGCCGGTGCGGATCCGGATCGCCTCGTCTATGTGGGATACAAATATCTTGCCATCGCCGATGCGCCCCGTCTGGGCCGCGCCGCGGATCGCCTCGACCGCCTGAGCGAGATTGTCGTCCGAGACGACGACCTCGATCTTCACCTTGGGCAGAAAGTCGACGAGGTATTCGGCCCCGCGATAAAGTTCGGTGTGACCCTTCTGGCGGCCGAAGCCCTTCGCCTCGAGGACGGTAATGCCTTGGATTCCCGCCTCCTGTAGCGCCTCTTTCACTTCGTCGAGCTTGAACGGCTTGATGATCGCCTCGATCTTCTTCATGTGCCGCGAGACTCCGTTGTCCCCGTGGGATCGGCGCCGCCGATCCATTGCCCTTAGGCGGCGCGGCAGGGTGAGCGCGGCCGGGGGCTCAATAGCATTGGATCGGGGATCGCGCTACCGGGCGCCTGCCGAGAAGTCAGGAATGGGGCGACGGCGGCTCCGGCGCCTTTCCGGTAGGCATTTTGGCCAATAATCGAGCGGATCAGACGGTCGGCCCCCATTCGCCCGAGCCGAAGATCCGCCACGAGGAGAGCCCTGCCTTGGCGACCACGATCCGGCCGGACTTGGCCATGGCGACCAGATGGGCGAACACCATCGGATGGCGCCAGGCCATCGGCTTCTCCGGCGCGCAAACGGCGCGGTATTCGTCACTGTCGGCGTCTTCCATGAGGATTGTGCCAACCAGGTCGGGGCGCAATCGCCGCGACAGCTCGCGACGGGTCAGCCATTCGCACTCGAAGTCGCGACAAACCTCTGGGCGCTCAGCGTAGATGGCGCAGCCGCCGCCAATGCGGCAATTGACGCACAGCGGCCCCGCCGGCTTGCTGAAATGCGCGATCTCCAGCGCCGAGCAGCACATCGTGCAGGACCCGCAGGATTTTCCAGGCGCCGCCGTCATCCGTTCCTCGCGCAGCCGGCCGCTTGTAGAAGCGCGGCGGGTTGAGCAGCACCCCTATCACCGTTCGAGCGCCAGACCGAGGGGAGCCTGACGATCTCCCCCAAGACCGAACTGGCCGAACCGAGTCGATGCCGACCGCTGGAACCTATGTCGTCGCCCCCGCGTTGGTGGGCAGCTTTCATAGGAGGCTGTCATGGACAAAGAACATATCAAAGGCGCCGCCGACAAGGCCAAGGGCGGCGTGAAGGACGCCGCCGGCAAGATGATGGACGACAAGGAGATGCAAGCCGAAGGGAAGATGGACAAGGCGAAGGGCGAAGCTCGCCAAGCGCTCGGCGACGCCAAGGACACCATTCGGCGCGCGACCCACAAATAGGCTCGCGAGCCCTGGATGCACAAAGGGCGGCCTTCTGGCCGCCTTTTTTGCGTCATCCTGCTGTCATTGCGCGCTGCAAAACTGCCGGTCGCGCGGGGGCCTCCAGCTCCGCGCCCTTGCCCCGCCCAGCTCCCCTCCCTCCTGGGCGGGGCTCCAGACTCTTTCGAAACTTTGCTCTTGGTCGGAGTTGCGCGAGGCCGCCAGGATTGCATGAGCTTTCGGGGACTGCCGATGGCAGCTATCGGGCTCGCGGAATGTCTAGCAGGCCCTCGATCGGCGTGAGGAGGCCGCGAAGGCGGCGGGTAAGGCGCTCGAAATTCTGGCGGCTACGGCAGGGTGAAATCGCCGACCGGATGCGCCGATACAGCTAGCCGAGGCGCACTGAAGGGTGCGCGAGTCAAAGATCGCCTTTCGGACAAAGCCAGATGACTCCGGTCGAAGGTAGTGTCGCCTGACGCCCGACGCTCTCCCGGAACTTGGGCATGGGCGATGATTCGGTTTACAACCGGTCGCGCGGGAAACGCTGGCGCATCGGATAAGCCTGGCGCGGACCTTCGAACCTCTTCAAATGATCTGAAACCCCGACTTCAGGGAGCCACAGGATGCCGTCGCAAGTCTTTTCTGGAACCTTTCCGGCCCTCATGACGCCCTGCGGCGCCGATCGGCTGCCCGACTTCGACGCCCTCGTGCGGATGGGGAAACATCTTGTCGGCGCCGGAATGTCGGGGCTCGTCTATTGCGGCTCGATGGGCGACTGGCCGCTGCTCACGATCGAACAGCGGATGGAGGGCGTCGAGCGTTTGGCGAAGGCGGGCCTCCCGGTCGTCGTCGGCACTGGCGCGCAGAACACCGTTGAGGCCGCGACGCTTGCCCGTCACGCGAAGGAAAAAGGCGCGCGGGGGCTCATGATCATCCCGCGCGTTCTGTCGCGCGGCTCCTCCACGGCCGCCCAGCGCGGCCATTTCGCCCGCGTGCTCGAAGCGGCGGTCGACTTGCCTTCGGTCATCTACAACAGCCCCTATTATGGCTTCCAGACTCGAGCGGAGCTGTTCTTCGAACTGCGCAAAGAGTTTCCCCATTTGGTCGGGTTCAAGGAGTTCGGCGGCGCGGAATCGTTGTCCTACGCCGCGGAGCATATTGCGGGACGGTCGGACGACATCGCGCTGATGGTCGGCGTCGACACCCAAGTGTTCCACGGCATTGTCAATTGCGGCGCGTGCGGCGCCATTACCGGCATCGGCAATGTGCTGCCGCGCGAGGTGCTGCGCCTGGTTGAACTCTCTCAGCGCGCGGCCAAGGGCGACGCTGAGGCGCGACGCCTCGCGCTTGAGCTTGAAAGCGCGCTTGGCCCCCTCTCGGTTTTCGACGAGGGCGTCGATCTCGTGCTTTACTTCAAGCGCCTGACGACGCTCGTGGGGCACGACGAATATGCGTTGCACTTGAATGCCTTCGACGCGCTCAGCCCATCACAGGAGAGCATGGCGAAGCGGCGGTTCACGACGTTCCGCGCCTGGTACGCTTCTTGGCCCGGCGCCAAGGATTGAGGCGGTGCGGGTCATCGATTCCCATACAGAGGGCGAGCCAACCCGGGTGATCGTCGATGGAGGACCGCCGCTTGGTGACGGCCCGCTTGCCGAACGCCTTGCCCGCTTCGAGGCCGAGTTCGATCATTTCCGCCGCTTCGCCGTCAACGAGCCGCGGGGGCACCATGCGCTGGTTGGCGCCCTCATCTGCGAGCCGGACGACCCCTCATGCGCCGCCGGCGTCATTTTCTTCAACAATGTCGGATATCTGGGCATGTGTGGCCACGGGACGATCGGCCTTGCCGTGACGCTTGCGCATATGGGCCGGCTCAAGCCCGGGCGCCATCGCTTCGAGACGCCGGTCGGCGCGGTCGGCGTGGAGCTCGTCGACGGCTCAACGGCGACGGTCGAGAATGTCGAGAGCTACCGTTTCGCCGAAGCGGTCGAAGTCGAGGTCGAGGGACTCGGCGCTTTGCGCGGAGACGTCGCCTGGGGCGGCAACTGGTTCTTCCTCACCTCGTTTGCGCCTTGCGATCTCGAGTTCGGGAACGTGGGTCCGTTGACAGTGTCCGCAACCGCCATTCATGACTCGCTTCGAGCCCAAGGCGTGCGCGGCAAGGACGGCGCCTTGATCGACCATATCGAGTTCTTCGGCCCCGCGCGATCGAGCGGCGCGAACAGCCGCAATTTCGTCCTCTGCCCCGGGGGGGCTTACGACCGGTCGCCGTGTGGAACCGGAACCAGCGCCAAGCTTGCTTGCCTCCACGCCGACGGAAAGTTGCGGCCAGGCGAAGTCTGGGTGCAGGAAAGCATCATCGGCAGCCGCTTTCGCGCGAGCTTCGAACCGGGTCCGACCGGCGGCGTTCTCCCGCGCATCAGCGGACGCGCGTTCATATGCGCCGAAAGCAAGCTGGTGCAGGACCCGCAGGACCCCTTCCGATACGGCTTCGGGCAAATCTGATCACCTTTTTCGCCTCGGTAACCCCCCGCTTGACAGCCTGGCCGGGACCGTGTCACCGCCGCCGCGCCCGGGCGCGAGCCGAGTGGCTTTTCGCGTTCAGTCGGAGAAACGAGTCCATGAAGACGGCCTTGGTGTTTCCGGGTCAGGGCTCCCAGGTGGTCGGCATGGGAAAGGCGTTGGCGAACGAATTTCCAATGGCGCGAGAGGTGTTCGGCCGAGTGGACGCCACCCTGTCACAAAACCTATCCGAGCTCATGTTCGAGGGGCCTGAGGCTCAACTCACACTGACCGCGAACGCCCAGCCCGCGCTAATGGCAGTGAGCATCGCGGCGCTCAGGGTTTTGGAGACTGAGGGAGGCTTCAGCTCATGCTTGGAGGCGGCCTATGTCGCTGGGCATTCGCTCGGCGAATATTCGGCTCTTTGTGCGGCCGATTCGCTCACCCTCGAAGACGCGGCGCGTCTCTTGCGCCTGCGCGGCGAAGCAATGCAGAAGGCTGTCCCGGTGGGCGAAGGTGCTATGGCGGCCATCCTCGGCCTCGAATTCGGGGCGGTGGTGAAGATCGCGACCCAAGCGGCGAGCGACCTCTATCTCACCGGCGCGATCTGCCAGGCCGCCAATGACAACGGCGGCGGTCAGGTCGTCGTCTCGGGCACGATCGCCGCGGTCGAGCGCGCGATCGTGCTCGCCAAGCTTGCCGGCGCGAAGCGGGCAATGCTTCTGCCCGTCTCGGCGCCGTTTCATTGCGCGCTCATGCAACCAGCTGCGGAGGCGATGGAGGAAGCGCTGAAGAGCGTTACGATTCGTCCCCCCAAGCCGCCGCTCATCGCCAACGCCGAAGCCAAGGCGGTCACAAAACCAGAAGCGATCCGATCTGGCCTCGTCGCCCAAGTGACCGCCACCGTTCGCTGGCGCGAGAGCGTGACTTATATGAGCGCGCATGGCGTCACCCGGTTTATCGAACTCGGCGCGGGCAAAGTTTTGACCGGCCTCATCAAGCGAATCGTGGAGGGCGCGACGACGATCAGCATTGGCGCGCCCGCCGACGTCGCCGCCTTCAGCGCCTCGGCGCAGCCGTGAGAATCCGACGAGAGGGACGACGCTGGTGTTCGATCTGACTGGAAGGATTGCGCTCATCACCGGCGCGTCGGGCGGACTAGGGCAAGCGATCGCGCGCGCCCTGCACGCGCAGGGAGCCTCGGTCGCACTCACCGGCACCCGGCGGGAGGCCCTGGAAACGCTCGCCGCCGCACTCGAGACCCGGTCGCATGCGGCGCCTTGCGATCTCTCCGACGCCGCGGCGGTGGAAGCCTTGATCCCGGCCGTCGAAAGCGCGCTCGGACCGATCGACATTCTCGTCAACAACGCCGGGATCACTCGCGACAGTCTGTTCATTCGTATGAAGGACGCGGACTGGGATACTGTTCTTGCGATCAATCTGACCGCGGCCTTCCGCCTGTCGCGCGCCTCGCTGAAAGGCATGCTGAAACGCCGCTTTGGCCGAATCATAAACATAACGTCGGTTGTCGGCGTCCAAGGCAATGCGGGGCAAGGGAATTACGCTGCGGCGAAAGCCGGCATGATCGGCATGTCCAAGGCGCTCGCCGCCGAGGTCGCGACGCGGGGCATCACCGTCAATTGCATTGCGCCCGGCTTCATAGAGAGCCCGATGACCCGGGCGCTGGACCAGAAACAGCGCGATACGATCCTCGCCTCGATACCGACTGGACGTTTCGGTTCCGACAAGGAAATTGGCGCGGCGGCAGTGTATTTATCGAGTTCCGAATCGGCTTATGTGACCGGGCAGACGCTGCATGTGAACGGCGGAATGGCGATGATCTGATGGCTCGGACTCGCCCGCAAGACCGCGGTGCGGCGGGTCCTGCGCCCTCTCGCGTTGCCCAAAAAGATATGCTATCGACCCGGTTTATCGCAGGGCGTGGGTGGGGCGCTCCATCTGAGCGCCGGCGTCGGCGAAACCGAGCGAACCTGTCACGCGCCAAAACGAGGAGCGGACGCCCGAGTGGCGG
>DASXXT010000428.1:0-12742 GCA_036502965.1 Roseiarcus sp. | reverse complement strand
AAAAACAGGCAAAGGATGAGGACGATGCCTACGGCGAAGGCGATGTCTTTGCCGCCGCGGTTTGCTGTCGGCGCGGTCCCCACCGCCGTCAATGACATCGCCGCCCTCGCTAATTGGGAGCCAGCACACGGCGTCCCTGCCTGGGAGGATGTGCCACGAACCTTGCGCGAGGATCGAACCGTGGGTCGCCCCGCGGCTTGGGCGCCCTACTTGTCGGGACGGACGAAGCCAGTTACCTGAATTTGCGGCGCAGCCTCGCAGGCCCAAAGAGGCTCGAGCCTCGGAGAGCAGCATGAGCTTCCCCATCCTGGAGCATGTCGCCAAGACCGCGCGGCACACGACCTTCTTTCTTTCGTGCGGGCCCGAGGACGCGACGCCGATCATCTTCGTGCATGGCTGGCCGGAGCTGGCGATCTCCTGGAGCGGGCAGCTTGCGGTATTTGGAGGCTTGGGCTTTCGCGCGGTTGCGCCCGACATGCGCGGCTATGGGTGCTCCAGTGTCTACTCGCGCCACGAGGACTATGGGCTGGAAGAAATTGTCGCCGACATGATCGAGCTCTTAGGTTCGCTCGGAGCCGAGAAAGCGATCTGGGCCGGGCACGATTGGGGCTCGCCGGTCGTCTGGTCCATCGCCCAGCATCATCCGGAACGCTGTCACGGCGTCGCCAGCCTATGTGTGCCCTACATCCCGGACGGCTTTGCCGTTGAGACCGTCGTTCCGTTGGCCGACCGGACCGTCTATCCAGCGGACAAGTTTCCGGCGGCGCAATGGGACTATCAATTGTTCTACCGGGAGAATTTTGCGGTCGCGGAGGCCGGCTTCGAGACCGATGTGGGCGCAACCGTCCGGGCGCTTTTCCGCGCCGGCGATCCCGCCGGCCGGGGCAAGCCCGCGCGGACTGCGTTCACCCGCGTCAATGGCGGCTGGTTTCGCGCCGCCAATCGCGCGCCCGATATTCCGCGCGACGCCGCCGTGCTCAGCGAGGAGGACGAACATCGCTATGTCGCCGCGCTCGAGCGCAACGGGTTCTTCGGCCCCGACAGCTGGTACATGAACTGGCAGGCCAATCTCGCCTACGCGGCGCGCGCTAAAGCGAACTGGAGACTCGACACGCCCGTGCTCTTCATGCACGGCGCATACGATTATGTATGCGAGACCCTCGTCTCACGTCTCGCCGAGCCGATGCGCGCCCAGTGCGGCAACCTGACCGAAGTCACCGTTCCTTCCGGCCATTGGATGGCGCAAGAGAAGCCGATCGAAGTCAATGCGGCGCTGGCGAAATGGATAAGCTCGCAGCTTCCGATGCTGTGGGCCGTCTAGAGCCTATTTGTACCCCTGCTCGATCCGCGCGTAGATCGACTGGGTGAAGATCGAGAACTTAGCCCCAACGAATGAGGCCGTGAGACTCGCGGCGACAAAGACCGCGATCATCTTCGGCACGAAGGTGAGCGTCATCTCCTGTATTTGGGTCAAAGCCTGCAACAGCGCGATCACCACGCCCACCGCCATCGCCGCTCCGACGCAAGGCCCGGCGCCGACCACCACCATCCAGATCGCCGACTGGACGAGATCGATCGCGTCGCCTTCGTTCATTGCACGCTCGCGCCGGTGGCGAGCGACACGGTCGCGCCATTAGTCAGGGTGGCCACCGCGCCCGCGCTGCCGACGTTGACCGAAGCGACCTCGCCCGAGGTTGACCCGTCGGCGGAGGTGATGGTGCGGCCGATCAGCTGCTCAGCCTGGCTGAGCGAAGTCGCAGTCAACAGTGAGGCCAGAGTCGTGTTGGTCTGCACCGCTTGCCCAACCTCGGAGACGGTGGCGAGCTGAGACACCATCTGCGACGGGTCCATAGGCTGCGTCGGGTCCTGGTTCTTCATCTCCGCCATGAGAAGGGTCAGGAAATCGTTGTAACTTAGGCTTTGGGTCGCCGCGCTCGCCGCTGACGAGGTAGGCGATGCGCCGGGGGACGCGACGGGGGGGGTAGCGCTGACGGTCATGGCGTTCTCCTGTCTCAGGCGGCGCTCGGCGTGTCGGCGAGCGGCTGAAGCTCTTTGTCCTCGAGGGCGAACAGGCCGCGCAGAGCTTTCAACCCCTCGAAATTGCGGCCACGGAGTAGCGACGCGTCGACGCTCCTGAGCCCTGCGGTCAACTCAGGCGCGCGATAGGCGCCAAGCGCTGTCTCGATCAGCGAACGGGCGAGCGGCGTCGCGCTGGCGGCCGCCGTCGGGTCCATCAGCATGATCTGGACGGCGAAATAGATCTGGCGGACCAGCGTCGTCGCTTCCTCGGCCTGCATCACATGGTTCTCGAGCAGGAAGGTGACTTCGTTCAGGAGTTCGATCGAGGCCTTCCGGTCGATGCGGATGACCGCGCCGTTAATGAAGAAGCGTTCCCCGGCTCTGAGCGTGATGTTCATGCGGCGACGACCCTCACTTCAGTCCGTCGCGGATTAGCTGGTTGATTTCGATCATCGGCGTCAGATCATTGGTTAGTCCGCCGCGCACGCGATCGATCTCCTTGTTCATCCAAATACCGATCGAGATAATTCCGGCTCTGAGCTGGTCCGGCAGCTCGTTGTTCGGGCCATTGAGGTCGTCGATAAAGATCGACCACAGACGGCGGAGATAAAATAGGGCTTCGACGCGCTCGCGCGACTGCGGGCCCTTCTGCTGGGCCACGCGCAGCATTGCGATCACGCGGTCAATCGCCACGCGCTCGCGCGCCCGCATCGTCTGGTGGGAATCTTCGACCACATCGTTGTAAGCAAATTCGTACATCGCGACCCTTCGTGTGTCAGGCGACGGGCAGGTATTGCGCCAGATTGAGCCGCTGCAGGCGCGCTGTAAGTTCGTAGGCCATCTGGATCTGATTGGTCAGGCTGCTGATCTGCGCCGCCGTCGTCGTGGGGTTGACGTTGTCGAGGTTGCCAATCTGGCCTTGCAGGATCGTGAGCTGTGAACTCATCGAACTGTTGGCGTTGGTCACGGCGCTCTGGCTCGAGCCGAGCCCGGCTTGAACGTTGATCATCGAATCGACGCCTTGCGAAACGAGCGAGGCGGCGGCGGTGGCCACAGCCTGCTGCGCATCGCTGCTAAGCGCGGATCCGCCGAATTCGCTCAGCATCGTGTAAGCCTGCGCCAGCTGTTGAAAGCCCGGCTGATTGGCGTTGGTCGACGTTGTGACGGTCTGACCCGGCGCGATCTCGGCGCTCGTATTGACGCTCGAGGCGGACGACCAGTCTGCGCTCCACGAGGCGCCTTGGAAGAGCGCCGCGAACGGCCCGGAAAGAAAGCTCTGCATCGCCGACGCGGAGATGTTCGCCGCGCCCGGATCGCTCGGCAGGACGCCGAATGTTGTCTGAAAAGCCTGGTCGATCGCTGTCTTGGCGGCCGACGTTGGGGTCGAATAATAGTCCGCCATTGGCGCGACGGCGGAATCGATTCCGCCAAAAACATATTGATCGCCCGATGTCGTGTTGGCCCCGCTGATGAGCGACTGCAGCGCCGATTGGCCCATATTCTGCAGCGAGGGGCCTGAATCGCCGACTGGCGTCCAGGCTGCGAGATTGTCGAGCGTCGTCTGGGCGCTTTTCTGGGTGGCCGATAGCGCGTTCTGTGCAGTGGACAGGTTGGTCAAAACGACGCTATCGCCGCTGGTCAGCGTCTGGAGAAGGCCGACCTGCTCCTTTAGCGAGAGTTCGTAACCGGACTGGTCGCCGAGCTGCAAACCGAGATTGGCATATTCGCCGGTCGACATCTCCGTCATCGCATTGCTTAGCGAGGACTGGGCTTGCATGACCGGGCCCACAAGGCTGTTAGCCAGGAACGGGGTCGAAACAAAGTTTGCGCCCACGGTGGTCATGCCGCCTGCAGCAAGGCTGAGAACATGCTGGTGACGGTGGTCAAAAGCTTGGCTGTTGAAGCGTAGGAGTTTTCGAGGTTCAGCATGTTCGTCATTTCAGCGTCCAGATTGACGCCGGTCGCGTTCGACAACGCCGAGGTTGCCTGCGTTGCGACCGCGTTTTGATAGGAGGAGGCGTCGCTCGCCTGCTGGTTCTGGGCTTGCAGCCAGCTCACGGAGGCGTTGGTGTAATTGGTGAGGCTGGCCGATGAGTCGAGGCCTGCGGACGGGTCGAAGCTCTGCGTCGCGGTGATCTGGCCGATGAGCTGCTGGATGCGTCCCGTATAGCTGGCCGCGCCGGTCGTGTTGTAGGTGTAGGCCGGGTTTCCGGGGGCGGAGACGCCACCGTCGCGCAGCAGATTCGGATTCCCGCCCTGCGACGGGTCGACATTCGAATTGACCTCGATTGCGGCGCCAAGTCCGATCGTCGCTGACATCGAGGGCAGACTGGTCGCGCCCGCCGTGGTGAACAGGCCCGGCAGCGTGGGCAGCGTGGGGGTGGCCGATTGGTCGCTTTCGGCGAAGGCGTTGATGAGGCCGCCGGCGATCTGGTCGAGCTGGGCCTGATATTCGGGCGCGAGCGTGTCCCGTAACGTCGCGTAACCGGCGAGCTCGCCCGATTGAATGGGCATCGGCGAATTGGCGCCGGTGATCGGCACGCCGCCGACCGTGACCACGCCGCCATTCGCGCCATCGATCATCGTCGGAGTCGGGGCGAACGAGACCGTGCGCGGCGTGTCCTGGAACAGAGTGACGCCGCTGTCGGTGTAGATCGACTGCGAGCCATTGGCGGCGATGACGGTCGAGACGCCGATCTGCTGCGCGAGCTGGGTCACGATCGAGTCGCGCGTATCCTCCGCGCTGGAGACATTGGCGCCGGTCCGAAGCCCGGTGACGACGGCGTTGTTGGCGGCCGTGAACTGATTGAGCAGCGAATTGATCGTATTGACCGATGAGGCCATCCTCTGGTCGGCGGTTTCGCGCACCTGCTGGACCGTTGCGCTCGCGCTGTTCAGCGACGAGGCGAGATCTGAGGCGGCCGACACCACCGCGCCGGCGGCGGACGACGAGCTCGGCGAGTCTGCGTAGGTTGTCAGCGCGCTTTGCAGGTTGGCCAGCATGGCGGAGGGCGAGGCGCCGTTCTGGTTGGCGCCGGAGGTTGAGGAGGCCGATGAACTGTCGTCGACGGTTTGGGCGAGCGTCGACAGCCCGTCGGAAATCGCCTGCTGCGCCGCCGCCTGTGAGGTCGAGCTTGAGACTTGCTCCAAGAGCGCGGCGTTGGCCTCGCGGGTGATCGAAGCAACGTCCGCGCCGCCGTAGGAGTTCGTCACGACATTCGCGATGTCGCGCGAATGGCCGGGCGTGTTGACGTTGGCGATGTTGTTCGAGACGACGGCGGTCTGCGCCGCGTTCGCGGCCAAGGAAGAGCTGATGACGTTGAACGCGGTCGACAGGCTCATCGAAGGTTTCCAGGCTCGCTCGAGCTCACGGCTTCAACCCGTTCAGGACGTCTAGAATGTTGGCGCCGGTCTGAAACACCTTGGAGTTGGCCTCATACGCGCTCTGCGCCTGGATCATCTCGGTCAGTTCAGTAGCCAAATCGACCGTCGAGCTTTCCAGCGAAGAGGCTTCGATCTTGCCAAAGCCCGCGCCGCCGGCGGTCCCCAGAAACACGGGTCCGGAAGCAGAGGTCGGCAGATAGGCGCCGCCGTTGACCGAAGCGAGATTGTCGGGGCTAACCACATTGGCCAGCGGAATGTCGTAGGCGACGCTGGAGGTCCCGTTCGCGTAGTTGAACGTCAAGGATCCATTGGTCGCGATGGAGACGCCGCTGATCCCGCTCGGCGCGTTCCCGTTCGCAGTCGCGGCGGTGACATTAAATCCCGCCGCGAGCTGCGTCATGTTGCTCAGATCAAGGTTCATCGTCTGCCCGTTCGGCACCGCAATCGACACCGGGGAGCCCGAGGACAACGCGCCGGTGGTCGGATTGAAGCCAAGGGTCTGCGTCGCAAGCGGACCGGACGAATAGGGAAAGCCGGCTCCGGCGGACGCTTTCGAGGCATCGAACGCGTCGACCTCCCAAGTGTTGGACCCGGTGTTGGTGAAATAAAGATTGATAGTGTGCGAGCCGCCGAGATTGTCGTACACGACAAGCGACGTCGCTTCGGTATAGGTCGAACTTGCCGAATTGGCGGACGGCAGATTGGCGGCGGCGACCGGGGTCGCGGTCGACGGCAGATTGGCGGTGAGTGAGGCGGTCGTGGTCGCCGTAGCGGTCTGGCCGGCGTTGACGACATTGACCTTTTGGAGGCCGGTCAGGGAGTTCGCGGCGAGCGGCGGTGCGCCGTTTTGCACGTTCGCCGCCATCAGGTAGTAGCCGGCGCTGTTGACAAGGTTGCCTGAGGCATCGGGCGTGAAGGATCCGTTGCGCGTCAGATACATCGTGCCGCTGGAGTCGGATACGACGAAAAAACCAGCGCCCTGGACGGCAAGGTCCGTCGCCGTCGAGGTGGAGACGACATTGCCCTGGAGCGCGTTGCGCGAGACCTGGCTCGTAGAGACGCCGCCGAACGATTGATCGCCGCTGGCGATCTGATCGACCAGGCTCGTGAAGTCGGTCTCGACGTTCTTGTAGCCGGTGGTATTGGCGTTGGCGACATTCTGGGAAATCGACGATAGCCAGTTTGAATTGCCCTGCATGCCCGAAACGCTGGTGTTCAGAATGCTCATGAAGCGTCCTCGGCGGATGCGTCCATTTGAGGCGCGCGGCCTTGCGCCAGGCTGGGGCCGGATTGGGCTCTCCGCGCTCGATCAGCTTGCCGAACGCACCAGGCTTCCAATCAAGAGGTTCCAGCCATCGATCAGCACGAAGAACAGGATCTTGACAGGAAGTGAGATTACCGAAGGCGGCAGCATCATCATGCCCATCGACATCGTCAGTGTCGCAACGATCATATCGATGACCAGAAACGGCAGCACAATCAGGAACCCGATCTCAAAGCCCCGGCGGAGCTCGGAAATCATGAAGGCGGGGATAAGGAGCCTCAAATCCGCTTTGGAGCGATCGGTAACCTCGAAGCGCCCTTTGGACAGGCCCTCGAACAGCGCCATATCTTTTTCCCGAACCTGACCGAGCATGAACTCCCGGAACGGCTCGGCGACCGCGGCGAGCGCGTCCTGCTGACTGATTTGATTGTCCATGAGCGGCTTGAGGCCTTTTTGCCAGGCGCGATCGAAGGTCGGCGCCATGACAAAGAAGGTCATGAACAGCGACAGGCTGATGAGGACGAGATTGGCCGGCGCGCTCTGCAAACCGAGGCCGGAGCGCAGGAACGAAAGCGCGACGATGAACCGCGTGAAGCTTGTGACCATGATGAGAAGGCCCGGCGCCACCGAAAGCACGGTCAAAATCGCGACGAGCTCGATGATGCGGCCGCTCGCCGTGGCGCGGCCGGCAGGGATCAAGGCGTTGAGGTCGACGCTCTGCGCTGCTGCCGGACAGCTTGCCGCCAGGAGCGCAACGCCTACGCAGATTGCCCGTTTCATTGCACCACCAATGTTCGGATGACGAAGGCATGCACCTTGCCGCCGCTGCGGGTCGCCGCTCGTTCGTTGAGGTCCTGGCGGATGTTCTCGAGTCCGATCGGCCCTTCAAGCTGATGCAATGATACCGTTCGCAGATAGGCAAGGACGTCGTCGCCAATTTGGCTCGCTACAGCTTCGGGATGCGACAAGGTCTTGGGGTCAAAAATGATCGAGCCCTCGAGCCGAACCCACGTATCTTGCGGCGCGCCGAGGTTGGTTACGATCGGCGGCAGGTCGACGATCGTCGAAGATTGCGCCGGCGCGCTGGCCGGCGATTCTGCCGGCTTGTCCGCCGCCGGCGTGGCAGCAGGGCGCCACGTTTCAAAGGCGGCGCCGGCGCAGGTGGCCAGACAGATCACGATCGCCAATTCAATCAACGATCCCCTCGGCGACTCCCTCGCGGCGACGGGCAAGACGGAATCAGACATCAGCGCTCCGGCTAGAATGGCCTGACGGCGTCGTAAACCTGTTGTCCCCAGGCCGGCTGCTGAAAGTCGCTCTGACGTCCACGACCGCCATAGGAGATGCGAGCCTCGGCGATCCGGTCATAAGCGACGGTGTTGTTCAGCGAGATGTCGAGCGGGTTTACGATCCCCGCGACGGTCAGCTGGCGCAGCTCGTAATTGACCCGAACCTCCTGAGATCCCGAGATGACAAGATTGCCATTGGGAAGGACGCGGGTGACGACCGCCGCCACCGACACTTGAATCTGCTCAGACCGGTCGATGTTGCCCTGCCCTTGGGTTGAGGCCGAGGAGGAGAGGTCGCCGAGAAGTTTGGCTGGCTGGTTGGACGACGCCGATGACGAGCCATTGTTGTAGCCGAAGTCGACGACAACCCCGTCCTTGGTTGTTTGCGAGCGGCCCGATGCGTTGCCAAGGGTCGCCTTGTCGTTCATCGCGATCAGCACGCGCACGATGTCGCCGACGTTGGCGATGCGCGGCTGACTGTAAAGGGACGGCGGTGGCCCATGCCCGGAAGGCGGGGGGATGGGAAGGACTCTGGCGCTCTGAATGCTCGCGGTCTCGTCGGTGACGAGCCCTGAGCCGACAGGCGAAAAGAAGGGTTCGCGCATGAATTCGTTGGCGCTCGTCCAGCAGCCGCTCATCGACATTGCGATCGCCAACAACAGCGGCGGCAGAAGCAACCGCATCAGGATTTTTTTCCAGCGCCGGTTGCGCCGGAGAGAAAGGCCGCAAGCTTGCTCGCCCGCTCCGCCTCCATCTCATTGAGAATGGCTCCTGCCGCGCTCGCCTTGAGTTTGCCCAGAATCGCGGCCGCCATTTGATCGTCCATTGCGGCGATCTGAGTGGCCGCCGTCTCCGGCTGCATCTTGGCGTAGATGGCGACGAGGTTATCGCTAGCCGACTTGAGCGCGGCGTCTCGCTTGGCGATCCATTCTTGCAGCGACGTTTCCGCTTTTTCGAGATCGGCGAGTCGTTGCTTGACCTGCGCGTCGAGTTCATTGAGGCGTCTCGTCTCCCAGGCGATGCGCGCCTCGGCGATCGACGGGGCGACGTTGGCGCAGAAGCGGCTGGCTTCGATATCCGCCGCTTTGTCCACAGTCGCTTTTGGCTTCTCCCTCTCGGGCGGGCGCCCATCCTGAGCGAGCGCCGGACAGACAAGGAGAACGCCGGCGACTCTAAGCAGCATGCGCGTGCCACAGGATCGGACCGTCAGGCGTTGCGACAGCGAAGCAGATGACATTTGTCGGCCTCGAGAATGGGCGCCATGCTCGACCGCGCGGCTTGCGCTGGGCTGACCTGAGTTAACTTGGCCTACCGCCGCGACCGCCTGGGCTGGTCACTGAATAACGAGATCGGCCTGCAGCGCTCCCGCGGTTTTGATCGCCTGAAGAATCGCGATGATACCCGGCGGCTTGACGCCGATCCGGTTCAGTCCGCTGACCAACGCTCTGAGACTTGATCCCCCGACAATGGCGATTGGTCCGCCCCCCTGTTCAACATCGATCCGGGTGTTGGGCGTGACGACCGTCCTGCCGTTCGAGAACGGGGCCGGCTGGGAGACGCGAGGCTGCTCAGCGACCCGGACCGTCAGCGTTCCGTAGGTTACCGCAACGGTTGAAATCTGCACGTCCTGACCGACAACCACCGTGCCGGTGCGCGCGTCGAGAACGACCCGCGCGGCCATGTCCGGATCGACCTGAAGCTCCCCGATTTCGGCCATGAACCGAGCGAACGAGACATTGCGGGGGCGGAACAATTCGACTTTCCGGCTGTCGACCTCGTAAGCCGCATGGGCGCGAAATCGCTGCCGGGAATAGGCGTTGATCGCGTCGACGATCCTGACAGCAGTCGCGTAGTCAGGGTTCTTCAATTCGAGCATCGAACGCAACTCATCGGCGAATCCGGGAAGTGCGTGCTCAACGATTGCGCCATTGGGAATGCGGCCCGCGGTCGGGACGCCTTGCGACAGCGTCTCGCCCTGGCCGACGGCGTCGAAACCGGTCACGGCGACTGCGCCTTGCGCGCTTGCATAGATCGTTCCGTCCGCCGCCTGAAGCTGGGTGAGCAGGAGCGTTCCGCCCATCAAGGACGGAGCGTCGCCGAGGGCGGAGACAGTGACGTCGAGCCGTGAGCCGACTTCCATCCCGGCGGCGAGATCCGTTGTGACGACGACCGAGGCGACGTTGCGATTGCGGAGCGAGGCGCCGTGCACGTCAAGACCAAGGTGCTCGAGCATCGCCTGGATGGACTGCTCAGTGAAGGGCGTATTGCGCAGCGTGTCGCCAGTTCCCTGGAGACCGACCACAAGGCCATAGCCGACAAGTTGACTGTCGCGCGCGGTGCGCAGGACCGAGATATCCTTGATCCGCGCCGAATAGGCGGGCGCGGCGGCGAGACAAAGCGCGAGCGCCAAAATCAGTCGCCGCATTATCCCCCGCTCACTCGGACCGAGCCGTCCGGCTGGACGGCGCCGGACACAGTGACGCCGCTGTCGTCGTTGCGAACCCTGACGATGTCCCCGATCGAGCCGTCTTGCAGCGCAGCGCCTGTGGTTGTGATGACGAGGTCGCCCTCGGAGAAGACGAGCTTGACCTCGGCGCCGTTGGAAACGAGCTTGCGATTCGAGATACCTGAAAATGGAATCGCATGGCCCGGAAGCAGCGTGAGCCGCGCGGCCTTGCCGACGATGAGCGAGCGAGAATTGACGAACGGGCCTGATCCGTCCCGTGCAACATTGGGAACGTCGGCGAGCATCTCGTCCAGGATCACCTCGCCGGGATAAATGACCGCCTTCGGGGTCGGGACGAGGGTTTCCTGCGCCCAAGAAGGGGTGGCGCAAGCCGCCGCGAACAGCACGATTGCGGCTTTGAGAACCAGTCGGGCTTGCGTCAGAATCATGGTCGAGTCTCTGGGGTTTAGCCTAGCCGCGCATGTTGGAGATTGTGCCGGACATCTGGTCTGCGGCCTGGATCACCTTGGAGTTCATTTCGTAGGCGCGCTGAGCCGAAATGAGGTTGGTGATCTCGGTGACGGGATCGACGTTGGAAGCCTCGACGTAGCCCTGCTGGATGATCCCAAACGCAGTGTCGCCCGGAACGCCGACCGTCGGCTGGCCGGACGCAGCTGTCTGCTGGAAATAGTTGCCGCCGAGCGCCATGAGGCCCGCTTCGTTGACGAAGTTCGCGATCGTCAATTGGCCGAGTTGCTGCGGCGTCGTCTGGCCCGGAACCGTCGCGGTTACGAGACCAGTCTGGCTGACGGTGACCGCGGTGGCCGTTTGGGGAATGAGAATCGGCGGGTTCACGTTATAACCGTCCATGGTGACAAGCTGGCCATTCGCATTGGTGTTGAACGCCCCATCGCGGGTATAGACAGTGTCGCCATTCGGCGTCGTCACTTGGAACCAGCCCCGGCCATTGATGGCCAGATCGAGTTGGTTGCCGGTGTTGGTCAGGGCGCCCTGAAGGTTGACGCTGCGGATCGCCGCCGTGCGAACGCCGAGGCCGATCTGAGCGCCTTCGGGAACGGTTGCGTCGCGGCCGCGATTCGAAACGCCCATCAGGCGTTCCGTCTGATAGATGAGATCGGTGAATTCCGCCCGCGAGCGTTTGAAGCCGGTCGTGTTGATGTTGGCGACGTTGTTCGCGATCACCTCCAGATTTTGTTCCTGGGCGCTCATCCCCGTCGCCGCGATCGCCAACGCTCTCATGTCAACATCCTTCGCTTCCGCTTGAAGATACGCGCATCAAGATCGCGATTGGATCAGATCGCCATGTGCGCAACCTCTTGATAAGCGGAGACCGCCTTGTCGCGGATCGCAAGAACGGTCTGGAGCGAACGTTGCGCCGCCATCACCGAGTCCACGACCTTCATCGGCGAGACCGCGCCTTGGACGCCTTGGATGGCGACCGCCTCCCCGGCTTGCAGCGTGTCGACCGCGGAGCCGATCACCTGTGCGAGCGCCTGGTCGAAACTCGGCCCCTCGGTCGGCGCCGCAGCGGCCGTCGGGGATCGAACACCGGCGCTCAGACTCGCCGCGCCAATCCCAGAAACGCTCTCGATCATCATTTTACCCTCGCGACGTCGACGCTCACGCGTCCTTCATCAGGCTGATCGTGGTGTTCAGCATGTCTGCCGACTGCTTGGCGACTTGCAGATTGGCCTCGTAGCTGCGGTTCGCTTCCCGCATGTCCGCCAGTTCCGTCAGCACGTCGACATTCGGCATCTTCACCATGCCGCCTTCGTCCGCCGCCGGATTGCCGGGGTCGTGCTCGAGCTTGAAAGGCGACGAGTCGACGCCGATCGATTTGACTCCGACCACATTGGCGCCGAGCGTCCGGTCCATCTCACTTTCGAACGAGATGGTCTGGCGAGCGTAGGGGTCGGCGCCGGACGTAGGGCCGGTTGATTGAGCGTTGGCGATATTCTGCGAGACGATGCGAAGCCGCGTCGATTGGGCCTGAAGCCCGGATGCGGCGATGCGGAGCGCAGTCTGTAACGAATCCTGCATGATCGTTCACTTGAGCGCAGAGAGAAGGAGTTGATGAAAGGCTCGGCGGATGTTGGAGCCCATGGTGTAGTCCCGATTGATATCGCCGAGATTGATCATCTGCTGTTCGAGGTTGACGGTGTTGCCGGACAACGTCTGTTCCGCGGGGTCGACTTCGACCTCACGCAACGCGCCCGTTTCCGATTGAGGCAGTGATAAGTGCGCGGGATTGGTCGTCGCCAATTCGATCGGTGACGAGTCGAGAACGGCAGAGAACGGCTGGATGTCGACCGCGTGATA
>DASXXT010000427.1:0-9763 GCA_036502965.1 Roseiarcus sp. | reverse complement strand
CATCGGGCGCACCCACGGATTGAGAAAGCGATAGGTATAGAACTGGCCGTAGTGGTTCATCGGCCCGTCCTGCGTCCAGGCCTTCATGATAATCTCGATCGATTCCTTGTGACGTTCGCGCGCCGTCGCGGGATTGACCGGATTGGCCCAATATTCCATGCCTGTGCCGAGCGGGAAGGCGACCTCGAGGCGTCCGCGCGACATCACGTCGAGCATCGCATATTCCTCGGCGAGCCGGTTGGGATATTCGAGGTTTGGCGGCGTGCCCCAGATACAGATGCGCGCCTTTTTCACGCGCGCGATCAACGCCGCCGCGATCAGGCTCGGCGTCGGCATCATCGAATAGCTGGTGTTGTGGTGCTCGTTCACCACGATCGCGTCGAAGCCGACCTTATCGGCGAATTCGAGTTCGTCGAGATAGCGGTCGTACAAAGCGGCCGCCTTCCCGGGATCATAGTATTTGTTAGGGAAGTCCACCCACAGCGAAGCGTAGTCCCTATGGTTTTTGGGAAGATGGACATAGGGCATGAAGTGCATGAAATTGAAGCGCGCCGTCATCGTCTCCTCCTTGAAGTTTCTCTCGTTTCCCCACCCGACTCATCCCATCAGCCGGAAGGTCATCTCCATCTGCGTCATGCGCTCGGCGAGTTCGGCGCTCGACAGCGTTGCGCGCTCGTGAGGGATCCGCGCGCCACTGTCGCCGATCCGCATCTGCACAAATTCCACCACCTGGGCGGCGACCAGCCGCAGGCTCTGCTCCACCTCTGCGCTTTGACACGCCCCATCAGGTCCGAACGGCCGCGCCCCTGAATTGACAACCGCGGCGAACGGGGTCGGCCAAGCGCGGAGCGCATGCGCGATCGCGCGCAAAGACGCGAGCGTCGAGCCCATCGCCTGGATGCCGTCGGCGCAGACGATAATGCCGACGGCACGATCGGCGAGATAGACGCGGGGATCGGCGCGCATGTCCTCAACATAGTCGAGCGCATTCTTCAGGAGGCCTGAAACCGAGCCATGATAACTGGGCGATGAGACTATAACGCCGTCTGCGCGGCGCAACGCAGCGACCAGCGCTTTCGCCTCCGGGCCACGCTCGCCCTCCGCAGGATCGTAATGAGGCAACGCAATCGCGGTGCCAGAAAACATCGCGGTCGACGCGCCTAGCCGCGCGGCCGCCGCCAGGGCCAACGCAAGGGCACGTTCAGAAGTCGATCCCGTGCGAAGCGTTCCGCCGACGCCTACAATCAAGGGGTGCCGATGTCCCAACGCGGTTCCTCGATCTTGCAGCGTCAGCTCCCGGCTGATTTTATAATTCCATAAAAAGGTGTGCAAGCGGAGAATCCCCCTGACCTGCGCTCCGGGTGTCGAATTGTTCAAACTCGCGCTGCGCGCAGTCGATCACAACTTGGCCGCCGCCCCACCTTCCCGCGCTATCCTTCCTTCCGGGGTGGCGCGGCGCTGCCGGAGCCAAATTTATTATCTCATAAAATCTTATTGCGAAGGCGGCGTCGGTTGCTATTATTCAGCAAGCAGTCGCGCGGGAACAGCACGTCTTTAGGCGGTTCGCGCCGACCGCAGGGAGGACTTAAGGCAGGTGTTGTGCGCGAACGACGATACGCGGCGATGTGGGCGCGGCTCGCGCGGACGAAATCCGAGACGAGGCTCTGGTTCACCCGCTATCTCGGCCTTTCCGATCGGCTATCCGAAAGTCGACGGCCCGTTCATGTATCAGCTGAAGAATTGCTGCGTCGACCGCGCGACTGTGGAGTCGCAGCGAGCGGCCCTTGCTAGGATTCGACAAAAACGACAACCGCGCACATGGGCGCCTCTGCATATGTAGGAGGAAAGATGGCTGACCGGATTCTGACGACCCACGTGGGGGCGCTGCCGACTCCGAAGAAGTTGGTCGAGCTTGCCCATAAGCGCTCCCTCGGCGAGCAGTTTGACAAGGCGGAGTACGCCCGGGAAATCAAGGACGGCGTGAACGATATCGTCCGTCACCAGAAACAGGTCGGCGTCGCTCTCGTCAATGACGGCGAGTTGCCCCACAACGTCGGCTGGGCCTGGGACTATGGCGCGTGGTGGTCCTATGTGATCCCGCGCCTGGATGGCGTGCAGGCTGTCAACTCGGGGCTCTGGGGCTCGACACTATCGGCGCAGACGAAAACTCCAATGACGCCCAACGATTTCGTGGTGAGCGATTGGGGAGAGCGCCGGGATATGGCCAAGTTCCAGGAGGCCTACATGGACCCCCACTCCGGGTGCGGGATCCCCGAGCAGTGGATGACCGAACACCACCCCGTTGTTAAGGGCCCGATCAAGTACAAGGGACAGGAGGACATCAAGCGCGACATCACCAACCTCAAGGCCGCGCTCCAGGTCGCCGGGATCAAGGGAGGCGGCTACATCAACTCGATCGCGCCGGCGAGCGTCTCGCGCATGGCGAACGAATACTATAAGAGCGAAGAAGAGCTGATGCATGCCTGCGCGGACGCGATGCGCGAGGAATACAAGGCGATCGTCGATGCCGGGCTGAGCGTCCAGCTTGACGACCCGGCGTTCGCCGAGAACTGGGACCAGTCGAAGAAAGAGCCGAGCGTCGAGGGTTACAGGCGCTACACGCAGAAGTGCGTGGAGATTCTCAACTACGCGATCCGTGGGCTGCCGCAGGAGAAAATCCGCTTCCACCTCTGCTGGGGGAGCTGGCATGGACCGCATACCACCGACATTCCGATGAAGCATCTGGTGGACCTGATGCTGCAGATCAATGCGGGGGCCTATTCCTTCGAGGCGGCCAACGCCCGCCACGGGCACGAGTGGAAGCTGTGGAAGGACCTCAAGCTACCCGAGGGTAAGGTGATCATGCCCGGCATCGTCAGCCACTCAACCAACCTCATCGAGCACCCCGAACTCGTCGCCGACCGGATCGTCAACTTTGCCGAGGCGGTCGGCCGCGACAACGTTGTCGCCTCGACCGATTGCGGGCTTGGCGGTCGTGTGCATCCGCAAATCGCCTGGGCCAAGCTTGAAGCGCTGGCGCAGGGCGCGGAACTCGCCACGAAGCGCCTGTGGCGCCGAGCCGTCGCGTAGGCGGCGCCGGTCGGCGCCACGGAGAACCCCAGAGAGGCGCTCTTCAACGATGTGAATGAACAAAAAAGGGAGGAATTGAACAATGGAAAGACGCTCGTTTATCAAGGGAAGCGCGGCCGCTGTCGGTGCGGTAAGCTTGCCGCGAAAGCTGTATGCCGCGGCTGAGGCGCGGACAAAAATCCGCTTCGGAACCGCGGTCGGCATGTCTGGCCTTTTCGTCGATGGCTCTAAATCGACGACCATCTCCCAATATGACCTTTGGGCGAAGAGGACGAACGACGCCGGCGGCCTGATGCTGTCGAAATACAACAAGAATGTCCCGATCGAGATCGTCTATTACGACGGCCGTTTCGACATCAACGAAACGACCAAGCTCACCGAAAAGCTTATTCTCGACGATAAAGTCGACATGATGCTGGCGCCATGGGGCACGGCGTGGAATATCGCTTCGGCGCCCATCACCAACAAGTATGAATATCCGGTGATCTATACAACCGCCGGCGATTCGATCCTCTACACCAAGGCCAATGACTGGCCTTACGCGTTCTGGTCGCTGTCTCAGCCGAATGAATCGGTCAAGCCTATGATCGACTGGCTCGTCCAGCTGAAAAAAGATGGCAAGATCAAGGGACGCGTCGCTGCTACCAATATCGGCATTGAGCTCGGCGTCGAAATGGCCAACGCCTTCGCCAAGCTAGCCCCGAAAGCCGGTCTGGATCTCGTCTTCAACAAGAGCTATCCCCCCGACGTTACGGATCTGCAGCCGCTGCTGCGGGAGGTCATGGCGACCAATCCGGATGCTTTCTTCTCCTTCAGCTACCCGCCGGACACCTTCATGGTGACCGGGCAAGCCCAACAGCTCGGTTTCAGCCCGGATGTGTTCTATGTCTGCATCGGGGGCGTCTTCCCGGGCTATCGGGACCAGTTCGGCGCCGACAAGGTCGAAGGCATCTTTGCCTATGGCGGACAGGATCCGTCCGCGCCGGGCTACGAAGACTACGCCAAAGCGATGAAAGCCATGTACAACCAGGAGCCGGAAGCGGGCGCGGTTCAGGTTTATGCCTGCCTTCAGGTCGTCCAGCAGGCGATCGAGAAGGTCGGTGAGATCGACCGCAAGAAGATCCGCGACGAGATCGCGAAGGGCGGCAAAGATACGCTCTGGGGCGACATAACCTGGAAGGACCAGTTGAACGCCAGTCCTTGGGCGGTCGGCCAGTGGCAGAGCGGCGAGATGGTCGGCGTCTTCCCCGCCAACAAGCAGAACGCGAAGCCGCCGCTGTTCCCGAAACCGAAATGGGCTTAATAGCCGGCTGGAAGACAGGCCGGGCGGACCATATCCGTCCGGCGGGCGTCGGGGGTCTTGCTGACAAATGTTCGAAGTCGTGTTGAACGGCCTCATCCTTGGCGGGATGTACGGCCTCATCGCACTCGGGCTGAATTTGCAATATGGGGTCGCGCGGATGCTGAACCTCTCCTATGGAGAGTTCTTCACCGCCGGCGCCTTTGCTTCCTTCTTTGCGATCACCCTTTACCACCTCAATCCGCTGCTCGGGTTGGCGGCGAGCGTTCCGGTGTCCTTCGCCGCCAACTGGCTGATCTATCGCGTTCTTCTGCTGCCGCTCATCCGGCGCGCGCCCAACCAGGACGCTCTCGACGGCGACGTGGTGCTGTGCACCTTCGGCCTGCTCTTCGTTTTCCAGGGTTTTGAGCAAGTGTACTGGGGCGGCAATGTGCGCGGCTATTACTTCCTGTCTACCCCGGTCCATTTTTTTGGCGCGCGCCTCCCCGCGAACCGGCTGCTGGCGTTCGCCTGCGCAATCATCCTTGGCGGGGTCCTGATCCTTGTCATGCGCAAGACCCGCTTCGGCACGGCCCTGCGCGCCATCGCCATCGACCCGATCGCCGCGGGCCTGACTGGCATCGACGTTTTCAAACTTTCGGCGCTAGCCTTCGCCCTTGGCGGCGCGATCGTCGCCATTTCCGGCGCGCTGGTCAGCACATTCATCGCCAGCAGCGCCTCTTCAGGCATCGCCTATACGCTGAAGGCGCTGATCGTCATTATCGTCGGCGGCCCCGGCCGCATGGCGGGTGCCATCGCCGCGGGTCTCTTGTTGGGCGTCGCCGAACAGGTGGGCGGATATCTTGTCGATCCGGGCCTCACGCTGGCCATCAACTATGCGATTCTCATTCTGGTCCTTCTGATCAAGCCCACGGGAATGTTCGCCCGTGGCTGACAGGTCGAAGCGGCTGGCATTCCTGGCGGCGACGATCGGCGTCGCCATCCTGGCCGCGCTGCCGCTGGGCCTTTCGGCCTATGGCGTGTCGACGGGCATCGTGTACTTCGCCAATATTGCTCTGGCGACGGCCTGGGCGTTCTTTTCAGGCCCGACCCGCTACGTTTCGCTGGCGACCGCCGCCTTCGTCGGCGTGGGAATGTACACCGTGGCCGTCGCGCATGTGAGCCTCAATCTCACCGTCTGTCTCGCCCTTGCCGCGATCATTGGCTTCGTCTTTGCGCTTATCGTCGGGCCTTCGACCCTCCGCCTTCGCGGCGTTTACTTCGTCATCTTCACCTTTGGCCTCACCGAACTCATGCGCCAGGTGTCGAGCTGGTACGAGATCAACGTCACCAACAAACTGAATCGCTTCATTACGATCAGCATCGATTCGACAACCATCTACGAGATGCTGCTCGTCCTGGCGGCGGTAGCCGTCGTCGGCAGCTGGCATGTCAGCACGACCCGGCTGGGCTATGCGCTCCGCGCGATCGGAGAGGACGAGACGGTCGCAAGGCATACCGGCGTCAACGCCACCTGGACCAAGGTGCTGGTCTTCGCGATCGCGGCTTCGATGATGTCTCTGGTCGGCGGCGTCTATGCGCTGCGCTATCCGAGCATCGATCCCACCGTCGGCTTCAGCAACGGGTGGTCATTCCAAGTCCTGATCGCCGCCTTGCTCGGCGGCCCGGGCAGGCCGTGGGGGCCCGCGATCGGCGCCGTCCTCCTGGTTCTTCTGTCCGACTTTCTCGTCGGCGCCTTCTCCAGATACTTCACCATCGCGCTCGGCGTCTGTTTCGTCATAATCGTCTATTTTATCCCGGGCGGGATCGCGCCTCGGATCGAGCAGCTCTACGGCGTGCTCGCCCGTGCGCGCCAACCCGCGAGGAGTGCGTCCGGCGCACGGGCACCGCAGGAGCCTCCGGCCGACGAGGCTACGGCAGACAAGGTAGCGGGATCGGAAATGCGCGAAGTCGTCCCCCGCCGCCGTTCCGCCCTTCACCCCCTCATGCGCCGCCTCACCCGGTCGGGCCCGAAGCTCGTGGTCCGCGGCGGCGCCGCGCCGCCGCCGGGCGCCATGCTCAGCGTCCATGGCCTCAGAAAAGCTTTTGGCGGTCTCATCGCGGTCCGCGACCTCTCCTTCGATATCCCCGCCGGCGGCGTCACCGGCCTCATCGGCCCGAACGGCTCGGGCAAGACGACCGTCCTCAACCTCATCACCGGCGAACTGCAGCCGGACGCCGGGTCGATCCTCTTTGAAGGCGATGAGATCATCGGCGCCCGGTCCTTCGAGATATGCCACGCCCGCATCGCCCGGACGTTCCAGCTCGTGCGCGTCCTTCCCGGCATGACGACGCGCGAGAACGTAATGCTCGGCCGGATGTTCGGCAGCGATCCGACAGGCCCCGCCGCAGCGCAGAGCGATGCCGACACCCTCCTCGACCGGGTGGATCTCGCGGACCGGGCCCAACTTATCGGCTCGCAGCTCACCTATATCGACCAGAAGCGCGTCGAACTCGCACGCGCGCTGGCGACCCGGCCGCAACTCCTCCTCTTGGACGAGTGGCTCGCCGGGCTCAATCCGACCGAGCTTAAGATCGGCATCGACCTCATTCGCACGATTCAGCGCGAGGGCGTTACGGTGCTCATGGTCGAGCATGTGATGGAGGCGATCCGTGCGCTTTGCGACCATGTCGTCGTGATGAGCGCGGGCATGAAGATCGCGGAGGGAACGGCGGCCGAGGTCCTGTCCGACCCGAAGGTGACGCAGGTCTATCTCGGAGACGATGATGCTGCGGCTTGAGCACATCAGCGTCGCCTACGGCAAACATCAGGCGCTGCACGACGTCACAGTCGATATCGCCCCAAGTCGCGCCACGGCGATTCTCGGCGCCAATGGCGCCGGCAAGAGCACGCTTTTGAAGACGGTCGCGGGTCTTGTCCGGCCAAAGCCAGGCGGCAGGATCCTGTTTTACGACCGGCCGATCGAACAGGAGGCGCCCCACCGCATCGTCGAGGCCGGCATCGCTCTGGTACCGGAGGGCCGCCGTCTTTTCGGAGAGATGTCGGTGATCGACAATCTTCGCATCGGCGCCTATCCCGAGCGCGCCCGCGCCGGCGAATCCGAACGGCTCGAGCGGCAATTGACGCTGTTTCCGCGTTTGGCCGAACGCCGCCAACAGCTCGCCAAGACGATGAGCGGCGGCGAGCAGCAGATGCTGGCGATCGCCCGCGCGCTGATGTCCGAGCCGAAAATCCTCCTCCTCGACGAGCCCTCCCTCGGCCTCAGCCCGCGTCTGGTTAGCGATCTGTTTTCAGTTCTTCGCCGCCTGACCGAGGGCGGGCAATCGATCGTCATGGTCGAGCAGAACGCCTATCAGAGCCTCAAGCTCGCCGATCACGTCTATGTCATTGACAACGGCCGGATCGCCAGCGCCGGCACCCCGGAGGAAATGCGCCAGGACAAGATGATCCAGAAAGCCTATCTCGGATTGTGAGCGCTTCGCCGAAGGCGGACCTGCGGTCAAAAATCCGTACTATGATCCGCGGCTCAATCGAACGAGACGATCCGCGCTGCCGCGAGGCGCGAGCGCAATCTTCAGGGAGGACTTTGAGATGTTTCAGTACTTGAGCGAGGAAGGTTCGGTCGAAGCCGTCAACGCCCGTATCGGGTCCAACGTCAACCCGAGACTGAAAGAGGTGATGACCTGCCTCATCAAGCATCTCCACGGCTTCGTCAAGGAAGTCCATCTCTCGCAGGGCGAGTGGGAGCTCGCGATCGATTTCCTTACCAAGACCGGCCAGATGTGCTCCAACGAACGGCAGGAGTTCATCCTGCTTTCCGACACACTCGGCGTCTCCATGCTGGTCGACGCAATCAACAACCGTCGCCCGCCGGGCGCGACGGAGAATACGGTGCTCGGCCCCTTCCATGTCTCAGGCGCGCCGGAGCGCAAGATGGGCGACACGACCACGCTCGATGGCAAAGGCGAGAGCTGCCTCTTCGAAGGACGGGTGATCGACGAGCAGGGCAACCCGCTGGAGGGCGCCCGACTCGACGTCTGGTCCGATAATCCGGACGGCTATTACGACGTGCAGCAGCCCGGCATCCAGCCGAAATGGAACAATCGAGGGATCTTCACCACGGGGGCGGGTGGGGCGTATCGCTTCATTGGGATCAAGCCGGTTTCCTATCCGATCCCGAACGATGGCCCGGTCGGCAAGATGCTTGGCCATCTCGGTCGTCATCCCTATCGTCCCGCGCACATGCACTTCATGGTGACCGCCCCCGGCTATCAGAAGATCGTCACCCACACCTTCGTCGGCGACGACCGATATATCGAATCCGACGCCGTCTTTGGCGTGAAGAAGACCCTCGTGGCTCCCTTCGAGCGCCTCAAGGACGCCCCGACCGTCTGGCGTTCGCCTTTCGACTTCGTCATGGCGCCGGAGCGTTCCGCATAACGGTGAAGGCGTCGGGCGCACGGCAATGCAAGAAGACTTTCGCGGGTGGTCCCTAAGGAACTTTTCGGGTCGAGCGCGTCAACCTAATCGGTTCCTCATTCGCTTGAGCCACAACCGAGTATGCCGAAGATTGAAGCCCGCGAGCGCCATGCCAAATGCGATCGCGACGCCCTCGATGATGTATTGCAGAGCCGAAGACAGTCCGAGCATTTTCAACATCTGACCGAGCTGGGTCAAAAACAAAGCAGCGCCGCCGACCGCGATCATGCTGCCGATGCCCCCGGAAATGGCCGTTCCGCCAAGCACCGCGGCCGCGATCGGCGCGAGAAGGTAGGGTTCGCCGACCCTGAGCGTTGGGTTGCGAATGAACGCCGACAGCAGGATGCCGACGATCCCGTAGAAGAAGCCAGCTGCAATATAAGCGGCGAGCTTGTGCGAAGAGACATTGACGCCAGCTACCCAGGCGGCGCGGGGATTCGCGCCGGCAGCGCAGAAACGGCGGCCTACCGGCGTCTTTCGCAACACGATGGTGAGGACGACGATGAGAGCGGCCGCGACCCAAACCGAGATGTTTAACCCAAAAAGACGGGCGTCTCCCCATGACGCCATCAGCGGAGGAACGCGAGCTTCCGCGGGGAGTGCGTCGCGATACCAGAGCGTGGCCCCGGAAGTCATTGCGCCCACGGCCAGCGTCACAATCAGCGCGTTGAGTTCGAAGATAGATATGAGAACGCCGTTAACGGCGCCGATCAGAATCGCGAACAGAAGCGCACCAATAATCGCAGCCAAGAGATTTGCGTCGCGGCCGGCAGAAATTCCGAGAACGACTGTGCTCGATAGGGTGATGACGGCTGGGATCGACAAGTCGATTCCTCGGGACATAATGACCAGCGCCTCGCCGACAGAGCAAATCGTCAAAAAAGCGGCAAGCG
>DASXXT010000426.1:0-1567 GCA_036502965.1 Roseiarcus sp. | reverse complement strand
GTCCTGGAGCAGCGAGGCAGACTTGCGCCGCGAGCTCAACAAAGAAAGTTACCGTAAGCTCATCGGGCCGGGCGGCGCGTGGCGGAGACAGGTCGAAATCTTTCTCGCCCAACAAGGGCAGTAATGATCCATGTCCAGCATCCTCGAATTGATCGCCGCGAACATGCGCGCTTTGAACTCATTGTCCGGCGGCGCCAGTTGCCAGCTTGTCGGAAGATTGAGCGATCATACCAAGAGTCACGGGGTCTGACCGACGTAGGCCCATTGGCGCATTCCGATTGAGGTGATCCGGTTTGGCTGGGCGATGAGTTTTCGCCAAGCCACGCAGGCGGCGTCGATGATGTCTTCGTAGGTCTCGAAGACGGTGTTTGAGAGCCAGTTGGCGCGCAGGTACTGCCAAATGTTCTCGACCGGGTTCAATTCTGGGGCTCGCGAGGGCAGGAAGATCGCGGTGATGTTGCTGGGGACGTGGAGTTTGTCGGTTGTGTGCCACCCGGCGCGGTCGAGCAACAGGACGGCGTGAGCGCCCTCGGCGACGTGGTGCGAGATTTCCTCGAGATGGCGCTGCATCGCTTCGGTGTCGGCGAAGGGCATCGCAAGCGCCGCACCGACGCCACGCGCGGGGCAAATGGCGCCGAACAGATAGGCGCTTTCGTAGCGCTGGTCGGCAGGCTGGCGCGGCCGCGTCCCGCGCCTGGCCCACTGGCGCACGAGCCCGTTCTTTTGCCCGATGCGCGCCTCGTCCTGGAACCAGATCTCGATCGGCTTGGCGTCCGGCACATCGGCAAGGTGAGCGCTCAGCGTGCGCGGAAAGTTTTTTTATATGCTTCGACAATTCGCTCGTCTTGGGCGGGGTGGCGAGGCCGGGCGCTTATGTGCGAAAAGCCGAGCTTCTTGAGAAGCTTGCCGACATAGCGGGCGTGGTAGTCGACGCCGAACCGCTCGGCGATGATCCGCTTGAGATCGATCCGCCGCCAGCGCACTACGCCGTCGACTTTCCGATCCGGACCTGTCTCGACGATCTGGGCGAATTCCGTCAGTTGATCGGGCGACAGCCGCGGCTTCGGACCGCTCGTCCACTTGTCGAGGAGGCCATCAGGTCCCGCTGTGTTGAAGCGATGAACCCAGTCGCGCAAGGTCTGCCGATCCATTCCGCCGATCCTGGCCGCCTCGCCGCGCTCCTTGCCGTCGCGAACCGCCGCCAGCGATAGCAATCGCCGGCTCTGATTGACGTCCTTCGACCGCCTGGCCAGAGCCCGAAGCTTCTCGGCCGAGTAGTCTTCCCGCAGGTTCACCGCTGATGGCATGGCCCGAATCCTCCAACCCGAGAGAGTCAGAAAATTCACGCCAAGGGAATCCCCCATGAGTCAGCAGGTGGGGCCTTTGGTATCACCTCTTTCCAAGCGGCGAACAAATCTTCCAAGGACTTTTGGGGCTTGAGGGTCGACGGGGACCCGAGCGCGGCCAATGCGTCGCCACTCAGCCGCAGCCGAAAGGCTCGAACGCGTTGCAAGTCAAACTGAGCCTCGGCGATGCGGCGCGCGCATTCGAGCGCCGCGCCGCCGAC
>DASXXT010000425.1:0-10382 GCA_036502965.1 Roseiarcus sp. | reverse complement strand
CCTGATCGAGAACTTTTTCGGCAAGCTCAAGGAGTTCAAACGCATCGCCATGCGCGCCGACAAAACCGATGCAAGCTTCGCCGCCCTCATCCATCTCGCCGCAGCCGTCATCAACTCCCGATGAATCTCAACAAGCCCTAGAACGTCACGCTAAGCTGCAACCCGAGTGACAGCGCGTTGTGCGTGCGCGACGTGCCGCCGGGGTTGATGATGTACTGGATGTCGGGCTCGGCGTACACGGCGCGATAGAGCTTGGCGATGTACATCGCCTCCAGTTCGACCTCATGCGATTGCACGCCCACTGGCGTTCCGAGCCCGCCGCCGGTCAGCGGCTGGCCGAGCACCTCCTCGAGCTGCTGGGTTGCGGTCAGCGCCCCGCTCACTTGAAACCAACTTACCGCGATGCCCAGCGAGTCCTGGGGACGACCGATGAAGCTCGCGGTCGAGAGCAACCCCCCGAACACCTGGTTCTCCAACGGCGAGATGTCAGCATCCGCGTGCACGAAGCCGCCGAAGGCGATCAGCCCGTCCGTGTCGCCTTTGCCGGTTCGCACAAGCATCTGATCCCACAGCGCGTAATACATGCGTCGCCCGTGGTCCGGCCGGCCAGGGAGCCCGCTCAATGCGATAGGCAGGCCGTTGGTGCTGACGAACAGGTTGGGATAAGACGAGCTGTCATTGTCGAAGCCGACCTTGTAGTGGCCGAGCAAGTGGTTCGGTCCGAAGCTGGGTATCCAGCCCACCTCGAGGGGGACGCTGACGCCGGTGGTGCCATGTATGAACAGATCCCAACCTGAAGGGCCGCCGAAGTTCGGATTGACCTGAAACACCCCTCCCATCACGTAGACACTCGGAAGGACGTACACCCGCGCCTGGCCGCCCCAGGTCGCAGCCGGCCAATCCGGCTCGCCGGGGTAGACCGGCAGCGGGTGCGGATTGCCGCAGAAGATCACGTTCACGAAGTAGCAGTAGATCGGCGAGGACGCGAAGAAGGTGCCTACCGGCAGCCGACCACCTGCTAGATCCACCCTCCCGTTGTAGAGCTGCTGTTCGCCATAGAGATAGACGAGGTGGGCGGCGACACTGCCGCCCCCGCCGAAGATCTGCTGCACAGCATCCAGGTCGTCTGCGAGGAAATCGGCGCTTGCGCTGCGGCCGTTGCGCTGCACGATCACGCTATGCAGGGCGAAGCCGGACCAGCCGAGGAGCTTCTGGCCGTCGAGATCGACCGAAAGCCCGAGCTGTGACGTGTAGTCGATCCCTTGCCGCTGGCCACCCGCGACGATGGCGGCGATTTCCGGGTAGTAATTGAGCCCGACATAGATGCCGTGGTCCTCAAGCCACGGTCGTACTCCGCCCCAGTCAGCCCCTAGATGCTCGGTGCCGAACGGCTGCGAATTCAGCGCGGGATAGGTGACTGCGGTGGATGGCTGCGACTGAAGGGAAACGCCACCGCTGATTGGGGCCGGCTGCTGCTGCGCCTGCGCAAGCGATGCCCACAGCGGCAGAGGACAACCACAAGCACGATACCGACGCGCATGATTTCCTCCCACCGACCTGCCGACCGCCCGTACTGCGACGGGTTCCGTCTATCGATCGCGCGAAGCAATCGTCACTGGCAGGGGATTGGGAGGCGCGCTCGAACGCGGCGGCTGCTAATCGCCGCGTATCGTTAGAAAGATCGGTTGACGCCGCCCGATTTGAGACGGGCGGCGTTCGATATCACATCTCCGCCGACAGGTAGCTCGTCACTTCCATGCCAACGCAGACTTCACGAACTTCGGGGGTCGACCATGCCATGGCGTCGTTTCCTTCTTCGGGTCCTGCGGGCTCCGTTCTCCCGAGAGCCCAGACACAACATAGGCTATCACGGCGCCCAAACAACCGTCAAACTGCGAGCGGGATCCCTCTTTTCGACAACAAAATCCGCACTGCCCGCTGCAGCTAACGGCGCCCCGCGGCGCAGGTTCACGGACGAGGCTTGCGCGAGCCGCGGCGAACAGGACGAACGGGCGCTGCATCATCGCTTCTGATCCGTGCTCGATCGCGAGCGCAAGCACTTCGCCGTCGCCCATGATCGCCTCGGCCATGAGGGCGCCGCCAGCGCCGGACATTCGCCTCCAGACGATCGTCGTCTCCTCGCCGTCGCTAAACCTCAGATGTCCGCTGGTCGCTTCCGCATCATAAAGGGGCTCAAGGACCGCGCTTGTTTCCGGATCGACCAACGCGACAATCGCGCCCTCGCCGAAGGTCGCGAAGACCTCGAACTTCGCTTCGGCGCCGCTCGCGAAGGAGGGAAGACTTCTCCCTTCGGATATCCGACCGGCGCAGTCGAAGGTGATGCTCAAAGGCTCACCGGGGCTAGGGACAGACGCTTGCTCCGCCCGTGAGAGCGACCGGACCTAGAAGGACGGCACAGAATCCGAGCAGTGCGGTCACGACCTGAATCCGGACGCGTCCCAGGCGTCCCGCGAGCGCCCGCCGCTTCAAAAAGCCCCCGCGAATGCGCCGCCGTCGATGAGGATGTTCTGACCTGTGATGAATCCTGCGTGGGCGCTGGCGAGGAAGGCGCAAAGCGCGCCGAATTCGGCCGGATCGCCAAATCGCCCGACCGGGATTCGCGCCTTCGAATCGGCGCGTGCCATCTCCACGCTGACGCCCCGCTGCGCCGCCGCTCGTGCGAGGCCGGATTTCTGCCGGTCGGTTTCAAACGATCCAGGCTGGATCGAGTTGATCGTCACGTTGTCGCGCGCGAACAGCCGCGCCGCGGAGGCGAGAAACGCGGTCAGCCCGGCGCGCGCGCCTGACGAGACGTCGAGGCCGGCGATCGGCGCCCGGACCGAACTCGAGGTGATGTTGATGATGCGGCCAAACTTGCGCTCGACCATCCCCGGCGCCAGCGCCTGCACCAAAGCGATTGGGGTGAGCATGTTGGACTCGATCCCCTTGAGGATATCCTCGCGGTTGATCTCTCCGAAACCCTTGTACGGCGGTCCGCCGTTGTTATTGACCAGAATGTCGGCGTCCGGGCAGGCGGCGATCAACTCCGCGCGCGTCACCGGATGGTCTAGATCGCCGGGGATTTCACGAACCTCAACGCCCGTCGCCTGGCGCAGTTCACGCGCGGTCCGATCCAGGCCCTCCCTCTCGCGGCCGTTGAGAACGACCGCGCATCCAGCTTCCGCCAGCGCCCGGGCGCAGGCGCGGCCCAAGCCTTTGCTCGACGCGCAAACGATCGCTTTCCGGCCGGCGATTCCCAAGTCCACTGTGGCGCCCCCGCTCTCGACACTCTTCAAGTCGACAATTATAAACGCTTCGAGTGCGTCGCGTCATCGAAGCGACATGAGAATCTGCGCAGTCATTTCTCGTTGTTCGCCCCCTCGCGAGGAGGCCGCCCGTGCCCAAGTCCCATCAGACCTATCGATACAGGACGCTGTTCCTATCGGATTTGCACTTGGGCACGCGCGGTTGCCAGGCCCATCTTATCCTGGATATGCTGCGCCATGTCGAGGCCGACACAATCTACCTGGTCGGCGACATCATCGATGGCTGGCGGCTGCGCTCCGGCTGGTACTGGCCGCAGGCGCATAACGACGTCATCCAGAAATTGCTGCGTAAGGTTAGGCGCGGCGCGCGGATGGTGTTCGTTCCCGGCAACCACGATGAATTCGCCCGTCAGTTCTTCGGCCTGACCTTCGGCGGGATCGAAATCAAGCGGCAGGCGATCCATACCGCGGCCGACGGCAAGCGTTATCTCGTCATTCATGGCGACGAATTCGACGTCGTCGTCCGCCATTCGAAGTGGCTCGCTTTCTTCGGCGACTGGGCCTACGATTTCGCTCTGTTCGTCAACACCCATTTCAACGCGGCGCGCCGGGCGTTGGGCTTGCCCTATTGGTCGTTTTCGGCATGGGCGAAACTCAAGGTCAAGAACGCGGTCAATTTCATCGGCTCATTCGAGCGGGAGCTGGCCGGGGAAGCCAAAAAGCGCGGGGTCGACGGCGTGGTCTGCGGCCACATCCATCATCCGGTCATCCGCGACATGGAGGGCGTGATCTACGTCAACACCGGCGACTTCGTCGAATCCTGCTCGCTGGTGGTCGAGCACCACGACGGCCGGCTGGAAGTGCTGCGCTGGAAGGCTCCCTTGCAGATCGCCGCGCGGGTTGAGGACGACGCATCGTTCGAAGAGGAAGCGATCGAAGCGGGAGCCGAAGAGGCGCAAGCGGAAGCGGCTTGATGCGTATTCTGATCGCGACCGATGCCTGGCGCCCGCAAGTCAATGGCGTGGTGTCGACTCTGGAGCGAATGACCCAGGCGGCGGCCGAATTGGGCGCGGCGTTTGAATTCCTCACGCCGCAGGGCATGTGGACCGCTCCCCTGCCCTCCTACCCGGAAATTCGCCTCGCGATCCCGTCCTTGCGACGGATCGGCCGGCGCATCGAGGAAGCCAAGCCCGACCATATCCATATCGCCACCGAGGGCCCAATCGGCTGGCTGACGCGTCGCTACTGCCTCACGCACAAGCGGATCTTCACCACCAGCTACCACACCCGCTTTCCCGAATATGTGGCGGCGCGGATCCGCGTTCCCGAATGGTTGACCTATGCCGGCTTGCGCTATTTTCATGCGCCTTCGGCTGCGGTGATGGCGCCAACGCCAACGATTGGCGCCGACCTCACCCGCCGCGGCTTCCCCCGCGTCAGGCTCTGGACACGCGGAGTCAACCATGCTGTCTACCGCCCGCGGTCAAAGCGCGCGCTCGACCTGCCGCGGCCGATCTTTCTGTCGGTCGGACGGGTGGCGGTGGAAAAAAACCTTGAAGCGCTGCTTGACCTCGATCTGCCCGGCTCGACGGTCATTGTCGGCGACGGACCGGTTCGCCGTCAGCTCGAGCGACGCTATCCGCGCGCGCATTTCCTTGGCGCCAAGCAGGGGGAAGCGCTGGCCGACATCTATGCGAGCGCGGACGTGTTCGTCTTCCCCTCGCGCACCGACACTTTCGGGATCGTTATGGTCGAGGCTATGGCCAGCGGCTTGCCGGTCGCGGCTTATCCTGTTCCGGGGCCGATCGATGTCGTAGGGCCCGGCGCCGGCGTGCTCGACGAGGATCTACGGGCGGCCTGCCTCAAGGCATTGACCATGTCGCGCGAGCAGGCGCGCGAACATTCGATGCGTTTCACCTGGAAAGAGAGCGCGCGCCAGTTCCTCGACAATATCGAAGCGAGCCGGTCGGACCTCAAGCTCGCGATCGCCCCGTCGCTTGGCCCTGTCAGGGGCGCCCAGCCGGTCAAGAATCGTTAACGCCCGAAGCTGGCTTCCTGCCCGGTTTAACCCGCGCCAATTCAAGTTCGCGTTCGGGGCGAAAGAGCTTTTTCCCTGACCCACGCGACGCGGCGGTCTTCCGCGCCTAGCCGGCGAGGCTCAAGGCTATCGCCGCGGCGGTGGTCGCAACGACGACGAGTAGCGGGATCTAGCCGCCGGCGCAAGCGCAGTCGGGATCAGCGACAGGACGGCGAGCGTCGCCCGCCCGGTCTGGACACAGGGTATGAGCCAGACAATGGCGGCCGCGACCAACTTGAGGCCGTGCAGCAGCCCATCGCCAACACGCCTTAGCTCGCGGGGGATTAGCGGGGCGGTCTTCCCGCCCTCGTTATCTGCAGATCGCGGCGTCGAGCGCGCCTGGATCGCGGCGATTGCCATCGCCCTCTTTCCCGGCTATCGCCATGGGCCTTACGATCGGCCTCTAAAGGCTGCGAGCACGCCTGACGCAATGGGGTGAGTCGCAGAGGAAACGCAAGACACGGGAGCGGTCACAGATGCGCAAATCATGGATTCTATCACTGACGGGGCTCGGGCTCGCAGCGCTGACCGCGCCGTCCAAGGCCCAGGACATCACCATCGCCGTCGCCGGACCGATGACCGGCCCCGTCGCCAGCATTGGCGAACAGATGAAACGCGGCGCCGAGACCGCCGCCACGGGGATCAACGACGCCGGAGGCGTTAATGGACGCAAGATCAAGATTGTGGTCGAGGACGACGCATGCGACCCGAAGCAAGCGGTCGCTATCGCCAATCGCATTGTCGGCCAGCAGATCAAATACATCGACGGCCATGCCTGCTCGGGCTCGTCGATCCCCGCGGCTGACGTTTATTCCGACAACAGCCTCCTCATGATGTCGCCCGCGTCGTCAAACCCGGCTCTGACCGAAAAGGGGCACTCGACCATCATGCGCCTCTACCCGCGCGACGACAGGCAGGGCGAGTTCATTGCCCCCTGGATCGCCGAGAAATACAAGGGCAAAAAGATCGCGATTCTCCACGACAAGTCGGCTTACGGAAAAGGCTTGGCGCAGGTGGTGAAGGACAAGCTGAACGCCGGTGGCGTCACCGAGGTCCTGTTCGAAGGCATCAATCCGGGCGAAAAGGACTATACCGCGGTCATCACCAAGCTGAAGAACGCGGGCGCCGAGTTCGTTTATTTCGGCGGCTATCACACCGAGGCCGGTCTCATGTTGCGACAGGCGGCAGACCAAAGCTACAAACTGAACCTGATGACCGGCGACAGCATCGCCACCTCCGAGTTCTGGCAGATCTCTGGCCCCGCTGGCGAAGGCACCCTGTTCACCTTTCCGACTGATCCCCGCCGATCGCCGAATGCGGCGAAGGCGCTCGAGCAGTTCAAGGCGCAAGGGTTCGACCCCGAGGGCTTCACCCTATTCAGCTATGGCGTGGTCCAGGCGATCGCCGAGGGGATCAAGCGCGCCGGCTCTGACGATCCGAAGGCGATCGCCAAGGCGTTGGAAGACGGCAAGCCGGTCGAGACTGTCATGGGGCCGGTCCGGTTCGACAAAAAGGGAGACGTCCTCGACCCGAGCTACGACATCAACCTTTGGAGCGCCGGCAAATACGCGCCCATTGCAAAGTGAGGGCAGCGATCTGAGGGCCCAGTTCTGCCTTAGGCCATCTCCCTAACGAACGCTTCGATGAGCGCGTCGAAGACCCGAGACGTCTCCCATTGCGGCGTGTGCCCCGCGTCGGGGATCATCTGCACCGCGCCGCGCCAAAGCCTCGGCATGGGGACGGAAGCGAAGTAGCCCCCGTTGACCAGCTGCTCTTCGCCGCCGTGCAGCACGGCGAGCGGCACTTTAAGATCGCGCACCACGGCGCCCTCATTGCGGACACCACCGGGGCGGATGCTGGCCCCAAGATTGCTGCGCGCCCGCCCGTCCGTGCGCAAAACGTCGTCGAGAAAGAACGGCGGAATATCGGCGAAGCGGGGTCTGAACAACGCGGCGACATAGGCGGACGCCTCGAGGCTGTCGATGCTTCCCTGGAAGGTCGCCTTCATCGCCGGATTGGGCAGGAACGCCTGGCTCATCGCCTCGCGGAATGTGAGCGGCGGCGTGCCGAAAATGACGAAGCCGCGCGGCTCTCTGAGATCAGGCGCCATTTGGAGCGCGACGTGACCGCCGAGGCTCCACCCGACGAAGTGCGCCTTGTCGATCCCGACCGCGTCTAGGGCCGCCCGAACCGCGCGGGCATGGCCAGGAAGCGCGTAGGCGCTCGGATCCTTCGCGTCGTCCGACGCGCCATGGCCGGGAAGGTCGACCGCGATTAGCCGGAAGCATCAGCCGAGCGGGCCATCGAGCTGACGCGAAAAGACGCGTGAGGATGGCGAATTGCCGTGGATGAGCACCACGGGTGGATCCCGGCCGGCCGACTCGTGGATGGCGATCGCGCCATTCGGCGCGTCGATCTTCTGCGTTTTCATCAATCCTCCAATGACGCCCGAAACCCGGACGTTAGATGGCGGCGTATCGCGGCGGAAGCCCGAGGCTCAGCCCTTACGGATGCGCGATCGAGGCGGCGAATTGCAAATATCCATATAGGCCTAACACGCAGCCGCGAGCCGGCCATTTGGCCGTCTTGAACGCCGCCGCCCATTGCCCTTCCCTTCCGCCGCCCTTTCGTGTATTGCGCCGCACAATCAGTCGGCTGAGCGCGGTTATGTGCGGCGCGCCGTCGTATTCCCGTCATCTTCGCGTTCAAGAGGACAGCGCACGCGCGCTTCGCCCCCGTCAGAACGTCCGCCGCCAGTAAAGCCCGCTCATGAAGCTTCGCAACATCGCCATCATCGCCCACGTCGACCATGGCAAGACGACCCTCGTCGACCGGCTACTGCAGCAGTCGGGCGCGTTTCGCGATAACCAGCGCATCGCCGAACGGGTCATGGATTCGAACGACCTCGAACGCGAGCGCGGAATCACCATCCTCGCCAAGGCGACCTCTGTGGTGTGGAAGGACGTTCGGGTCAATATCGTCGACACCCCGGGCCACGCCGATTTCGGCGGCGAGGTCGAGCGCATCCTGTCGATGGTCGACGGCGCGATCGTCCTGGTCGACGCCGCCGAAGGGCCGATGCCGCAGACCAAGTTCGTGGTCGGCAAAGCGTTGAAGATCGGGCTCAAACCCATCGTCTGCGTCAACAAGGTCGACAAGACCGACGCGCGGCCGAGCGAGGTCGTCAACGAGGTGTTCGACCTTTTCGCCGCGCTCGACGCGACCGATCAGCAGCTCGACTTTCCAATCCTTTACGGCTCCGCCAAGCAGGGCTGGATGGCGCTCTCCCCCGACGCGCCGAAAGAGAACATGGCGCCGCTGTTTGATCTGGTGCTGAAGCACGTCGAGCCGCCGAAGGTCGGCGCCGGCGGCTTTCGCATGCTCGGCACTCTGCTCGAGGCCAATCCCTATCTCGGGCGCATCATCACCGGGCGGGTGTTCGCCGGCTCGATCCGCACCAACGCCCCGGCCAAGGTGCTGGACCGCCATGGCGATATGATCGAGCAGGGCCGGGTTACGAGAATCCTCGCCTTCCGCGGCATTGAGCGCGCCCCGATCGACGAAGCGATCGCGGGCGACATCGTCGCGGTCGCGGGACTGGAAAGGTTCAACGTCGCCGACACCCTGTGCAACCCGGAAGAGGTGGAACCGCTCACCGCTCAGCCGATCGACCCGCCGACTCTGTCGATGACCTTTTCCGTCAATGACAGCCCGCTCGCGGGAACCGAGGGCGACAAGGTGACGAGCCGCATGATCCGCGATCGCCTCTACAAGGAGGCGGAGGGCAACGTCGCGCTGCGCGTCGAGTCCGCGCCCAATTCCGATTCCTACGTTGTCTCTGGCCGAGGGGAATTGCAGCTCGCCATCTTGATCGAGACGATGCGGCGCGAGGGCTTCGAACTTGGCGTCTCGCGGCCAAAGGTGCTGTTCCGCCGCAACGATGGCGGCGGTGTGCTCGAGCCGATCGAGGAAGTGGTGATCGACGTCGACGAGGAGCATTCGGGCGCCGTTGTCCAGAAGATGAGCGAACGCAAGGCCGAGATGGTCGAGATGCGCCCTTCTGGCGGCGACCGTCTGCGCCTCGTGTTCCTCGCGCCCACGCGCGGTCTGATCGGCTATCTCGGCGAACTGATGACCGACACGCGCGGCAGCGCGGTGATGAACCGCCTGTTCCACAACTGGGGCGAATGGAAGGGCGAGATCGCCGGGCGCCGCAACGGGGTGCTCATCTCGAACGACGCGGGCGAAGCGGTTGCCTATGCGATGTGGAACCTCGAGGACCGCGGCCCGATGATGATCGAGCCCGGCGCCAAGGTCTATCAGGGTATGATCGTCGGCCAGCACACGCGCGACAATGACCTCGAAGTCAACGTGCTCAAGGGCAAGAAGCTCACCAATATCCGCACCCACTCCAAGGACGAGGCGGTGCGCCTGACTCCGCCGATCCAGATGACGCTTGAAAAGGCCCTGGCCTATATCGAGGATGACGAATTGGTCGAGGTGACGCCAAAGTCGATCCGCCTGCGCAAGGTCCTGCTCGACCCCAACGACCGCAAGCGCGCCGAGCGCGCCAAGGCGGCGGAGGGAGCGGCTTAAGCGATAGCCACGGTCACGGAAGCGCCTGCCGGGCGCCTCGCCCCCTGGCGTTAGCCGGCGCATCGGGCTATTGCAGCCCTTTATTCGTCGGGTGACGGAGGTCACACTCGCGCGCCGGGATCGACTTGCTAACCGCATGCGTTGAGGCATTCGGGAGGGCTCATCATGAAAGCGGTAGCGTTCGCCAACAACGATATGGCCGTCATGGCTTGGACTTTCGACGGCAAGATTCCGAATTGTCTCGGCTTTGCGATCTACCGGATCGACAGTCGCGCGGGAACCGAAACCTGCCTGCCCGCGATGGCGACCTTCCCGAGCAGGACGCGAGCAAGCCCGGCCGCACGACCGCCGACGACCCGGTGCAGAAATTCTACTGGAAGGACGTCTACGCCAAGCGCGGGGGAACCTACCGCTACCGGATCGTTCCAATGACGGGCGCGCCC
>DASXXT010000424.1:0-13438 GCA_036502965.1 Roseiarcus sp. | reverse complement strand
ATGCATCGTCTGCTCACGCTGCGTGCGCGCCTGCGAGGAAGTGCAAGGCACATTCGCCCTGACCATTCTCGGCCGAGGATTTGACTCGAAGGTCGGAACCGGCGGCGTCGATTTCCTGTCGTCCGAATGCGTGTCCTGCGGGGCCTGCGTCCAGGCGTGTCCGACCGCGACGCTCAACGAAAAAATGGTCATCGAAAAGGGAACGCCGGAGCGCACCGTCGTGACGACCTGCGCCTATTGCGGCGTCGGCTGCTCGTTCAAGGCGGAGCTCAAGGGCGACGAAGTCCTGCGCATGGTCCCTTACAAGGCCGGCAAGGCCAACGAGGGGCATTCCTGCGTCAAGGGCCGGTTCGCCTACGGCTATGCCACCCACAAGGACCGCATTCTCAAGCCGATGATCCGCGAGCGGATAGAAGACCCGTGGCGCGAAGTCTCCTGGGACGATGCGATCGCGTATGCTGCAAACGAATTCAGGCGCATTCAAGCGAAGCACGGGCGCGACTCGGTCGGGGCGATCAGTTCGTCGCGCTGCACCAACGAGGAAGTGTTTCTGGTTCAAAAGATGGTTCGCGCCGGATTCGGCAACAACAACATCGACACTTGCGCCCGCGTCTGCCACTCGCCGACTGGCTTCGGGCTATCCAAGACTTATGGCACCTCGGCAGGCACGCAGGATTTCAAGTCGGTTGAAAAAGCGGACGTGGTCGTCGTGATCGGCGCCAATCCGACCGACGCCCATCCGGTCTTTGCTTCTCGCCTCAAGAAACGTCTGCGCGCTGGCGCCCGACTCATCATCATCGATCCGCGGCGCATCGACCTGGTCAAGAGCCCGCACATTGAGGCCGACTATCATCTCACCCTTAGGCCGGGAACCAACGTGGCGGTTCTCAACGCAATCGCCCATGTCATCGTCACAGAAGGCTTCGTGAAGGAGGCGTTTGTCCGCGAACGCTGCGATCTCGCCAATTTCGAGTCCTGGGCGCGCTTCGTCGCCGACCCGCGCCATTCGCCTGAGGCGACGGCAGAGGCCAGCGGCATCGATCCGCGCGAGCTGCGCGCGGCGGCGCGTCTCTACGCCACCGGCGGCAACGGCGCGATCTATTATGGGCTGGGCGTCACCGAGCACAGCCAGGGCTCGACCTCGGTCATGGCCATCGCCAATCTGGCCATGGCGACTGGAAACATTGGCCGCGAAGGCGTTGGCGTAAATCCGCTGCGCGGCCAGAATAACGTGCAGGGCTCGTGCGACATGGGCTCATTCCCGCACGAGTTTTCCGGTTACCGCCACGTGTCCACAGACGCCGTCCGTGAGACGTTCGAGCGGATGTGGGGCGTGCTGCTCAGCAACGAGCCGGGCTTGCGTATTCCCAACATGATTGATGAGGCGATCGACGGCTCATTCAAGTGGCTCTATGTGCAGGGCGAGGACATCGCCCAGTCTGACCCGGACACCAAGCACATTGCGGCAGGCCTTCGCGCGATGGAATGCGTCGTCGTGCAGGATCTCTTCCTCAACGAGACTGCGCGCTACGCCCATGTGTTTCTGCCGGGCGCGTCGTTTCTGGAAAAAGACGGCACGTTCACCAACGCCGAGCGCCGCATCAGCCGCGTGCGCCAGGCGGTACCTCCTCTTGCCGGCATGGCCGACTGGGAGGCCACAATGGCCCTCGCCAACGCGGTCGGCGCGCCCATGCAATACAGCCATCCCAGCGAGATCATGGACGAGATCGCGGCCACGACGCCCACCTTCAAGGGCGTGTCCTATGCTCGCCTGGACGAACTCGGTTCGATCCAGTGGCCGTGCAACGACGCGGCGCCGACGGGCACTCCGGTCATGCACGTCGACCACTTCGTGCGCGGCAAGGGCCAGTTCATGCTGACTGAATTTGTAGCCACCGAGGAGCGCGTCGGACCGCGTTTCCCGCTTCTGCTGACGACCGGCCGCATCTTGTCGCAATACAATGTCGGCGCTCAGACGGCGCGCACGGCGAGCGCGGTCTGGCATAGCGAGGATGTCCTCGAAATTCATCCCTTCGACGCGGAACAGCGCGGGGTGCGCGACGGCGATCTGGTGGCGCTGGCGAGCCGCACCGGCGAGATTTCGTTGCACGCGAAGATCACCGAGCGCGTGCAGCCGGGCGTCGTCTATACGACCTTCCACCATGCGGTGACCGGAGCTAACGTCGTCACCACCGACTACTCCGATTGGGCGACCAACTGCCCTGAATACAAGGTGACGGCCGTGCAGGTGCGGCGAACCAACCATTTCTCCGACTGGCAGCTGCGCGATCGCGAAGAGGGGGTCTCGCTGCGCCGGATCGGGAAAGCCTTGGCCGATGCGGCCGAGTGAGGATCCTGGCTCGATCGAAGTTCCAGTCCGCGCCTTTTCCTACGATTCGGGCGCGAGCGGGCCGGAGCTCACGCGGGCGATCGCAGTCGAAGCGCCGGTTCAGATCGTCATAGGCGGCGCGCCCTTTGCCGTCATGATGGCGACGCCGAGGGATCTCGAAGATTTCGCTTGCGGCTTTGCACTGACTGAGCAGATCGCCGATAGCCTCGACGATATCCGCAGCGTTGAGGTCGAATCGGTCGAGGAAGGCTGGAAGCTCAAGATCGCCCTTTCCGGCGCACGGTTGCAGGCCCACCTCGCACGCGGCCGGGCGATGAGTGGACGCACCGGCTGTGGCCTGTGCGGCATCGAGGATTTTTCCCAGATGCCGTCGCCCCGTCCGCCGCTCCAACCGCAGGCTGCGGTCGCCCCTGACGCGATCCGCGCGGCGCTTAGCGAACTCGAGGCGCGGCAGCCCCTCAATCAGGCTACCCGCGCCGTCCACGCCGCGGCGTGGTGCGGACGAGACGGGACCATTGTCGTGTCGCGTGAGGACGTGGGACGGCACAATGCGCTCGACAAGACAATCGGGGCGCTTGCTCGCGGGGCGATCGCGCCGGACAGCGGTTTCTTTGTCATCACCAGCCGCTGTTCATTCGAAATGGTGGCCAAGGCGGCGATCTTTGGCGCGGGGACGCTGGTCTCCGTTTCGGCGCCGACCTCACTTGCGCTCGATCGCGCTCAGCGTTTCGGCGTTCGCCTGATTGCTGTCGCGCGCTCCGACCAGGCGCTGTGCTTCGATGGCGGGAAGAACGACGCGAGCGGGGGGTTGGCGGCTTGACCACCGGCAAACTCGACAAACTCGTGCGGATGGCCAATCAGATCGGCGATTTCTACGCCGCTATGCCCAAGCGGGAAGCGACCGAGAGCGCCGCCTCGCATCTACGCATGTACTGGACGCCAAAGATGATTCGCGAGATCATCGCCTTCGCCGATCAAGGCCATTCCGGCTTGAATGCGATCGCGGCGCGCGCGATCGATTCATTGAAACAGAGCGAGTCGGCCGCCTAGAACGCGACTGGGCCTAATGCCTCGCTGGCCGCGCCCTCCCAATCTGCTGCGGCTTCTTGTCGGCCAGCACATTATCAACGGGGCGAGCGTCGGCCTCGGGGTGATCGCGGTCGCACTCGTGGCTTCGGCGATTTTCGGCTTCGCCGCCGGCCAGCCAGCGACGCTTGGCGCAATATCGGCCAGCATCTCCGATCTTCCGGCGCCCTGGCGCGAAAAGGGGCGGACGCTGGCCTTCGGCTTCGCGCTGGCGCTTCTTTCCACTGTCGCAATCCAGCTCGCGCTCCCCTCGCCGGTCGCCGCGCTCCTCATGATCGGCGTCATCAGCTTTGTCGGCGGTCTCGTCACCGGGCTCGGCCGATGGGCGGTGGCGGTCGGCATGCAGGCGGTCATCCCGATGGTCTTCATCCTGGGGTTTCCGCGCGAGACTTTCCCGGCCGCGGTTCGAATTGAGATGCTGTTCGCCGTCGGCGGCCTCGCCTATATCGCCATTGCACTCTTGGCGACGGTTTTCACCGACGCCAGCGCCCGCCGGATGGTCGCGAGCGAGACGATCCGCGAATTCTCCGTCTACGTGCGCGCGGTCGCAGGCATATTTGATCCCGACCAGGATCTGGCGGCGGCCTACGGCGTAACCATCCGCCAACAGTCGGCGCTGGCGGAGCAATTGCAGTCGGCGCGCGCGCTTTTGCTTGAACGGCCAGGGACAATGGGAGAGCGCATGCGGCTGTCGGCGTCGATCGGCATTCTGCTGGACGCGCTCGATGCGTTGGTCGCCGCTCAGTGTGACGTCGAACTCATCCGGCAGTCGCCCGCGGCGGCGACGGTGCTGGCGCGAATCGGCGACGCCCTGCGTGTCGGCTCGCTTGATCTCGAGCACTTGAGCCTGGAGCTCCTGAGCACCGGCCATCCCACTCTCCCGCCCGACCACCAGCTCGCAATCGACGCGCTCACCCGTGAGGCGGCGCGGGTCGAAGCCGAGGCGATGGATCCGAAAGCGCGCGCGGCGCTTGACGCTGCGATCTGGCGGCTCGTTCGGTCGCTCGGCCACGTCCGGCGCCTTGAGCGGTCCCTGTCGAACGACGCGACGGCGCGGGCCGCGATCGGCGACGTCAACCCTGCCGCATTCATCCCAAAACGCAGCTACGCGCCGAGCGGCCTGATCCCGCATCTCAGCCCCGAATCGCCGGTGCTGCGATTCGCGGTGCGCTTGGCGCTGGCGATGATGGCCGGCGCGCTGGTGGCCCAATCGCTCGGCGACGAGCGGCATGGCAACTGGGTCGTGCTGACGATCGCCGTGGTGATGCGGGCGGGCTACGGCCTCACCCGGCAGCGCCGCGACGACCGCGTCATCGGCACGCTTTTCGGGTGCGTGGTGGCTGCAGGCTCCGTCGCCTACTTGCCGGCTGGCGCGCTGGTTGCGGTTCAAGGCGTGGCGGTCGCCGTCATCCACAGCTTTGCGCGGCTCAACTACCGCATCGCGTCGGTCGGCGCTTCCGTGATGGCCCTGGTGTCGCTGCACCTGGTCCAGCCGTGGGTTTCGGCGCCCATCCTGATGCGCCTCGCAGATACTCTGGTCGGCGCGGCGATCGCGCATCTCTTCAACTATTTCTGGCCGCGCTGGGAATTTCTCGAGGCGCCGCAGCTGGCGAGGCGCCTTCAGGCCCAGCTTGCCGCCTTCGCTTCCGCCGCGCTGCGGAGTGACGTCAGCGAACATGACTACCGGCTGGCGCGGAAGAACGTGATCGAGGCGATCGCCGCGCTTTCCGATTCCGCTGGTCGGATGGCCATCGAACCCCTGACAGCTCGCAAGGGTCTTGACGAAATGGCGGAGCTTCTCATTAGGGCTTACAGCCTTGTGGCCCAACTCTCGGCCGCTCGTCTCGCCGCGCAGACCGGCGCCCCTCTGCCTGACCCGGCGATTGGCAATTGGCTTCAGGCGCTTCTCGTCGGCCCACCCGACGGAGCGGGCATCGTGACCGAACCACCAACTGGACCGCTTGCCGCCGCCGCGATCGCCGTCCTCACGGCAGCCCGCAAATATGAACGGGCGGCGAAGAGCGACGTCGAATAGGGCTCGATAACTCTAGCCAGCCCGCCGCGCGGGTCACTTCGACGCCGGTTCGACCGCAGAAAGGACGCTCTTCGGCTCGTCCTCAAGCCGCAATTCGACGCCCTGCGCTTCCGCTTTGATCCAATCGAGCACGACCTGAACGTCGTCGCGGGGCGTTGAGTCCGCTTGAACCAACCAATATGCGTATCCGCGCGCGTGATCGGAGTCCGCGCCGCCGACCGCGACGAGCCGCCCCGTGGACAGCAACGGCTCAATGAGGGCGATGCGGCCGAGCGCGATTCCCTGGCCCTCGAGCGCCGCCCGGATCGCCTGATCGTACTGATTGTAGCGCAGCACGCCCTTCGGCTTGATGGCGCTCAGACCCATGGAATGAAGCCGGTCTCCCCATTGCAGCCAGGGGCGATTCGAGTCGTCGTATTCGATGAGGACCTGTCTCGCGAGGGAGTCGGCGTCGAGTCGGCTGACGCCGAGCGAAGGATGGGCGACGGGCGCGACCGCTTCGCCGAAGAGACGGAGCGATCCCGGCGGCGCGTTCGCAGCGGCGCAATAGCGAATGGCGATATCCGCGCCTTGGGTTCGCAGATCCATCACTTTGTTGCTCGCCGCCACGCGCACGTCGATGTCGGGATGGCGCTGCTGAAAACCGCCAAGGCGAGGCATGATCCACAGTCCGGTGACGCCGATGCTGGCGGTGATGGTCACCGGCTGGCGATCGCGCCCGGACGCGAGCGCGTTGACGCCGTCCTGAAGCTGCTGAAGGGCGCTGTCGGCGATGCGAAAGAAAAGTTCGCCCTCGGCGGTAAAGCTGATCGCGCGGTAGCCGCGGTTGAGCAGCCTGACCCCAAGCGCCTCCTCGAGCGCGATGATCTGACGACTGACCGCAGATTGGGTCAGGAAAAGATCCTCGGCGGCGAGTGTTATGCTCATACGCCGGCCAACGGCGACGAACCCCCGAACGAGGTCAAGCGAAGGCAGTCGAACAGGGAAATTCCGCATGTGCTTTCCTCATGCGATCGAGCCCAGTCTTCCTTCAGAGGCCCGCCCGCTGTCAAGGAGAATACCAGGATTGCGCGGCCGAGTGCGTGGGATCGCATTCCTAGGTCGCATGCGATCGATACCGAGAGGTCGTTTGACGGAGAGTCGTCGCGGACTTATCAAGAAAGGGAAAAGCCGAGCCCGCGCGGCTCGTTAGCGTCGCGGAACCAGAGCCGCCGGGGTTCGCCTTATGGGCGTCAATCGCTCAGGAGAACGAACATGCTGCGGATCGCATTGCCGCATATTGCGGTCGGGCCACCGTCGCCAAGTTTCGCCCGCTGGCGAGGCGCGTTGCAGTTGTGGCGTAGGCGCGAGCGGGAACGAGGCGAGCTGGCGCGAATGTCGGAGGCGGAGCTCCACGACATTGGCGTCACTTCGGCCGAACGCTGGGCGGAAATCAATAAACCGTGCTGGCGGGGATAACGCCGGGGTGATGAGACCGACGCACCGGCTGAGGAGCCGTTGCCGCGACTCGGTCTAAATCGAGATTCATCAGCTCGCACCGCGGCGACCAGCCGACTGCAGCCTGAACCTAGACCTAGATAAAGGTGATCACAAACGTTCGGTTCACTTGGAGAATTCTGAAATACCATCCCAAAGTGAAGAAGACACAATCAATATCCCTACTACTAAGACAGCGTATCGCGGAGCACTTTTAAATTCTATTTTACCAACTTTACCTGAACCAGTTCCGGGTTTGTTTTTTCCCATCGGAATATCTGGAAGAAACGCGCCACCAAGTGTTAATACTACACCAAGAATTATTCTTTTGAGCGGCACGAATACGACAAACCCTAGAAAACCCCAAAATTGAATAACTGCAAACGCCCCCACCCTCCATCCTTCTATAAGAAGCCATATTGGCAATGGAAGTCTGACTTCTCCCGCAAGAGCAGGCTTAACGTCCGCAAAAAACAAGAGGAATACAGCAAAGAACAGCATTATTATTAAATGAAAAGTAGAGGAATGACGGTTCTCTGTCATCTCGATTGGTCTGGAGAGGTTCTTTGATGTCATCAGGTGCCCTCCCAGACCGAAAGTGCCGTTTTCCCATTCCGCTTGGATCATTCGGCCTCCGGCGTGATTGGGGATAAATGGCGGCGCGAGGCACGACGAACAGAGCTACGCAAGACCGCTATAGCAGTAATATAGCAGTCGCGCTGTGATCCAGATCACTCTTCAGCGCCTCAACCGACGTTCGCCAAATGGCCGCCGGTTGGAAGAATAATCTGCGCCCTTCCTACAATTTCGGCAAGCCAAATCCATGGCGGGCTGTCGATGGATCATCCGGCGAATGCGGGCTATAGCCGCTTCTCGAACCAATGATGGGCGTATGGGTTGTCGCTGAACCGGGCGATTTCCCGGTAACCCTCGCTCCGGTAAAGCGCGTGGGCTTCGGTCAGCGCCCGGTTGGTGTCCAGCCGCAGCGTCTTAAGCCCGCTCCCCCGAGCTGCAGCTTCGAGCGCTCGAAGCACCCGCCGCGCAACGCCCATGCCGCGGGCGGATGGCGCGGTCCAAACCCGCTTGATTTCTCCTGTCGCCTTGTCGATGCCCTTGAAGCCGCCGCATCCAATGGCGTCGCCGTCGAGCCGGGCGATCACAAACAGACCCGACGGAGGCGTCATGTCCTCGACGGGGGCGGAGTCATCGGCAGCGGCGTCAAAGCCCCCTTCGAAACGCGCCGCGAGCTCGCGGAAGTACGCCTCCAGGCACTGGCGCGCGTCGGAGCTGTCGGGCGCTTCCGCGGCGACCTCCACCTGGGCGATATGGATCAGCCGTTCTACTTCGCCCATCGCCGCCAGCAAGCGACTCTGCTCGAAGGCGTCAAGGGGCGCCAGCATCGATGCCGCGAGATTGTCCGAGAGCCTGTCATAGGCCGCGCGTTCGGCGCCTCCTTTGCGCGTCAAGCTCACACGGCGGCGGCGACCGTCCCCATCCCCTTTCGCCACGGCGATCAACCCTTGCGTCTTCAGGGATTGCAGCAGGCGGCTGAGATAGCCCGAATCGAGCCCGAGCTTGCTGCGGAGGTCACGGACGTCAACGCCATCGGTGCTAATCTCGAAAATGAGCCAGCGGGCGGCCCCGTCGCAGGTAATCGACCTCGAGCGCGCCGACCCGCTGGGTCACGAAGCGATTGAAGCGGCGAACGTGTTGCAGTTGGCCCTCATCCATTTCTCTGACTTTAGTCAGGTATCCGTCGATTTCAAGCTACCTCTTATCAGGGCCCTGCGGCCTGCGGGGAGGATGGCGTCTCGGCGAAAAAGCTCTCTTCCCAAAGACAGAAATCTAGCCGGCGACCCAGAGCTCGGCGCGCGATATCGTGATCGGCGGCGGAGCGCGGCGAGGTTAAGGAGTGGATTGCGGCCAAGCCGCAAACGGCGGTAGACTGAACGCTAGCGCAATCGGCGCGCGCCGTCCTTGCCGTGCTCTGCATCTCGCATCGCGGTTCGCGCCCAAGAAAAAAGCGTCGATGCCGGTTCGCGGCGCGGAACGCGCCACGGGCCGAAACGTTGAGGGCTATGGGGCTCCTTGGTTAGGGAGACTACGATGCCAAACGTGGAATACGCACTAACGCCGGGCCAGTCGCTTCGCTATCTGGACGTCGCGCCAATGATTACCGCGCTTCGGTTCCAGCCTTCCGATTTCGAATACGCTCATGGCTGGCTCAACCATGTTCCAAGCCGCCATCGCTTTCAGTTCGACCGGAAGGGGCGGGTGACGATCGACGCGCTTTGTGGCTGCGCGGCTCTCTCAGTAAAACCCGAGCAGGCGGACGAACTCCATTCGATGTTCAAGACCTGGAGGCAGAACTATTGGCAGCCTCTGGAGACGAACCGGGAGTTCGCGTCACACTTCGCCGAGCCGAATGCCTGGGTGAGGTTATTCCGCGACATCCGCATGGCTTGGCGGCGCTTCCGCCGGCAAGCGGACCCAGTCACGATCCCCGCCGACGTGCTTCCGTCGGCCACGCCCGCGGAATAGCAGGGGTTCGTGTGCTTTAAGTCCGCGCGCCCGCGCAGGCGGGAGCGCGGACCTTAAATCATGTCATGCTCCTCTCAGTCGGGGCAGAAAAGATCGCCTCAGGCTAGCTGACAGGCAAGGAACAACGCCTCGCCTCAACGCGCGAAACTGACCGCGTTGCCCGCGTCGACGTTGAGGATATTGCCGGTGCTCTTGGAGGACAGATCGGAAGCGAAATAATAGACCGCTTCGGCGACGTCCTCAGGATACACGGACAGCTTCAACAACGATCGCTGGCGGTAGACCTCTTCGAGCTCAGCCTCGCTGACCTTGTTTGAGGCCGCCCGTTGCGCCCGCCATTCCCCCTGCCAGATCTTCGAGCCGCGCAGCACCGCATCGGGATTGACCGTATTGGCGCGAATGCCGAACGGCGCGCCTTCGAGCGCCAGGCAGCGCGCGAGGTGGACTTCCGCCGCCTTGGCCGCGCAATAGGCCGAGGCGCCGGGCGACGCGGCGAGCGCGTTCTTCGAGGCGATGAAGACGATGCTGCCGCCGAGGCCCTGCTCCTTCATGATTCGGTAGCCTGCCCGCGCGGACAGAAAATATCCGGTTGCGAGGATCGAAATGTTGCGGTTCCAAAGCTCGAGCGAGGTGTCCTCGAACGGCGCGGCGGAGGCGATGCCGGCGTTGGCGACGAGGATGTCCAGCCCGCCAAAGGCGAGGACCGTTTCGTGAAACGCGGCATCGACCTTGCTCTCGTTCGTCACATCGACGTGAACGCCCCTGACCACATCATTGCCGAAACGCTTGCCGAAGTCGGCGACGGCCGCGTCCAGGCTTTGGGCGTCGATGTCGGCGAGCACGACGCAGGCGCCTTCACCCATGAGACGAGCCGCGATCGCTTGCCCGATTCCGCCCGCGCCGCCGGTCACCAGCGCGACGCGCCCGGCGAGCGATTTCGGCTTCGGCATGCGCTGGAGCTTGGCCTCTTCCAGCAACCAATATTCGATGTTGAACGCTTCCTGCTCTGAGAGCCCCACATAGCGGCTGACACTCGACGCGCCACGCATCACATTGATCGCGTTGGCGTAGAACTCCGCGGCGATGCGAGCCGTTGATTTGTCCTTGGCGAAGGACAGCATGCCGACGCCGGGGACGAGATAGATGACCGCGTTGGGATCACGCATCGCCGGCGAGTCCGACCGCTTGCAGCGGTGATAATAGGCCGTGTAATCGGCGCGATAATCGGCGAGCTCCTTGTCGAGCGACGCGATCACCGCGTCGAGGTTGCGCGCCGTCGGGTCGTAGGGCAGCACAAGCGGGCGGATCTTGGTGCGCAGGAAGTGATCGGGGCACGACGTCCCAAGCGCAGCAAGGGGCTTGAGATCGCGAGAATTGACGAACTCCAACACCGCCGGCGCGTCGGTGAAGTGGCCAATCTTCTTGCGCTCGCTCGCGGAAATATGCTTGCGAATGGCGGGCAGGAGCTTTGCCGCAGCGTCGCGCCGGTCCGCCCGCGATAGGGCTTCGACGCGCGACCCGCCGAAGGCTGCTCCCTGCGCCTTTGCGCCAAGCCATTGGGCGGCCTTGTTGATCATCTCCAACGTGATTCGATAGCATTCCTTCGAGGTCGGACCCCAGGTGAACAGCCCATGACCCCCGAGCACCACGCCCTTCAAGCTCGGATTGGCCTCAGCCATCGCGCCGAGCCTGAGCCCGAGGTCAAAACCCGGCCGCTGCCACGGCAAAAAGCCCAGCTCCCCCGCATAAATCTCGCGCGTGAGCGCTTCGGCGTTTTCGCTCGCCGCGATCGCAATCACCGCGTCCGCGTGAACGTGGTCGACATGCGTGTGCGGAACGAAGCCGTGCAGCGTTGTGTCGATCGAGGTTGCGCGCGGATTGAGGTTGAAGGTGCAATGATTATACAGCGCGACCATCTCGTCCTCGTGCTCGAGGCCGCGATAGATCGACTTGAGGCTGAGGAGCTTGTCGAGATAGAGCGTCGAGAAACCGTCAAGCTTCATCGAGCCGATGTCGCCGCCGGAGCCCTTGACCCAAAGGACTTGGGTCGGCGCGCCGTTCAGCGGATCGGTCGCCGTCAGCTTCGCGGATGTGTTGCCGCCGCCGAAGTTGGTGATGCGCAGATCGCTGCCAAGCAGGTTCGACCGGTAGAGCAAGAGACCCGGATCGTCGAGGGAAGCCGCGTGCTCATCGTCCCAGAGATCCGGCAGCGGGGCGTCAAAACGAACTTGATCGCCGCTCATGGGCCGTTCCTCTAACACTGTGCGATCTTCATTCCTCAATAGGCAAATGATCGAAGAGCGTCAACGCTTCTGCGCGATTTGCCCAGCTTCGATGAGCGAGTTTGATCGAGCTCGATTGACAGCCCTATAGGCGCGTGGCAGGTGAAAGCCGCAACGACCAGTATCGGGGGAACGACAAGGTTATGCGCGAGCGACAGCGCGTCGAAGTCCTCCGCTGTCCCCTCACGCGCGTTCATGCGCTCATAACTGACCGGGCTGCGCCGCCGGAAGCGCTCGCCGTGCTGCGCGGCGCCGCCGTGCAGACGATCGTTGTCGATCCCGAGACGAGCGTTACGGAGGCGGCGTGAGCGCGGCGCCGGAAATCAATCTTCCGCCCGGCCGAGCCGCTCCGCTGCTCGAGGTGCGCAGTATCGAGAAGAGCTTTCCCGGCGTGCGCGCGCTCTCAGGCGTATCGTTCGACGTGCGCCCTGGCGAGGTCCATGCGCTGCTCGGAGAGAACGGCGCCGGCAAATCGACCCTTATCAAGATCGTGTCCGGAGTTTATCAACCCGACCTCGGCTCCATTCTCGTAAACGGGACACAAGTGCATTTTTCCACGCCCGATGACGCGCGCCGCGCGGGCGTGGCGACGATCTATCAAGAGCTGCTGCTGTTTCCGGAGCTTAGCGTCGCCGAAAATATCTTTCTCGGTCACGCTCCGCTGGCCGGCGCAGGTCGCGTTGACTGGCGGGCGATGCGGGCGGAAGCCGAGCGGCTGCTCGATTCGCTCGAAATCAACGACCTTGTTCCAGATCAGATTGTGGGCGCGCTGACTGTCGGCAATCGCCAGCGCGTTGAAATTTTGCGCGCGCTCTCGCACGACGCCCGCATCCTCATCATGGACGAGCCGACTGCGGCGCTGACGGAAAGCGATGTGACGCGTTTGTTTGACGTCGTCCGCCGCCTTAAGCGGCGCGGCGTCGGCATCGTCTATATCAGTCACCGTCTCGACGAGATTTTTGCGATCGCCGATCGGGTCACTGTGTTACGCGACGGCGCCTATGTCGGTTCGCGCGACGTCGCCGACACGAACGTCGCTGAACTGGTGCAGATGATGGTCGGGCGGCGGATCGAGAGTCTCTTTCCGAAGACCACGGCGCCAATCGGCGCGCCGGTCCTCGAAGCGCGCGATCTCGTGCGCCGGCCGCTCACCAAGGGCGTCAGCCTTACCGTGAGGTCGGGCGAGATCGTCGGCCTTGCGGGGCTCGTGGGTTCGGGCCGCAGTGAACTCGCGCAGACGCTGTTTGGCATAACGCCGAGTGAGTCGGGCGAGATTCGGCTCAACGGCGAAAGCGTGCGGATCGTCTCGCCCGAAAGCGCGCGCGCAAAAGGCGTCGCCTACGTGCCTGAAGATCGCGGCACGCAGGGCCTGGTCAGGGAGATGAGCGTCCTGCACAATTTTTCGCTCGCGGCGCTTGGGTCTCTGTCTCGCGCTGGATTTATCGACCGCGCTGCGGAGCGGCGGATGGCGCAGCAGGGCGTCGCGCGATTCAGCGTCAAGACAAGTTCGGTCGACGAGACTGCTGCTCGGCTTTCCGGCGGCAATCAACAAAAGATCGTGCTCGGCAAGTGGCTCGCCAACAACCCCAAGCTCTTGATCCTCGATGAGCCGACCCGGGGCATCGACGTCGGCGCCAAGGCCGAGATCCATCGCCTGATGAGCCAGCT
>DASXXT010000423.1:0-14375 GCA_036502965.1 Roseiarcus sp. | reverse complement strand
CCGGTGCCGGAGCCATATTTGAACAGGCGCGCCTCGCGCACCCAGAGGTCCATGATCCCGCCCTCGTTGACGAGATCGTCGGCGACCGACTGGATGAAGCAGGCGTGCGGCTGCGGATGCTCGTAGGCCGACTTCGACTTGACGAGCTTAGCCGTTTCGAAGTCGACGTAATAATGGCCCTGGCTTGGCCCATCGACGCCATAGGCCCAATGGAGGCCGGTGTTGAACCATTGCGGCGAATTGGGCGCGGCCATCTGGCGCGCGAGCATGAAGCGCATCTCGTCGTAATAGGCGCGTGCGTCCTCTTCGCCGTCGAAATACCCGGCCTTCCATCCCCAATAAGCCCAGGCGCCGGCGAGACGGTCGAACACCTGCTTCGCCGACGTCTCCGAGCCCATGCGCTCTTCCTTGGGCAGCGAGCTCAGCGCCGTCTCGTCGGCGACCGAGCGCCACAGGAAAGAGGGAACACTCTCCTCCTCGATGCGCTTCACCCGCGCGGGGATGCCAGCTTTACGGAAATACTTCTGCGCCAGCACATCGGCCGCGACCTGGCTCCAGGCGGCGGGGACTTCGACGCCCTCAAGCGAAAACACGACCGAACCGTCGGGATTGCGAATTTCGCTCTTGGTGGTCGCGAAGGCGACGAGGTCATAGGGCGAAACGCCCGGTTGGGTGTAGTGCCGTTCGATGCGCATCGCCTTCGACCCCATTCTTGCAGCCTGCTCCGCCGCATTGTTCTCGCATTACCGAACATGGCCGCTGCCCATGAGCTCGCTGAACGCGCAAGCCGCCATTCGCTGGCCGGACGCCGCCCGCCCTTCACCCGCCTCAAACTTTATAGACCGCGCCCTGCTCAGTTTGCGCCCCTCGCGCATCCTGACAGGCTCTAAAACCGTTGTCCCCGACGCTTGATCCCCACGCGATCCAGGAACAATCGAACATTACAACTCTATGACGGCCGCGTCAACACCTTGTATAGATAGCTGAACCTCGACACCAGATATTGTGGATAACGTGGATAACCAGGGGGTAACGTCGGCGCGGACGAGCAGCATCCAACGAGTCGGGGCGAGCCTGCAAGCCAGTTTTTGAGCGCCATCGACGAAAAACTTCAGCTTGCCTCGCTGAGCCCGCCTCGCCATAGTCCGGCATGCGCAAGGCTTGCGCTTATTTCTCGGCGAAAAACGGCGCTCCACGGATGCTGGACCACATCAAGCAATTTTTGCTGCACTATTTCACTTGGTGGAACGGCGCGAACTTCAACACGCGATTCTACACCCGCCGCTTTGGCGAGTTGGTGGGACATGACGAGTTCGGCAATACCTACTACCGGAAACCGGGCATCGATCCGGCGCTCGGCTTCGAGCGGCGGTGGGTGATCTATAATGGCGTGTCCGAGGCCTCGATGACCCCGCCGGGCTGGAACGGCTGGCTACATCATACAGTCGACGTGGCCCCAACCGACGAAGACTACAAGCCCCACCCTTGGGAAAAGCCGCATATGGGAAACCCGACTGGAACGCCGGCCGCGATTCGGCCCGACGGCTCATTGCTCAAGCCTGGCCCACGCCAGCCCACCGGGGGCGATTACGAGGCCTGGAGCCCCGGTCCCTGAGCCGAACCGCCTTCATTCCGCCGCCGTTGAGCAGCAAAGCGCCCGTCATGGACCTCTTCCGCTTGGCGCACGCGATCCGACGCCGCGCTCGTCCCGCAATCGCGGGGATGAGGACGACGCTTGCTGGCGCGGCGCTGGCCGCGGTTTCGGCGCTGACTGCGCCCGACGAGGCGCTCGCCGACAAGATCAGCAATCCGACCGCCGTTTTCAACGGCCTCGACAAGATCACCGGCCGCATCATTTCATTCGAGGTGGCGATCAACGAGACAGTGCAGTTCGGCGCGCTGCAGATCACGCCGCGCATCTGCTATTCTCGTCCGCCGACCGATGCGCCGCAGACCGACGCCTTCGCCCAGGTCGACGAAATCGATGAGCTGAAGCAGATCAAGCGCATCTTCTCGGGATGGATGTTCGCCGACAGTCCGGGCCTGCACGGCGTCGAGCATCCGATTTTCGATATTTGGCTGACGGCCTGCAAAGGTGGCACGGTAGTGATTCACGATGCCCCGGCGGCCGAGGCCTCGGCGGCGAACCCGGACGAAAGTCCGCCGACCGACATCGGGACCGATGCCACCTCCCCGGAACAACCGGCTCCGCCGCCGCAACCGGCGAAGAAGAAAAAAGCCAAGCCGGCGGCTGTTGTTGCGGCCCCAGCGCCGGATCCCGACACTGCGGCGCCGTTCGACCCGGCGCCCAATCAATCGCCGGGAGGCAACGCGCGCGCGCGCTGACCTTGGCCGCCAGGCTCATCCTGAGGTAGCGTTCGGCCCGAGCGCCCGTCGAGCGACCAGTCACCCGCCCGCAGCCGACAAGGGAACGAGAGGAAGCGCCATGACCGCTATTCGCAGCGCCATCAAGCCGACCAGACGTCCCGGTGAACTCGGCGTTCATTCGGTCGACCGGTTTCATTTCGCTGTTCCCGATCTCTCGGTCGCCAAAAATTTTTACGGCGAGTTCGGACTTGAGATCGATGAGGACGGCGATCTCCTGGCCATGAAGACGCCCAGCAATCCGCATGTCTGGGTCACCCTCGCCGAGGGCCCGCGCAAAAAGCTCGGACATCTCTCGTTCGGCGTGTTTGATGACGATTTCGACCGCTTCGCGGAGCGACTCCAGGCGCTCGGCGTCAAGCGGCTTGATCCGCCGCCAGGCGTCGAAACGAACGGCCTATGGTTTCACGATCACGACGGGAACCTGGTCGAAATCAAGGTCGCGGCGAAATCCTCGCCCAACGAGAAGTCTGAGTTCTCGGAAGTTCCCGTCGGTCCGAGCGTGCGCGGCGCGCCTTTCCGGCGCGACGTTGCGCGCGTCATGCCGCGGCGCCTGGCGCATGTCCTCCTCTTCACCCGCGACGTCGAGAAGGCTGTTCAATTCTATACGCGCACCCTGGGCCTGCGCCTCTCCGACCGGTCCGGCGACGGCATCGCCTTCCTGCACGGGATTCATGGCAGCGATCATCATATGATCGCCTTCGTCACATCGAGCGCGCCGGGACTGCATCATCTGAGCTGGGACGTGGGCTCCGTCGACGACATCGGCCGCGGTGCCATGCATATGCTGGACAAGGGCTACGCGCGGGGATGGGGTCTCGGACGGCACGTCCTGGGCTCCAACTTTTTCCACTATGTCGCCGACCCGTGGGGTAGCTTCAGCGAATATTCGGCCGGCATCGATTTTGTGCCCGCCGATTGCGACTGGAAGAGCGGCGACCACGCGCCCGAGGATTCGTTCTACGTGTGGGGTCCGAACCCGCCGGACTATTTCACCCACAATTCCGAGGTGTGAGCACTTCCCCTCTCCCATTCGGAGAGGGGTTGGGGTGAGCGTCAGGCGCGCAAACCCCTCATCCGGCGCTTCGCGCCACCTTCCCCCAGAGGGGGAAGGATCACGCTTACCGCCAAGTTAGCCACCGGGTCCCGCGGGGCGAGGCGATCTCGTGCGCCGAGCGTCGGCCGATCAGCCGAGGGAGAGAGCCGACCGCTTGCGATAGCCCATGAAGCCGAGGCCGGCGAAGCCGAGCAGCAACATCGTCCATGTCGCGGGCTCGGGCACAGCGGCGAAGGCGACGCCACCATAACGAAGTCCGGCCACGGGGCCGTCAAATACCGAGAATGATTCGCTCCCCGGCAGCGCGGTGTCGCCCAGAACGTCGGTGATCTTCACGATCTCGTTGGGGTCGGCGCCGTTGTCGCCCGATCCACTGGTCGTCGCGGTAGTCGCCCAGAGGGTCACCGTCCCGTCTGCGTTGACCTCGCCCGTGAGGTTGCGCAAGCCTATCGTGGTTTCCCCGAAATTCCAGCCTGGAACATTATAGGTGTTGCCAATCAGGCCCGCCTGCAACGTATAGTCGAGCGACCACTTCCCGTTCGAAAGCGTCCATTTTTCGAGGCCGGCGTTCGTCGCCGCGTCTGTGGCGTTCCCGGTGCCTTCATCCGCGACATAGAGCGTTGTCGGGCCGGCGAAGAACAGTCCGAACGGGGTGAAGTTGGCCCCCGTCTGCTTTGCGGAGTCGGTCGGGAAGCCCGGCAGGATTGAGATGGTCGCGCTGTCCGCGGTCGCTGAGGTCGGGAGTTCGCCGTTAGGATTGCTGACCGTGTAGACCGTGTCGATGCCGTTGCTGCCGCTGCCTTTAGTGAAGTAGAGATTGCCGTCGTAATAGGTAATCCCGCGGTAGTTGTTGGTCTTGCCCGCCTTATCCTTGGAAAAGTTTTGGTATGTCGGAAAGGTGTTGAACGTCGGATCAATCATCTTTGAATTCGCTGTCGAGCCCGGCGTCACCACCTCGAGCCCGGTCGTGGTGGTGAGCTGCGGCGCCGTGGTCGTGCCGCTGTTGGAATTGCCGACCGTATAGTAGAGGCCATTCGGCGCCAGCACGGCGGCCCGGCTGTTGTCGCCGCCGTAGGCGAGAGTCGGGGTGACCGTGAAGCTGCCGTTGGCATTGACCGCGACGACCGACCGATTGAACGCATAGTCCGTGAACTTCGACTTGTAGAATTGCGAGGCCGCATTAGTCGGGTCGACAAAGGAGGTGCTGTCGGCGTTCGACACGTCGAGCATGCCGGCGGCGATGGGCGGATAACCCGCGCCGCCCGGCGCATAGCCCATGAAGGTCGCGACCGCGCCCTTTGACGTGCGGGTGATGCTGAGACCGAGCTCCGACTTCGAGCTGAAGCTGGTGACAATCTGGTTCGTGGGCAGGGTTTCGCTGGCGAGGAGCTTGGCGGTCGTCGCGCTGAGGTCCTGGACCGTGAGCGGTGACGTGACGCCGAACTGTCCGTCGACCGAGGAGTTATTCCAGACAGTGTTGAGGTCGCCGTTCGAAACCGCCGTGCCGCCTGGAATCGCCGTAACGCCCGCGACAAGACCGTTGACTTGGCCGACGTTCTCGTAGGTCGTTGTCGTAACGAGCAGCGAGTCGCCATGGATGAGATTGCCGGCGTGCGCGGCGTTCGCACCAACAGCAACAGCAAGTGCGCTGCAACCGAGGGTCAGCGCGAAGCGGCGAGAGTTGATAACGCTCATGGGCAGGTCTCCTCCGGTTCTAAAGAGAAAGCGAGGTAGCGAGCGCGCATGACGCCGAGGTGACGGTACCGATTTGTTGATCGCCCGAAGCAAGGTGGGGAAATCCCCGCCGCTATCGCCAAGTCAGCAACCAGGTTCCCGCGGCGAGGGTCAGCACGGTCAGGGGCGCGCCGACCTTGAAATAGGCCCAGAAGCTGATCGGCATGCCCTCCGCGCGGGCGTGCTCGGCGACGATAAGGTTGGCGACCGATCCGAGCAGGGTGAAGTTTCCGGCCAGCGTGGAGCTCATCGCGACCACGAGCCAGGCGCGCTCGGGATCGGGGAAAGTCGGAATGAACGGTCTCAGCGCCAACACCGCCGGCACATTGCTCACGATGTTGGAAAGCACGGCGGTGAACAGCGACAGGCGCCAGACCATATCGAGGCCGAGCGCCTTCGCCATCGCAATCCGGTCGGGCGTCAGCAGCGCCTTTTCCGCGCCAGCAACGACGACGAACATGCCGGCGAAGAGGATCAGCAGCGGCCCGTCGAGTTCGCGGTAGATGCGGCGAGGCTTGATCTGGCGCGTCAGGAGCAGGAACGCGCCGCCCAGAATGGCGGCCTCGGCCGGGGGAACGCCGACAAAGAAGGCGATCGCAAGGGCGATGCAGGTGATGCTCGCCTTGACGACCTGACCTGTGTGCAGATGGCCGCGAAAAAGATGCGGCTTAAGCTCGCCCTTGAACGCGAACTCCTGCGCGTAGACAAGGCGCACCACGACGACGACGGCGACGAGGCCCAAGGCGGCGACGGGCGCAAGAGCGGCGGCGAAAGCCGGATAGGGAATCCGGGAGAGCGTTCCGATCACCATGTTCTGCGGGTTTCCGGTGATCGTCGCCACGCTGCCGCAATTGGAAGCGGTCGCGACCGCGACCAGATAGGGCAGCGGATTGCGGCCGAGCGAACGGACCACCTGGAGCACGATCGGCGCCATGACGAGACAGATCGCGTCATTGACCAGAAAGGCCGACAAGACGCCGGCGAGCATCGTCACAGTGACGAGCAGGACGAACGGCGCGTGGGCGTGGTCGATGGCAAGTGCGCCGAGCGCCCTGAATGCGCCGGACACCTTGAGGTGCGCGACCACGATCATCATGCCGAGCAAAAGCGCGATCGTGTCAAAATCGATGGCGCGGAAGGCCTCCTCGAGGCTCAAGGGGCCAAGCGCGATCATCGCCGCGCCGCCGAGGAAAGCGATTCCCGCGCGGTCCAGGCGCAGGCCGGGAATGCGGCCCGCCGCGACGCCGACGTATGTTAAAACAAGGATTGTGAGCGCGGCGGCGCTTTCGGGAGTCATTCAACGGCCGCCGCCCGCTCGAGCGCCAGCGACTCGCTGTCTCGGGCGATTGCTTGCTCGTCCCGCGTTTCCGGCATGAAACCAAAAAAGACGAGAAAGGCCATGGCCGCGGCGGCGCCGAGGCTAAGGAACGAGACTGAATATCCGAAATGATCGACCATCTCGCCGGCGAACAAGGCGCTGACCGAGGCGCCGATACCCATCGTGGTCGCGACCGCGCCTTGCGCCAGGTTGAATCGGCCGCTGCCGCGCATGATGTCGGCGATAACCAGCGGCGTCAGCGCCCCATAGATCCCCGCACCCACTCCGTCGAGCAATTGGACGCCGATGAGCCAGAATGAATTGTCCGACAGCATATAGAGAGCGGCGCGAATTGGCAGCACGGCAAAAGCAATGAGAAAGATCGGCCTGCGCCCCCAGGAGTCCGCGTGGCGACCGACCAGGATCGCGATCGGCAGCATCACGCCCTGCGCGGCGACCATGCAGAACGACATCATTGCGGTCGCCTCCTTGGGGAACTCAAGCGCGAGTTTCTGGCCAACCAGCGGCAGGAGCGGCGCATTGGCGAAGTGGAACAACATGGCGCAAAGAGCCAAAATCATCAGCGGACGCGTCCGAAACAAAATGCGATATCCGGCCGCTGCGCCTCTAGCTTCGCCATCGGAAGTCAAATCTCTCGCCCGGTAGTGGTTGATCTTGTCGGCCGGAATGGCGAGCGCGGCCGCCGAGGTCAAGACCGCGAACACGGGAACCATGAGAAAGACCGCGCGCTGCGAGAAGGCGTAGCCGACTGCGCCGGCTAGAAGCGCGATCGCGATATTGCCGCCATGATCAAAGGCCGAGTTTCGGCCGAGCCGCCGCGCCAGCTTGTCTCTCGGGACCAAACCAAGTGTTAGCGCCGAGACCGCTGGAGCGAACGCATCGCCCGCAACCGCCAGGATGCTCAGGGCGATTGCCATCGGCCAGAAGGTCGGGGCGGCGAAAATGATGATGCCGGCGGCCGTCATCGCCGCCATCGTAAGGACAATGACGCCGCGCTTGGCGCGCGTCACGTCGATTGCGGCGCCGATCGGCGTCTGGAGCGCAATGCCGACCAAGCCGCTCGCCGTCGTCACCAGTCCGACGTCGGTCTGGCTCCAGTGCTGGGTCGTGATCAGAGACACGTTGACGAACGGCCCGAACAGGTTTCAGGCGTCGGCGGCGAGGAAATTGATCGCGTCGAGCGCGTACGGGATCGGGATCATCGCCAACGTCCGAAGACCGGCTCGATTGCGAGCCCGTCAGGGAACGCTGCATGTCCGATCTTCGTTCCGCCGACGCTGACCTGCAATCCCATGCGCGCGGGTCCGCATCTGGATTTTCATTGACAATGAGCCCCCCCGCCCTCGTTAAAGGCCCATGTGCAAGCGCGCGGATATCGTTCTCGTCGAGCGCGGCTTCTTTTCGAGCCGAGCGCGCGCCCAGGCCGCAATCGCGGCCGGACTGGTCAGCGTCGGCGGGGTCGCGCTTCGGAAGGCCTCGGATGAGGTTGCAGCTGACGCACCGATCGAAGCCGCGGCGCCCCACCCATGGGCGTCGCGTGGCGGGGTCAAGCTTGTCGCCGCGCTCGACGCCTTCGCGCTCGATCCTGCAGGCCTCGTCTGCCTTGACGTCGGCGCCTCGACTGGAGGCTTCACCGACGTCCTGCTCGCGCGCGGCGCGGCGAAGGTCGTCGCCGTCGATGTCGGCCACGGACAGCTTGATCCGCGCCTTGCGACGGACCCGCGCGTCCGCGCGCTCGAAGGCGTCGACGCGCGCGCGCTCACAGCTCAGATGCTCGGCGAAACGCCGACCGCGATCGTCCTTGATGTGAGCTTTATCTCGCAGCGGCTTGTGCTGCCGGCTGTGCTGAAACTCGCAGCGAACGGGGCGTGGCTGGTCAGCCTCGTCAAGCCGCAGTTCGAGCTCGACCGGGCTAATCTCGTCAAAGGGCGGGTCAAGAACGAAGCGGCGCTCACGCGCGCATGCGCCGCAGTGCGCGCCACTATCGAAGCGGCGGGCTGGGCTGTGCTCGGCCTCATCCCCTCGCCGATCCTCGGCGGGGCCGGGGCACGGGAATTTCTCATCGCCGCGCGCCATGGGTGAGCCGCTCGAGGAGGTTTCGATCGTCGCGCTTGATGCGCACGGGCATGGCGTCGCCGTTAACGGCGCGATCGTTCCCGGCGCTCTGCCCGGCGAGCGAACTCTCGTCAGGCCTGAAGGCAAGCGAGCGGAGCTTGTCGAGACAGTAACTACCGCGCCCGAACGCACGGAGCCGATCTGTCGCTGGTTCGGAACCTGTGGCGGTTGCGTCGCACAGCACATGTCAGCTTCGCTCTATCACGCATGGAAGCGCGGCCTGGTGGTCGAAGCGCTCGAGCGCGAGGGCGTCGCCGCCGAGGTCGGGGACTTGGTCGATGCACATGGCGCGGGGCGGCGCCGCGCGACCTTTCACGCCCGCTTCCCCCATGGCCAGCCCGACGAAGTCGGCTTCATGCGCGCGCGGTCGCACGACATCATCGCCATCGACAATTGCCCCTTGTTCAGCCCCGGAATGGTGGGCGCGATTCCGGCTGCGCGGGCTCTCAGTCGCAATCTGCGCGGATTGATGAAGCCGCTCGACATCGCTGTCGCCGCCACGCTCGACGGGCTCGACGTCGATCTGCGCGGCTCGGGGCCGCTCGGACGCAACGAGGCGCAGAAGCTGGCGCGGACGGCGGAAGCCCTCGATCTCGCGCGCGTCTCCAATCACGGCGAGACGGTGATTGAGCGCCGGCCTCCCCGCGTCGCCTTTGGCGAGGCGCTGGCGACGCTTCCGCCCGGCGCCTTCCTGCAGGCGACCGGGGCGGGAGAAGCGTGGCTCGCGGAGTTTGCCGAGCGGGCGCTCGCGGATGCGAACAGTGTCGCGGACCTGTTCTGCGGCGCGGGGGCGTTCGCGCTGAGGCTGGCCCGCGGACATGAAGTTTTCGCCGCCGACGCCGACCCCGCCGCGATTGCCGCGCTCGTACGCGCTGCTGCGACGACGCCCGGCCTACACAAGCTAACGGCCATCAGACGCGACCTGTTTCGCCGTCCGCTGCGAGCCGACGAACTCGCTGCATTCGACGCGGCGCTCATCGATCCGCCGCGCGCCGGCGCGATTGAACAGGCGCGCGCGCTCGCCGCCTCCGCTCTGCCGCTCGTCATCTCCGTATCATGCAATGCGGCGACCTTCGCCCGCGACGCGCGCATTCTCATCGATGGCGGCTTTCAGGTTGAATCCGTGACACCGCTTGACCAGTTTCGCTTTTCTGCCCATGTCGAAATCGCGGCCGTTTTTCGCCGGCCGAGAACGAGAGCGCGCGCGCGGAGGCTCCTCTAGGTGGACGCGACGAAACGAGAAACCATTCTCGCCACCCTGCAGAATATCGTCGGCGCGCGTCATCTGTTGACCGACCCCGCTCTCTTCGCCGGCGCGCTAATCGAGCCGCGCGGGCTCTATCGTGGGAAAGCCCTCGCGCTCGTCCGGCCGGAATCGACCAAGGAAGTCGCGAGCGTCGCAATCTTCTGCAACGAGTTGCGGATTGGCATGGTGCCGCAGGGCGGCAATACCGGGCTCGCGGGCGGGCAAACGCCGGATCTGAGCGGCGATGAGATTATCGTCTCGACCCAGCGCTTGCGTGCGATTCGTGAGGTTGACCTCGACGGCGACGTGATGATCTGCGAAGCGGGCGTCACACTCGCTGAGGCGCAGGCCGCGGCGCTCGCGGCCGATCGGCTCTTTCCCCTTTCGCTGGCGTCGGAAGGCAGCTGCACCATTGGCGGAAACATCTCGACCAACGCCGGCGGCATGAACGTGATCGCCTATGGCAATACCCGCGATCTTGTCACTGGTGTCGAGGCGGTTCTCGCCGATGGCCGCATCATCAATGCCTTGAGCAAGCTGCGCAAGGACAACACCGGTTACGACGTGAAGAGCCTCTTCATCGGCGCCGAAGGGACGCTCGGCATCGTCACCGCCGTGTCGCTTCGTCTCTTTCCCAATCCGCGCGCGCAGGCGACGGCTTTCGTTGGCCTCAAAAGCCCCGATGACGCGTTGAAGCTCTTGAGAATCGCCCGCGACCGCATCGGAGCCGCGATCACCAGCTTTGAACTGATCGGGCGCAACGCATACGAAATCGGACTGCGCCACGGCGGCGCACGCGCTCCGCTGGAAGGCCCGCACGACTGGTACATTCTGATCGAGGCGTCCTCCCAGACGCCGGGCGGGCTCGACGAAGCCCTCACTGCCGCGCTCGAGGCGGCGCTCGAGAAGGGCGTCATTGAGGACGCTTCGATTGCCGCCTCGCTTGAGCAGCGCGCGGACTTCTGGCGCGTGCGCGAGTGCCTGTCGGAGGCGCAGAGCAAAGAAGGGGCTTCGATCAAGCACGACGTGTCCGTCGCGGTTGGACTCGTGCCGACGTTGATCAGGGAAGCTACGCCCGCGGTCGAAGCGTTCGCGCCAGGGGCCCGGGTGGTCGCCTTTGGCCACCTCGGCGACGGCAATATCCACTTCAACGTGTCTCAGCCGGTTGACGCCGACGGCCAAGCCTTTCTCGATCGCTGGGACGCGATGAACGAGATCGTGCACGGAATCGTCGCGCGCCTCGGCGGATCGTATTCCGCCGAGCATGGCGTGGGTCAGCTCAAGCGCGGCCTGCTCGCCCGATGGAAGGATCCGACCTCCCTCGCCGTGATGCGCCAGATCAAGGCGGCGCTCGATCCGAACGGGGTGATGAACCCGGGCAAGGTGTTGTGACGCTGTCCCGCCTCAGCCGCTTCACTCTTTACCCATCACCGCCAGCACCTGTTCGAGTGGCGCGGGCGAGGCGCGAAACAGCCCGGAATAGGGCTTGGAAAGGTCCAGAACCAAGAGGACCGCGCTTGCGACGGCGATCGAGCCGACAGCGAGCGCGATCACCGACGTGACAGTGCCGCGCGACGTTAGCCCGAAGCCGCAGAAAAGGCAGCCAACCCATCCGACGACGGTCAGCAAGAGCGGATAGGAAACAGGAGCAGTAAGCGCGAAGGCCATCTGCATTCGCGCCTGACTGAGCGCGTCGGACGCTGACATGGCGGCGCTGAGCGCCTGTTTTTGTTCATCGGTCGAGGGATGGAGAGCCGCCAGAACCTTTTCCCGGGCCCGCAAGTTCTGAATCGCCGCGGCGAAGTTGTTGGCTGCGAACTCGCTGTCGCTCACGTTCGCGCCCCAGACCTGATCGATGGTCTTCCCCAGAGCATCTCTAAGTTGCGCACGAGCGGGATTGGCCTCGGGACCATAGTCGGACAGTGCAAGATCGAGCTGCATGACCTTCGACGCAAGAGACTGGATCTGCGTGTTCTGGCCTGAGTAGACGCCGTAGGCCGTCCAGATCAGAAGGCCGGTGACTAACGCGCAAAGAAGCGTCAGAAGGCCAACAACCGCGGCGATCAGGTCACGGGAACCGCCGGTCGTGTGATGCTCCGGCAGCACGCGCTGCAGGACAAGGCCAAGCAATCCGGCCGCGAACATTGCGACCGCGACGAGAAACGCAAACTTATCCGAACTCATTCGCACTCCCAGCAAGATTGCGGCAGTTAGCCGCTCCGCGGCGCGAACGCAACCGAGCGGGCCTGTACTGGCATCGAACAGCGCGGTCCGATGGCGCGAATCGTGCTCAGCCGCTAGTGTCGCGGCACACGAATTGTTCAGCAACAACGGCGAAGTTCGGAGGACGGCGACAACACTCCATGCGCGGACATCTTGCGGCTCTTAGCGTGCTTCTTGCCCTTGGGCTCTTCGCGTCGAGTGGAGTCGCTTCGGCGGCGTGCGCGCCGAAGGATTTCGACAGCGCCAAATTCACCGTCTGCACGTTCGATCCGCGGCGTGACGATATCCGCCTGTTCCTCAGCGGACCGGACGACAAGCCTTATGGATCGCTGGCCGCGCTCGCCGAGGCACTGAAGGCGAAGGGCGAAAAGCTCATCTTCGCCATGAACGCCGGCATGTTTGGCCAAGATCAATCGCCGGTCGGCCTTTACGTCGAGAACCAACGCAAGCTGCACGGGGCTGACACGCGGGGGGGCGCAACGAATTTTCACATGAAGCCGAACGGCGTGTTTTGGATCGGCGATGGCGTCGCGGGCGTGACCGAGACCAGCCGCTATCTGGCCAATACGCCGCCCACGCGCTACGCGACACAATCGGGGCCGATGCTGATCGTCGAAGGCAAGGTTCATCCGAAAATCCGACCGGATGGAACCTCGCAAAAGATCCGCAACGGCGTGGGCGCCTGCAAGGGAGGCGCGGTCACGTTCGCCATCGCCGACGACCCTGTCACTTTCGACACTTTTGCGCGGCTGTTCCGTGACGGCCTCGGCTGTCAGAACGCACTCTTTCTCGACGGCTCGGTGTCCTCTCTCTATGCGCCAGAACTCAATCGCGGCGACGAACTCGAACCGCTCGGACCGATTGTCGGCGTTGTGCGCCGCGAGGCGGACAAGCAGTAGCCGACCCGGCGGCACCGAAAGCTCACGGGAACAGCCCGCGCATCTGCTTGGCCTTGACCACCCGCTCGACTCCGATCGCCATCGCCGCCGTGCGATTGGAGACCCCGTCGCGCTTGGCCCTTTCGACGACCATCGTCCACGAGCGGGCGAGCGCCCGTTCGAGCCGGTCCATCACCTCGTCGCGCGACCAGAAATATTGCTGCAGATCCTGCACCCACTCGAAATAGCTGACGATGACGCCGCCCGCATTGCACAAGATGTCGGGAATGACGAAGACGCCGTCGTTGCGCTCGGCCAGCACGCAGTCGGCCTCGGGGGTGGTCGGGCCGTTTGCGCCCTCGGCGATGATGCGGCAGCGCAGGCGGCGCGCAAGATCGGCGTCGATCACCCGCTCGACCGCGCATGGCGCCAGCACGTCGCAGGGTTGCTCGAGCAGGGCGTGCGGTTCGATCGTCGCCTGGCTCGAATAGCCGGCAAGCTCGCGGTTGCTCGCGGAGTGAGAGATAAGCGCCTTCACGTCGAAACCCTTGGGATCGTAATAGGCGGCGGAGTGGTCGCTGACGCCGATCACCTTGACTCCACGCGCCGCGAGCCCGAGCGCCGCGTGCGAGCCGACGTTGCCGAAGCCTTGGATGATGGCGGTCGCGTTCGCCGGCGCGATGTCCAAGGCGTCGAGCGCGCGAAAGGCGAGGAAGGCCACGCCATGACCGGTCGCCTCGCGCCGGCCCAGCGTGCCACCGGAGCCGACCGGCTTGCCGGTGACGATCTCCGGCACCGTGACTCCCTGATACATCGAATAGGTGTCCATGAACCAGGCCATCACCTGCTCGTTGGTGCCCATGTCCGGCGCCATGACGTCCGTCCGCGGGCCAACGAAGGGAATCATCTCCTGCATGTAGCGGCGGCTAAGGTTCTCGAGCTCCTTGGGCCTCAGCGCGCGTGGATCAACCGCGACGCCGCCCTTGCCGCCGCCAAAGGGAAGATCGGCGAGCGCGCATTTCCAGCTCATCCAGATGGCGAGCGCGGCGATTTCGCCGATGTCGACATTGGCGGCGAAGCGCGTGCCGCCCTTGGCGGGACCCAGCGCCAGATGATGCTGGACCCGGTATCCGATAAAGATCTGCGTCCGATTGTCCTCCATGCGCACCGGACAGGTGACGACGATCGCGCGCTTCGGATAGAGGAGCCAGTCGCGTTCGTCCTCGGGGATGCTCAAGTGGTCGGCAATGACCTTGAGCTGATCGCGGGCCATTTGGAACACTGGGCCGGTAAAGAGGGTACTGTTCACATCTTTCTCCCGCCCCGCACTCGCCGCAGAACACCCGATGATAGCCGCGGCCGGAGCGGGGGGAACTCAAATTCGCGATTCCAGAGGCG
>DASXXT010000422.1:0-5760 GCA_036502965.1 Roseiarcus sp. | reverse complement strand
CGGTAGGCCGCGCGGGCGATTTCGGCCTGCTCTCGGTCGACTGGCTCTACCACAATTTCCGTTTGGACGATCAAGTCATCTAATCGACGAGATAGAAGCGGGTTGCGGTTCGCGTCGACGACGATGGCTGCCTCGAGATAGTTCGCCGCCGACATGCGCTTCGGCTGCGTCGAGATCGCGACCGCGCGTAGAAAACGAGGGGCATCCTGTTCTTCTTTAAGGATGGCGATAACCGCCGACGTATCAACAATCATTTCGGCAGGCCGCGCTCGTCATAGAGCAGTTCGCCATGGTCGACGGAAAGCAAAGAATCGCGCCAAAGCCGCCGGCTGTCCTTCACGAGAGCCTTGAGGGATCGGTAACGCTCTTCGTCGAATTCCGCCGGCCGCTCGAGCCGCTCGAGGCGCTCGCGCAGCGAGCGCACGACAGCCTCGGTCAAAGTCTCGCCGGTCTTTTTCGCCAGGCGAGCCGCCAGCGTGTGGGCCTCAGGATTTTTGATGTTGAGGGACATGTCTACCTCGACGTGTCTTTATTTCTACCTCAATCCTGCCCATGCCCTCAGCGCAAGTAGGCGCGGCCGGCGAAAGCGCCGGCTGACGGCCGCCGGCCCGGCGGAAGCGGGCCGCCCCGCTCCAGGGATCAGCGATAATGATAATGATAATGGTAGTGATAATGATAGCCGCCGCCATGGTAGCCGTAGCCGCGGTAGCCGTAATGATAACCGGGTCCGCGGACGACGCCATAGCGGGGGCCAACGACACCATAGCCGTAACCGACGCCCCCATTCCGGCGGCAGCCTCCGTAGGGTCCGCGATGAAAGCCGATTCCGCACCCTCCGGCGACAAGCGTCAGATACGGCGCGCCGGAGACGAGCGGCGCGATCGGCATCGCTTGAACCGGCGCCGCCGTGAGCCCGAAAAGTCCCATCGCTGCGCCGAGAACCGCCTTTTGCATGATTCGTCCTTTCCGACACGCGGCCTTTGGTCGCAGTAAGTATATATTACTCGCGTTTTCAAGGATCGCGTCAAGCTCAGTTTTTTACTTTTATTACAGATGCGTCTCTATATATTGCTGCATCGCACCTAGGGCGAAAGAGGCCGTACAGCGTCCGGGCGGAAGGCTCGGCTCAAATCTCGATCTCGCGCCCGATCTCGACGACCTGCTCGCAAGGCAATTCGAGATAGTCGCTGATCCGCTCCGCGTTGCGGCCCATTGCCGCGAACAACACTTCCTGCCAGTGAGCCATGCCCTTTCCGTTCTCGCGCGGCACGACGGTTTCGTGGCCGACGTAATAGGTGACGTCGGCGAGGTCGATCGCGGCGCCCTGCGCCTTGCACTCCGCAAGGATCGCGTGGATATCGGGACGCTCCATGAAGCCGCGCCGCGCTTCCGCCCGCCAGAAGTTGTCGTCGATGCGCTCGAGGTTCAGCCGCTCCTCGGGATTGGTCCATGGCACGGAGAGGACCGTCAAGGTCAGCGCCAGCACGTATTCATGCAGCGCCCGGTTCTGGCGCACGTGAAAAGCCAGGACCGGCGGCGTCTGATCCTTGACGCGGGTGAAGAATACGGCCGTGCCGGGCACCCGCGCGACCTCGCCCGCATGCAGCTTTTCGAGAAGCGAGGAGAGCGGCGTCAACGACGCTTCGACGCTGCGCTGGACCTCGGTCGCCCCGCGGTGCCAGATCCACATCGCGCCATAGACCAGCGAAGCCAGCAGCAGCGGGACCCAGCCGCCCTGCGTAACCTTGGCCAGGTTGGCGGCGAGAAACGCGCCGTCGATGATGAGAAACAGTCCCGCGGCCGCGCCTGCGGCCCATACCGGCCAATTCCAGATCTCGCGCATGGCGATGAACAAGAGCACGCTCGTCATCAGCATCGTCGCCGACACCGCGATGCCGTATGCGGCCGCGAGATTGTCTGACTTGCCGAAGCCGATCGTCAGGCCCAGGGTGACGATCATTAGCAGCCAATTGACCACGCCGACGTAGATCTGGCCGTAGCCTTCCTGCGAAGTCTGAGTGATGTTCATCCGCGGCAGCCAGCCGAGCTGCATCGCCTGACGGGTCATCGAATAGGCGCCGGTGATGATCGATTGGCTGGCGATCACGGTGGCGATTGTCGCGAGCACGATCATCGGCGTGAGAAACGGCTGAGGACAGAGCCGGTAGAAGATGTTGCCATCGGTCGGCGCGCCCGCGAGCACGATGGCGGCCTGTCCGGCGTAGTTGAGAATGAGGGCTGGAAAGACGATGAGGCTCCACGACAGCCGGATCGGCTTCGGCCCGAAATGGCCCATGTCGGCGTAGAGCGCCTCCGCCCCGGTCACGCAAAGAAATACGCCGCCCAGCACGAGAAACCCCTGGAAGCCGCTCCTCGTCAGGTAGTCGACGCCGTAGAGCGGATTGATCGCAGCGACGACGGAAGGATGCTGGATAACGCCGTGGATGCCCAGCGCCGCTATGACGATGAACCAAGTCAGCATGATCGGACCGAAGGTTCGCCCGATCGCCGCTGTCCCGAACGGCTGGATCGCAAATAGCGCCAGCAGAATCACCGACGCCGCAGGCAGAACGTAGCTTTGCAAGCTCGGCGCGATCTGCTCCATCCCCTCGAGCGCCGACAGCACCGAAATCGCGGGCGTGATCGCGCCGTCGCCGTAAATGAGCGCCGCGCCGAACAATCCGGCGGCGACGATCAGCGGCCGCTGATGCCGCTTGACGCCGAGCAGGGTCATCAATGCGATGATGCCGCCCTCGCCGTCATTGTCGATGCGCATGGCGATATTCACGTATTTGACCGTCGTGATGAGGAACAATGTCCATAAGATCAGCGACAAGGCGCCGAGGGTGTCCGCCGGATCGGGGTGCGGCCCCGTATAGTCGAGCACGGTCTTCAGCGTATAGAGCGGGCTCGTCCCGATGTCGCCGAACACCACGCCGAGCGCCGCGACGCCGGCGAGGCCCAGTCGTCCGATCGATTGCGGCCCGGCGCCGGTTGGTTCGATCGGCATCTCGTCCTCCACTCGACCGTCGGGCGCGGGGTCGCCGGATGTCCCTCGGTAGGGGGCCGCTGAAACAGATTGGTGACGCTTGCGGGCTCCGTCTACGCAACGCCCGATAGCGGATCGCCGGCCAAACTTACCCACCGTCAACGTTAACGAATTTTGCCCGCCGCGCGCGCGCCGATCGATAAAATTCAACCGATTTTGTTTCGCGCCCGCCAAGCGCCGACGGCGATAGTGTCCCCATTCAACTTGGCGGACAACCCAATGCTCTCTCGGCTCTTTCGCTTCTTGGCTGCGGCGGCGATCTTCGGCCTCGCCTGGAATACCTTCGTCGAAGCCTCTGAGCAGGGCCTTCCTCAGTCCACTCGCGCGCCCGTCGGCGGCGAAGCCTCGATTCCCTACGGCTGGGTCGACTTCTGCAATCGCCACAATGAAGAGTGCACGCTCGGCAAGCTCAAGCCGATGGATGTGCGCCTGACCCGGCAGAGCTGGAAGGTCCTCAACGAGGTCAACAACAAGGTGAACAACGCGATCGAGCCGATCAGCAACCTCGACCATTGGGGAACGACGCTCGACCATTGGGACTATCCGATTGACGGCAAGGGCGACTGCAAGATTTATGCGCTGTTCAAGCGCAAGCTGCTCATCGACCGCGGCTTTCCGCGCCAGGCGCTGTTGATGACGATCGTTCGCGACCTCACTGGCGAAGGCCACGCAGTTCTCACCGTCAAGACTGATCGCGGCGACTTCGTGCTCGACAATCTGTCGGATGACATCCGGGCGTGGACCGCCACCGGCTACCAGTTCTACAAGCGCCAGGCCCAGGACGACCCGAACGTGTGGCTCAGTCTCGGCGGCTCGACCGGGGCCGCGCCGGGAACGGCCGCGTCGAATTGAGGACCGACAGGCGATAAAGGCGGGAAAGCCCGCCGGCCGGGGACGAGCGCCGGCTTTGGACCTCGGCCCTCCGGAACCGCCGACTGCCGAGCTCCTATCGCCTCGCCAGTCTCTCCAGCGCATCGACGCCCTCCGCCGGAAGCGACCATGACCGCGCTGCGGCGAGGACCTCAGCGAGGTAAGCGGGACGCGCGGCGCCAGGCCCGGCGTTGGCGCCGAAATAGACGATCGCCTGCCGCGGGGCGCGCTCAGCGACGACCGCCTGCGTCAGCTTGACGTAGAGGCCTTGGGACACGTTCTCGTAGCGGTCGAGCGCCGCGATGTCGGACAGGGCCAGGTCCCACAGCACGCCGTGCAAGGCGGAGGAGGGATCGCGAGCGGCGGTGAGCCAACCCTCACGCATCACCGCCAGCCTGTGCCGCTCGAGCCGGGCAAGCCCGAGCGCCTTCGAGCGCGGGCAACGGCACGCCATGGCCTCGACGTCCATATTGGAGCCATAGGCGAAATAGAGGGGCATCCAGCGCCTCCTATCCGCTCAGCCGCTCGACATTGTGGACCACGCTCTTGTCCCGAAGCTGCGACAGGACCGCGTTGAGGTGCTGGATGTCGCGCACCTGAAGATCGATGACGAAGCGCCGGAAGTCTGCGCCGCTCGGCGAGGTCGCAACGGAGTCGATGTTTGCGCCATATTCGCCGATGGTCGTGGCGATCACGCCGAGCGCGCCGGGCTCGTTCAAGAGCGTGAGCACGATCTGAGTCGAATAGAGCGCCGTCGGCGCGTTCTCCAGGTCCCAACGCACATCGAGCCACAGCTCCGGCCGATCGTCGAATTCGGTGAGCGCGGGCGAATGGATCGGATAGATAACGATGCCGTGTTCCTCGCGAACGCCGACGATGCGCTCGCCCGGCACCGCTCCGCCCTTGGGCGCGAACCTGACCGGCGTATCGAGGTCGATGCCGCGCAGCGGCAGCGCGCCGCCCGCGTCCGATTCGCCTGGCACACGGAACACGAGATCGGCCGCTTTCGGCAACCCGAACCAGCCGCTCTCGTTCTGCGGAACGGCCGGGCCTGGCCTGCGCTCGTCCTTGAAGTTCGGAAACACCGCGCGCACAACGTCGGTGGAGAAAATCTCGCCGCGTCCCACGCCGATGAAGACGTCGTCGATCGAGGCGCGCGCCAGACGCGACAGCGCGCCCTTGAGTTTCGCTTCCGTGAACTTCTTGCCCGCGCGCTCGAACGCGCGCTCGACGATCTGGCGCCCGAGACCCCCGAACTGCGCTTTCGCCGCCTCGCGCGTCGCGCGGCGAATGGCGGCGCGGGCGCGCCCCGTCACCACCACGCTGTCCCAGGCGGCCGGCGGGGCGCCGCCCTCCGCGCGCGAGATCAGCACTTCGTCGCCGTTGTGCAATTCCGAGATGAGCGGCGCGATACGGCCATTGATCTTCGCGCCGACCGCGGAATTGCCGACGTCGGTATGGACCGCGTAGGCGAAGTCAATCGCCGTAGCGCCGCGGGGCAGCGCGATCAGCCGCCCCTTGGGGGTGAAGCAGAACACCTGGTCGTGAAACAGCTCGAGCTTGGTGTGCTCGAGGAATTTTTCCGAATCATCGCTCGCGAGCGCCTCGATCGTCTGCCTCAATCCGCGGTAGGCTCGGCTTTCGCTCACCACCAGTGCGTCGGCGCTAAGCCCCAGGTCCTTGTAGACGCCGTGCGCGGCGACGCCGTATTCGGCCACTTCGTGCATCTCGTGTGTGCGAATCTGCAGTTCGACCCGCTGACTGCCGGGCCCGATCACCGTGGTGTGGATCGAACGATAGTCGTTCTGCTTCGGCGTCGAGATATAGTCCTTGAAGCGCCC
>DASXXT010000421.1:0-29555 GCA_036502965.1 Roseiarcus sp. | reverse complement strand
AGTGGAAATCGCACGGGAAGGTGTAAATTGTGGGGAAGACTGAATTGACGACCCCTTCGCAGGATCGGACGTCGCGCCGAAGCGACCCCCAGCAGGAGCGCAGCAGGGTGCGCCAACGCGCGCTACTCGACGCGGCCGAGGAGATCCTGGGCGAGGTCGGCGCCGACGGCCTCAAGATGCGTGAAGTCGCGCGCCGGGCAAATCTGCCGATCGCGTCCGTTTATCACTATTTTCCGAGCGCGCCCGCCCTCATTCGCACACTGGTCGAGCGCATGCTCGATGAGTTGCGCGCGATCCTGACCCAAGGCGTCGTGCGTGCGGATAGAGCCGGGCCCGGAGAGGCGGAGCGGGCACTTATCGCGATTATCGACGCCGCCGGAGACTTCATGGAGAGCCGGCCGACCTTGCCCGCCGTATGGGGCGCAATGCGCGGCGCGCCGGAACTGCGCGCCCTCGATCTCGCGGACACCGAAGGAAACGCGCAAATCCTCGCCCCCGTAATCGGTGCCCTCCTGCCGCGCGCGCCAGCGGAGGATGTGGAGGCCCTGGCGCTGGTCATCATCGAGGGCGTTTGGAGCCCCCTTCAGCTAGGCTGCGAGCTTCCGCCGGCGAAGCGCCCGCGGGTAAGGGCGATGCTGAAGGAATTTGTGGCGGCGGCCCTCGCCGGGCTGATGGAGAAATATCGGTAGTAGGCTTGCCACCGATCGTGAACGACTTGCACACTTCGTCGAGCAGATCGGCTGCATATGCCGCTGCGCTCGGTCCGATGCAAAGCGCCAAGGCGCCGAGAGCAGGTCGCAGCATTTTTCGCGCCCATTCAGCGAGACAGGTACTGCGTCAGCATCGCGCGCAACGACCAGGGGTTAGGTTCGATCGCGGAATGGACGTCGTCGATCACCCAGCGTCCGCTCCCAGATGAGGTCGTAGCGGATCTCGTTTTCGCGATCGGATTTGCGCACCCAATTGTTGGGCGTGAGCGTCGCCACGTCGAAATCCACTGCGCCGAGTTCATCCTCGATTTTCCGAGCGCGTGTGTCGCACTGCCCCCATAGCGCCGTCAGCGCGTGCGAAAACCATTCCGCGCGCCGCACACCGTCAAGCCACTGGGCCCAGACTCCGGCCTCCCGGCCCTCGGTGTAGATCGAGGCGACGAAGCGATCCAATTGTGTGGCCCGAGCCGAGGCCAGGTCGCCGAAAGCAAGGACGCGCAAAACGAGAGCGGTGACATCGACGGCACTATAAACAGATTCGGTTCCGGAATTGCAGTCGCCGAAGCTATCCTGCCACCGCGCGACGCTTCGCGTTGCTTCGTTGAAAGAGGTCGTAAAGCGCGACCACGCGCCGGCCGTCTCGCGCAGTGAGCGCCTCTTCTGGCTCCCTTCCTGCAATCACGTCGAGGAAGTGGCGCGTGGACGACGTGAAGCTCGCGCCCCAGTCGGAGTCGAGGTTATGGAAGGCGCGCACTTCGCCATCCCGATAGAGCGTAAGCGCGGGTTCGTCCAGCATGCGGTCGGAGCAGCGCGTGACTTGGATTATGCCTTCCTCGCCCTGGATTTCGAACCGCTCGGCGTCGGCGTAGTAGTCAGTCCGCAATGTCATCTTCAGCGCCAACGAAACATCCCACATTCCGTGCACCGGCGGGTCGGCATGTCGCCACGTCAGAGTGGCAGGGCGTCATAGACGCCGACTGGAGTTTCGGTGCGCTCGATGCATGCAAACCCGTCGCGCACCTCTCCGAAGAGCCACAGTGCGACCGCCATCATGTGGTGGCCGTGGTCGAACACCATCGGTCCGCCGCGGCCCTCGGCAGCAAGCGCATGCCGCCAGCGACTCGCCGCATCCGGCACGCGCCACGCCTGCGCGCGGTCGGCCATCACCACCTTCATTCGGAAATGCAGTGGCCTGCCGATCGCGCCCTCACGGAGCAGCGCGCGGGCTCTGACCAGTGGCGGATAGAACACAAAATTCTCGAACACCTTTAAACGCCTACCGCTTCCGGCGGCGGCTTCGATCATGCGGTCGCATTCGGGAAGGGTCATCGCCATCGGCTTCTGCACGCTGACATGTGAACCGCTGGCTAGCGCCGCCGCCGTCATCGCCTCGTGCAGCGGATGCGGCGTCAGAATTTCGATCAAGTCTAGGTCGAGGCGTAGAAGATTCTCGAAGTCGCGCGTCGCGTGGGCGCAGGGGTGTTCGGCGGCGCGACCGGCGAGAATAGTGGGGTCGTCGTCGCACAGCGCCGAAACCTCCGCCTCCGGATGGTCGAGGTAGCCGCGCACATTGAGATCAAAGACGCGCCCAAGGCCGACAAAGCCAACGCGTAGCTTGCGCCTCATGCAGGAGTCACTCCGCGGGAAGGTCGCGAGACTCTGGCGCCGACGGCGGCTGATGTGTCAAGCGCCGTGGAGGAGGAGCCATCGACTGTGCTCGCCCCACTGAAGGCTTGTGGCTATAACCGCCGACACCACTAGCGGTCGGAGCAAACACCCATGTCCCGTATCGTGATCATCGGAGGAAGCGGTCATGTCGGCACCCATCTCGTGCCTCGGCTGGTCTCTGCGGGATTCGAGGTGGTTTCCGTCAGCCGCGGACAGCGCGCGCCGTATCAGTCGCATGGCGCCTGGAAGTTCGTGGGAGGCGTCAGAAGCCTACGTCAAGAGCCAGGCCCACGAGGGATGGAGGCTGATCCGCGAACGTTATTACGATGGCGGCTTTTCGGGAGAGTCGATGGAACGACCCGCCCTTCAGAAGCTGCTGGGCGATGTCCGAATCCGAAGGATCGAAGTGATCGTCGTCTACAAGGTCGATCGGCTGACCCGCTCGCTCGCCGACTTCGCCAAGTTGGTCGAGCTGTTCGACGCGCATGGCGTTTCCTTCTCTCGGTGACCCAAGCCTTCAACACGACCACAAGCATGGGGCGGCTGACGCTCAACATGCTCTTATCCTTCGCCCAGTTCGAGCGGGAGATTACCGGTGAGCGAATTCGGGACAAAGTCGCCGCCTCGAAGCGGAAGGGGATCTGGATGGGCGGGGCTGTTCCGCTTGGCTACTGGGTCGAAAGGGAGGAATGATCAAGGCCGCGGCGACCCCGCGCCACATGGAAGCCTACCCGATCGGCCGCTAACCCGATCGCTCCGATGCGCCGAGGCGAGGCGAGCGCCCATGACCTGATCCAAAAATCGATCCTACGTGGCGGACCCCTTTACGCTTGCCGTCATTCAAGAGGCGCTTGCCGCCGCGGCGGATGAAATGTTCGCCGTCCTCAGAAGGACGGCGATGAGCCCGATCATCTATGAGGTTCTCGACGTCGGAACCGGCATCACGGATACGCACGGCAATCTTGTCAGTTCCGGCGCCGGTATTCCGGGCTTCATCGGCGTGCTCGACAAGACGATCAAGCGCCTGTTGGAGCTCGTGCCGACTTCCGAGATCACGCGCGGCGACATCTTCGTCAGCAACGATCCCTACTATGGCGGCGTCACCCATCTTAACGACGTCGTGCTCGCCATGCCGGTCTTTGTCGGCGGCGAACTCATCGCTTGGGCGGCGAATATCGGCCACTTTAACGACGTCGGCGGCGCGGTTCCCGGCTCGATGCCGATCGACGCGCGCGACATCCACGCCGAAGGCTTAAGGCTCCCCGCGATCAAGCTGTTCGACGCCGGAAAGCCGATCGAGCCGGTGATCAGGATCATGACCGTCAATTCCCGGCTGCCCGACTTTCTGACCGGCGACCTTTGGGCGGCGGTCGCGAGCGTGCGCAAGGGCGCCGAGCGGATCGAGCGCGTGGCGGTGGCCCACGGAACGGAAGCGTTCTCGATCGCCCTCGCCGATTACTACGATTACGCTGAGCGCCAGGCGCGCGCGGGCCTCGCCGGGCTGCCGAAAGGCCGCCTTGCGCTCGAAGAGGCGATGGACGACGGGACTATCTGGCGGGCGGCGATCGACATCGCCGACGATGCTTTTGTCGTCGACCTCAGCCAGGCGCCGGACCAGCGCGCCGATCCGTTGAATACGAGCCGGGACGGCGCGGTGATCGCGGCGCAACTCATCTTCAAAGCCGCCACGGCGCCCGAGACGGTCTGCAACGCCGGCTCGTTTCGGCCCTTGCGGGTGCTGACGCGGCCTGGCTCGATCTTCGACCCCAGGGAGCCGGCGCCGCAGGGCTATTATTTCGAAGTCAGGGCGCGGCTCTCCGACATGCTGTGGCACGGCCTCGCCAAGGCCGCGCCTGACCGTTTTCCCGCCGGGCATTTTGCCTCGATCTGCAGCACCGTAGTCGCCGGCCGGCATCCGGTCACGGGCCGTCGTTTCACCATGGTCGAGCCGCAGATGGGCGGCTGGGGCGCGACCGCGAGCCGCGACGGCGTCGATGCGCAGTTCTCCTCAAGCCACGGCGAGACATTCAATTGCCCGATCGAGATCGCCGAGGCGCGCTACGGCTTCGACTGCCGGAAGCTCGCGCTCAATGACGAGCCGGGCGGCGAAGGCCGCTGGCGCGGCGGCCGAGGCCTCGTGAAGGATTTTGCGATTCGAGGGCCAGAGACGGAGATGTCGATCGGCTATTCGCGGCACCGGCAGAAGGTCTGGGGCCTCGCCGGCGGCGGACCGGGGACGGCCAACCGGGTCGAGATCGAGCGCGGCGACGGAAGCCGCGAGATGCATGCGCTTGCATCCAGCCTGGCGCTCGCCAAGGGGGATGTGGTGCGGATCGTGACCGCCCAGGGCGGCGGTTGGGGCGAGGCGCGGGAACGGAGCCGGAGCGGCGAGGGCGCCGCCTAGTCTCCCGGCCGGCGAGGCGCCGTTTGTTGAGTCCGAATCGAGACATTTCAATGCTTTGCCGCGCCATTTCCGAGTCAGTCGGCGCGAACGGGCCGGAGTCGGCGAGGGCTTGGCTACCTAGGCATTCCGCGCTTGCTCGAAGGGCCGTATCTGGAGAGCGGGCTCAACGGCGCGCCGGGCTTACTTTCGTTTTACCATTGCGCCCCCAATGTTTTCAGTCCCTTAGGACCCCGTTTAGCCGCCCTCGTTTGGCGCGCATTGGCGCTCGCGTGACCGCGTCGACGAGCATAACAACATATTATTTATGTTATATTATAACTACAGAAGCGTCTTGAATAATATCCCTTCATGATCGCCGGCATGTGCGCGCCGTCGTGCTGGAGCACGCTGACGTCGCGATAAGGGTCGCCCTCGACGATGAGGAGGTCGGCGTAAGCGCCAGGAACGATCGCGCCGACCTGGCCCTCGAGGCCGCAGAGCTTCGCGCCGACCAGGGTCGCCGAGCGGATGATGTCGGCGACTGGCAGGACGCGAGCCCGAATCTCCCATTCCCGGCAATGATGGCGCTGAAGCTGACCAAGCAGATCCGAGCCGAACGCCATCGGCAGGCCCGCTTCACGCATGATCGACAGCGACCCCATGCCGCCTTTTCGCACGGTTTCGATCTTGGCGACCGATTCGGGGCTTAAGCCGAACGCCTTGCCTTCCTCCGCCAGCGCTTCGTAAGTCACCAGCGTCGGCGCCGCGACCGCCCCCGCCGCCGCGGCGCGCCGCGCCGTCTCGGGCGTGATCAGGTTGCAATGTTCGAGCGAATGGACGCCGCAATCGACAGCGCGGGCGATCGCCTCGTCGGTATAGAGATGGGCGGCCACATAGAGCCCGGCGTTCTCGGCCTCTTCGACCGCGGCGCGGATCTCGTCGCGCGAGAAGCCGAGCGCATGGATCGGATCGTTCGGCGACGCGACGCCGCCGTTGGCCATGATCTTGACGAACCGCGCGCCGGCCTTGATCTCCTCGCGCGCAGCCCGGCGAACGCCATCGACCCCGTCAGCGAGACGGCTGATCGCGCCGACGCGGGCGGAAAAGGTCATCTCCCGATCGTCCGATCGCGGCCTTGTGTCGCCGTGACCGCCCGTCTGGCTCAGGGCCTTGCCGGAGATGACAAGGCGGGGGCCGTCGATCAGGCCTTCCTCGATCGCCCGCACGAGGCCGTGGTCGGCGCCTCCCGCGTCGCGCACGGTCGTGAACCCGCGCATCAGCAGCTCTCTCAGAATACGCGCCGCGCGGGCCGTGGCGAGCGACGACGGCGCCGTCGCGTTGGCGGCGAGATCGACCAGCGCCGCCACCAGATGCACGTGGCAGTCGATCAGCCCTGGCATCAGGATCCTGCCGGCAAGCTCGATCCGCATCGCGCCGGCCGAGGCGATCGGCCGGTCCGATATCTCCTTGATGCGATCGTTCTCGACCAGAACCTCAAAGCCGTCGAGGAGCTCGTCGCGGTTCGGGTCGAGCAGGCGGCCGCCGGTGAAGAGATAGGATTTCACCGCTCCTCCGTTGCGCTGGTCCATGGTTTCTCGGCGCCGCCGCCTCTAGCCCGCGCTTCCGGCCTGGACGCCGTAGACTTCCGCCGCCCGGCCTGGACGCCGTAGACTTCCGCCGCCCGGCCGGGCGTCAAATAGCCGCTGTTGACATCGTCGAACACGGCTTGCGGGTCACGCTGCCTGGGGTCGCCGTAACCGCCGCCGTTGCCGGTGAGGATGCGAATGACGTCGCCCTTGTTGACGATCACGCCCGACGCTAGCGAGAAGCGTTCGCGCTTCCCCGTCGCCCGGACGACTTCGACATAATTCGGCGTCCCGTCCTTGCCGTCGGCGAGACCCCAAGGGGGAATCCGCGACCGGGTATAGCCCACGGTCATGAAGTTGCCGTCCGATCGCACACGATAATCGACTTCGATCCCCTTGCCGCCGCGCCAGCGGCCCTCGCCGCCCTGCTCCAGATTGAGCGTCATTCGGTCGACCCCGAGGCCATAGCGGGCTTCCGCCACTTCGGCCGGGCAGTTGAACGTTTCGCCGTGAAAGCCGGAGAAGATGGCGCTGTTGCCGTCGCGACCTTTCATTGCGCCCCAGCCGCCAAGTTGGGGTTCGACGATCGTATAGTGCCGGCCAGTATCCGGATGCGGACCGCCGATCACCGTGCCGCAAATCGAAGCAAAGCCGCCCGCCGGAAGAAGGTCCGGCATATGCGGGGCGAGGCAGCGCAGCATCAGGTCGAAGACCCTGACCTCGACCTCGAAATAGAAGCCGATCGCCGCCGGCTCGATCGGATCGAAGACCGACCCCGGCCGGGTGATGACGCGCAACGGGCGGAACGAGCCGGCATTGGCCGATCCGGAGCTCGCGCTGAACGCCTTGAACGCCATCTGGGCGCAAATAATCACTCCGTCGCGGCTGGCGTTGGTCGGCCCACGAACCTGATCGGGATTTTCGCGCAGATCGACGATGAACGTCTTATCGGTGATTTCGATCGCGACTTTGTAGACCGCGCCATCGTCCTGCTCCTCGGCGAGTTCGAACCGGCCCTTGGGCAGGCTCTCGAGCGCATGAAGCGAGACCTGCTCGCCATAGTCCATAAAGTGCCGGATCGCCGCCTGGAACGTCGCCTCGCCGTATTTCTGCACCAGTTCGACGAGGCGGCGCTCGCCGATCCTGACCGCTGCGATTCCCGACCACAGGTCGCCCTTGAGGAAGGCGGGAAGGCGCGAATTGACGGTCATGATGTCGATCACCGTCTGATTGGGCTTGCCGCCGTCGATGATCTTGATCGCCGGAATCCGGATGCCTTCCTGAAAGATTTCGTAGGCGTCGGTCGACATCGAGCCTGGGACCATTCCTCCAACGTCGTTGAAATGAGCGATCGTCGCAGTCCAGGCGACGAGCGCACCGTCGACGAACACCGGCATGGCCAAGACGATGTCGTTGAGATGGGTGACGCCGCCGTCGTAAGGATCGTTGACCGCGAACACGTCGCCGCGGGCGAGGCACTCCTGCGGGTGCTTGCGCAGGATCGCCTTGACCGCCTTGTCGAGCACGCCGATGAAGGCGGGAATGCCGGCGCCGGAGGCGGCGATCTCGCCGTCGGCGTCGGTGATGCCGGTGCCGAGATCGAGCACCTCATAGATGATAGCGCTCATCGCCGTCTTGCGCATCGCGGCGAACATCTCGTCGGCGATCGCCTCGAGCGAGTTCTGGATGATGTCGAAGGTGACGGGATCGTTGATCGGCTGCATGAGCGTCATCACTGCGCCTTCTCGATATGGATGTTGCCGTAAGCGTCGATGGCGACGCTCTGGCCCGGATGGACGACGACCGTCGTGGCAGGATCCTCGATCACCGCGGGCCCGGCGAAGCTCATGCCCGGCTCGAGTTTTTCGGCATCGTAAATGTCGGCCTCATCCACGCCCTCGAGCGCATAGTCGACGAGCCTTCTTCCCTTTCGCGCGGTCGCCGGCGCGGCGCTGATGTTCGGCAGCGGCGGGAGGCGAAGCTTGCCCACTTCCGCCGACGCCACGAGATGGAGGCCCACGATCTCGACCGGCGCGTCGAGCCGGTAAGTGTATTCGCGCTCGTAGATCGCATGAAATCGGGAGACCAGATCGGCGACGGCCGCGGGATCGACCGGGCCATAGGCCAACGGCGCCTCGACCGAATGCTCCTGGTTTTGGTAGCGGCATTTCAGGAACGGAGTGAGCGCGACCCGCTCGGCCGCAAAGCCTTCGGCGGCGAATTGCGCCCTGGCGCGCTCCGCCGCTTCCTCGATCAGCCCACTAAGGGCCGCGGCGACGACGGAAGCTTCGGTCCCGCCCGTCTCGATCAGGCGGGTCACGAAATAATCGCGGCGCAGATCCGACATCATCATTCCCCAGGCGGAGAAGACCGGCGCGCCGCGCGGGATCACCACGTTCTTGACGCCGAGCTCGGCGCCGAGCGCCGCCGCGTGCATGGCCCCGCCACCGCCGAAGGCGATCAGCGTGAAATCGCGTGGATCATAGCCGCGATTGAGCGACACCAGCTTGAGCGCGTTGATCATGTTGTTGTTGGCGATGCGCACGATGCCCCGCGCGGCCTCGATCGGGCTCACCGTAAGCTTTGCGGCGATATGCCCGAGCGCGGCCTCCACAGCGGCCATGTCGGCCTTGATCTCGCCGCCGAAGAAATAGTCCTTGTTGATGCGGCCAAGCGCGATATTGGCGTCGGTCGTGGTCGCTTCGACCCCGCCCTGGCCGTAAGCGGCCGGACCCGGAACCGCGCCCGCCGATTGCGGGCCCACATGCAGCTTGCCGAAGTCGTCGACCCAGGCGATGGAGCCGCCGCCGTTGCCGATCTCGACCACGTCGACGACGGGAACCATGACCGGGTAGCCGGACGAGCGCCGGCTTCGCTCGATCCAATAGTCGGTCATGATCCGGACATGACCGCCCTCGATCAGAGAGCACTTGGCGGTCGTGCCGCCGATGTCGAGCGCGAGAACGTTCGATTCTCCGATCATGCGCCCGAGCTCGGCTGCGGCCCAGAAGCCCGAGGCCGGTCCGGATTCCACCATGGTGATTGGAATGGCCTTGGTCGCCGCGAGCGAATCGACGCCGCAGTTCGATTGCATGATGTAGAGCTGGCCACGGGCGCCGTTGGCGGCGAGGCCGCGCTCGAGCCGATCGAGATAGCTCTCGGCGATCGGCTGGACGTAAGCTGACAGCACGGTCGTGTTGGTGCGCTCGTATTCGCGCCATTCGCGGGTGATCTGGTGGGAGGCGACCACCGCCACGCTCGGCCACAGCCGGCGCACCTCGGCGGCCAGCGCCTCCTCGTGCGCGGGGTTGGCGTAGGCGTGCAACAGGCAGATCGCGATCGCCTGCACGCCCTCGGCGCGGAAGTCGTCGAGAATGGTGGGCAGACCCGAGAGATCGAGGGGCGCCGTCTCCTCGCCCTGGTAATTCATGCGGCCGGGCGCCTCGCGACGAAGATGCCGGGGCACGAAGGGCTTCGGCTTCTCGTACATGAGATTGAAGAAGTCCGGGCGATTGCCGCGCGCGATCTCCAGCACGTCGCGAAAGCCTTCGGTGGTGATGAGCCCGGTCTTGACGCCCTTGCGCTCGGTCAGCGCATTGATGACCACCGTGGTGCCGTGGGCGAAAAAGGCGACCGAACCGATGTCCACCTTGCCCTTGGCTAAGACGTTGAGAACGCCCTCCTCGAAATTCGGCGGCGTGGTGTGGACCTTAGCGGTGCGGATCGATTGTTCGCCGGTCTCGTCATTGGTCTCGTAGTAGACGAGATCGGTGAATGTGCCGCCGACATCGGTGGCGACGCGAACGCTATTGGTCATGGTCGATGATCCTTGGCGGCGGCCGGCCCAGCGTCTAGCCGCGCTGGTCGAGCGCGGCGGACTACAGAAGCGGCGAGGAGCGCGGCCGCGCCGAATGGCGAGAGACTTTCGATTTTGGCGACCCGGTCCGGCGTGTAGTAGCCGCGCCCGTCGAGCAGGTTCACCGTGCCGATGACCGCGTCGGCGAAGACGAGAGGGAGGTTGACGACGGACTCGCAGCCAAGCGAGCGGATGAGTTCATGATCCGGGAAGACCTCGGAGATCGCCTCGATCGAGTTGGCGACGAAGGTCTTGCGCTCGTCGATGACCGTCCGCGACCAGAGGCCTAAGGAGATGGGTTTGACGCCGGAGATCGGATAGTCCTTGGGATGGCTCGAATGGATCCGCTGCGACAGGCCGGTCGGCGCATCGAAAGTCATGACAGTGAAGAGCCCGGCGCCGACTTCCCGACGGAAAAGCGTCTGCAAGGCGAGCAGCGTCGCCTGGGGTTGCTCCCGAGCCGCCAGCGCGGCGAGAAAAGTCAGCCAGTTCCGATCCATCATGGCGACGCCCATGGCTTCTCGCGATGACGATTCCGCCGAAACGCGACTTGCTCTACTCTCGTCACGGTACCGTCGTCATGCAAGGGCTTTCACAGGAGCCATCGTCGATGCAAATTGACTCGTCGAACCTCATCCCGCTCCGCAGCCGGCAAGTTAGAATCAACCGAAATCCGCGTCACTCCTCGGCTTCCTCGACGTGGACTTCGGCGACACGAAACCGGTCGCGAAATTGGGCCTCGTCGTCGGTCACGACGGGAACGGCGGCGAGCAGGCGTCGCGTGTAGTCGCTCCGCGGCGCCGCGAATATTTCGTCGACCGAGCCCGTCTCAACCAACTGTCCCTTCTGGAACACGCTGACGCGATCGGCGATGCCGCGCACTACCGCCAGATCGTGGGTGATGAAGAGATAGGTCAGCCGATGCTGACGGCGCACGCGCATCAAAAGTTGCAGCACGCGCGCCTGGACGAGGACGTCCAGCGCCGATGTCGGCTCGTCGAGCACGATCAACTCGGGTTCGCAGGCCAGCGCGCGCGCAATCGCAACCCGTTGCCGCTCGCCGCCGGAGAGACCGCGCGGAGAGCGATGGACATAGTCGGCGGGAATCCCGACCTCGCCCAGCAATTCCGCCACGCGCTCGTCCCGGCGCGATCGCTCGCCGAGACCGTGAACATCGAGCGCCAACCGAATGGACTGGCCGACCGTCCGGCGCGGATTGAGCGCCGACAGCGGGTTTTGCTGGATGAGTTGAATAGCCCGTCTGAGGCGAAGTGCACGGCGATGAGCGCTCAATCTCTGCCCGTCAAAGCGCGCCTCCCCCGACGTCGGCTCGATGAGCCCGAGGATCAGGCCGCCGAGCGTCGACTTGCCCGACCCCGATTCGCCGATGATCGCGTGACACTCGCCGCGCGCAACCGCGAGCGTGACATCGTCCAGCGCCGTCACTTCGCGCCCGGTGACCCGAAAGCGCTTGCCGAGCCGCTCCAGCGAAAGCAGCGGCTCGCTCATGCAGACGTTACCGACGGTTCGCTGCAGCCGTCGTGCTCGATCAGCGGATCGGCGAAGCGTGGGCTCGCCTCGGGAATATCGGGAATGCGCGCCTGGTCAAGCTTCGGAATCGCGGCCAGAAGCGCGCACGTATAGGGATGGCGAGGGTCGTCGAAAAGCTGGGCGGCGGTCGCGTGCTCGACGATTCTCCCGCGATAAATGACGTAGACGCGATCGGCGAATTCGCGCACGACGCCGAGATTGTGCGAGATGAACAGGACCGAGGTTCCGCGGCGTCCGATCAACTCGTTCATCAGGTGGAGCGTGCGCGCCTGGACCGTCACGTCGAGGCTGCTGCCCGGCTCATCGGCGATCAGAAGATCGGGGTTGTTGGCGAGCGCAAGCGCGATCATCACCCGCTGGCTCATGCCGCCGGACAATTGAAAGACGTACGAGCCAAGCACGCGGTCGGGATCGTGAAGATAGACGTCCGTGAGCGCGGCCCGGGCGCGGCGCAAAGCTTCCGTATTCGAGATCGTTCGGTCGCCGCGCCGCAACACTTCCCTGAACTGGTCGCCAATCGTGAACGTCGGGTTGAGCGCCGATGCGGCGTCTTGGAAGATCATCGTCACGCGATCGCCGCGCGCTGAGCGTATGGCCGATTGATCGCCCAGGATCTCACGCGCCGCGAGCCTGACCGATCCGCTCACGGCGACGGCGCCTTGATCCTGGAGCAGGCCCAGAACGACGCGGGCGATCGTCGACTTGCCTGAGCCCGACTCGCCGACCAGCGCGACCTTCTCGCCCCGCCGCACGTGGAGCGCAACGTCGCGGAGCGCTTCGACAGGTCCGGAGAGGCCTCGGAAAGTCACGCAAAGGCGGCGTATGGCAAGGACGAAGGCGTCGCCGTGCGCGCGCCCGCTAGCGGGCGGCATCCGCGGCCTCCCTCAGACCATCGCCGAGCAGATTGAAACCCATGACGACGATCAGAATCGCAATCGCCGGAAAGACGGTCAGCCACCATGCGTCGGGCATGTACTTCGCTCCGTCCGCGACCATCGAGCCGAGATCGGGCGTCGGGGCCTGCGCCCCGAGACCCAGAAACGACATCGACGAAGCGATGAGAATGACGAAGCCGACGTCGATCGTCATCTTGGTGAGGATCGCCGGCATGCAGTTCGGCAATATTTCGCGAAACAAAATATGCGGCAGGCCCGCGCCGACGGTCTTGGCCGCCAGCACGTAGCCCTCTTGCTTCTCGGCGCGAGTGAGATTGTAGGCGAGACGGGCGTACCACGGCCACCACATTGCCGTGATCGCGATCATACCGTGAATGGCGCTGGGCTCCAGAAATCCCGTGATCGACATCGCGAGAACAAGCGGTGGAATCGAGAGAAAGACGTCGGTGAGACGCATCAATGCGTAGCTCCACGCCGGGCCGAGATATCCCGCGAGAAGCCCGACGACGACGCCGATCGGCGCGGCGATCGCGAGCACGACGACCGCCATTTCGAGCGACAGACGATAGGCGTAGATGACCCGGGTCAAGAGATCGCGCCCGATCGTATCGGTTCCGAGGAGGAAGCGGCGGCCCGGTTCAGCCGACATCGCGCCGAAATCGCCAACGGGTCCGGCATGGCTCGGATAAGGGGCGATCCAATCGGCGAACACGGCGGCCAAAACCACGAGCATGACCAGCGCCAACCCGATCATCCCCGTCGGGTTGCGAACAAACGCGCGCCATTCGGGCTTCTCCGCCAAGAGCCTCACGACCGTCCTCCGGCGTAGCGGATACGGGGGTTAACTAGAGCGACCAGGAGATCGACCACGATGTTGGCGATGAGAAAAGCGGTGGCGATGATGAGCACCGTGCCGACGATGGCGTCGAGGTCCTTGTGCAGGATCACTTCGACGCCGTAGCGCGAGAGGCCCGGCCACCCGAACACGCTCTCGACCAGGAACGCGTTGCCGAGGAGCGCGGCAAGATCGAGCCCGAGGATTGTGAGAACCGGGACCAGGGCGGGCCGGAACGCGTAGCGGTTGGCGATGCGCGACTCGCGAAAGCCGTAAGCCTCAGCCATTTCGATGAAAGGCTTGCGGTAGGTGTCGACCATGCTCGCGCGGGTGAGGCGGGCGGTCTGTCCGATGCCCGCCATCGCGAGCGCGAGCGCCGGCAACGCCAGGTGATGAAGGGAGTCGAGGAGCGCCCCGCCGTCGCCGGCGAGAAGGGAATCGAGGATGAAGAAGCCGGTGACAGGGGGCGGCGGCGTCAAGGTCGCGGTGAACCTGCCTTCGATCGGAAACAGTCGCCACAGATAGGCGAAACACAATTGCAGGATGACGCCCCAGACGAAGGCGGGCGTAGACACGCTCATGATCGAGGCGATCCGGCCCAGATGGTCGCCTAAGCCTCCACGATAGCGCGCGCTGAGGACGCCGACCGGAAGGCCGATCACGACGATCGTCAGTCCGGCGGCGAAAACAAGTTCGAGCGTCGCCGGAAGATATTGGGCGATGTCGACCCTGACCGGGCGGTTGCTGTAGAGCGAGACGCCGAGATTGCCGTGCATGAGCTCGCGCACATATTCCCAGTATTGCCGGGGGAGTGATTCGTCGAGGTGGCGCTCCCGACGCAGCGCTTGCACTTGCGCCTCGGTCGCGTTCGGACCGAGCGCGATCCGGGCCGGATCCCCTGGGATGACGCGGGCGATCGCGAACATGAGCATGGAAACGCCCACGAGCACCACGAGCGAGGCGATGAGGCGGTGGATCAGCGTCAGCGCAAGCGGTGGCATCGGCACTTGCAATCGCCGGCGTCGCGCGGAACGCCCGCGCGCGGGGGGCTACCCCTTAAGCGCGCTGAACGGATTTGCACGTCCTACTTGGTCATTTCGACCATGCGGAATTGGAGTCCATATTCTTCGGCCGAAAAGCGCTTCGAGTCATCCTCGAACGGCGGCAGTTTGAAGGTGTTGAGACCGACGAACACGCCGCTCACTTCGCCGGCGAAGATCGCCGGGGCGACGGCGTCGAGCCGAGCCTCCACCTGCTCGTAGATCGCCTTCCTCTTGGCGAGGTCGTTTTCCTTTCGGCCGGCGTCGAGCAGCCGGTCCACTTCGGGATCGCTCAGATGCGACGCCGATTCCCAGGTCGGCGGCGATTTTGAGCTGTACATGTTGTAGAGGATCGAGTCGGGATCGGGCGTCGGCGCGTCGATATAGACTTCGGACAGCGACGGCGTGCTCTCCGGCTTCGTCACCTGCTGGGTATAGAGCGTCCAGGGCGCGCCCTTGATCGTTGTTTGAAAGCCCAGCGAATCGAAGTTGGCCTTCATCAGGAGCGCGATCTTCTCCTCCGCCGGGACCTCGGTGATCCAGGTGATGTCGAGCTTGCGCTCGTCTGGAGTCTTATACTTGCACTTGGCGAGAAAATCCTTGGCCTTGTTGAGGTCTTGCGCGAACATGGGCAAACTCGCGTTGTAGCCGAACTCGCTCTTGCCGATCGCTCCGTTTGCAGGCGTCGCCGCCGAGACTTTGTCAGTGATTTGCACGAGCTTCATTGCGGTCGCGTAATCGAAGGCGTAGGTCAGCGCCAAGCGGCAGTTGACATCGTCGAGCGGCGGCTTCTGCGTGTTCATGTGCAAAAAGAGGATGTTCGAACCGCGGTCGGTAAGGAGGTGGGTATCTTTGCGCTCCGCGAGCGCGCGCATCACCTCAGGCGGCAGCCACTGCGAGGTCATGTCCTGCTGGCCGCTCGCCACGAGTTCGCGCACGGTCGCGGGCTGGAGCCCATAGCGGATGCGCACCTTGTCCGGCGCGCTCGCCGGAACGCCGAGGAAATAACCGTCGAATTTCGCCAGGTTGGTTTCGCTTTCCGGCACGTGGCTCACCAGCGTATAGGCCCCTGACCCCGCGTCATGGCTCGAAAGATAGGCTTCGCCGTAGTCGCCCATGTCGCCAAATTTGCCGTCCGCCTTGTGCGCCATCACCAGTTTTGAATCGAGCACCGGCAATCGCGCCACCGCGCCCAGGAACGGGGCGTAAGGGCCTGACAAGGTGAATTTGACGGTATGAGGATCGAGGGCGGTGACGCTGGCGACGCGATCGGCGAACAAGGGCGAGTTCCCCTTCCCCAGAGCCATCAGCCGCTTGAAGGAGAAAACCACGTCGTCTGCGGTCATGATATTGCCGGAATGGAACTTGACGTCCGGACGTAGCGTGAAGATGTAGTCGTCGTCGTCGATTTTCCATGCTGTGGCGAGGTGAGGCGCAACTGGTGTCCCGTTTTGTCCGGGCACGACCAGAGCGTCGTAAAGATTGAACGCGAGCACGGAGCCAATGTAGTCGATGCCCTTGTCGGGATCGGCTTCGCCGGGCGCGGATGCGTCCAGCCTGAACAAGGGTTCGGCGAAGGACGGGGTCGCCTGAAGCAAGAACGACGCCACCGCGCCGCCCAGAATCCTGCGAGACAAGGTCATGTTCAGAACCTCCCGAGATCGGCGGCGACGGCAGACCTCGACACAACGGTAGACCGGCCCGCGCCAATTCGCAAAATAGGGAAGGCCCGGCTTCTGCCGCGACCAATACCGACTGAATCCGTTTGCTGGACGGTGCGTCGACAATCACCGATCAAGAGTCGTTCGCGCAACGAACCCTCCTAAAATTCAGCGCGCAAGGGCCGGTCGGAGCTTGTCGTTTCTGATATTGAGCTTGGCAATTCGATCATGCAAGTGCCGGCTTGGCGGCACGATAGAATTGCTCAAGGGCGCTGCCGGCGCCAATCTTCTGGATCCGGAGGCCTCATGAAGCTTGGTTACAACACCTGGTCGATGCCGACCCTCACGTTCGAAGAGGCGGCTCCTCACCTCGGGCGCCTCGGCTTCGACTCGGTTGAGGTGACGGTGAGCGAAGGCTGGCGAACCGATGTCATGCTGCTCCCGCCTGGCGAAGCCGGGCGATGGAGGCGGATCGCCGCGGACGCGGGCGTTGCGATGACCAGCCTCACGGCCAACGTTCCTGTGCTCGTTGAGCACGAGGCGTGGCGCGCTACTCGCGAGCGCCTGACGCGGAGTTTTGCCCTCGCCGCCGAGCTTGGGGAGCCTGGCCAGCGCATGCCCGTGAGCCTCACCGCCTCTGGTCCGCCGGATCGACCGCAAGCTGCGCCCGTCTCCTCGGAAGACGCCTGGCGAGAGAATCGGATGCTTGTCAACGAGCGCTTCGCCGAACTCGCCTCTATCGCCTTGCCTATGGGCGTGCGCGTCGCGCTTGAGCCACATTTCGCGACCGTCGTGTGTAACGCACCGCGCGCGCTTGACGTGCTTCAAACGGTCGACAGCAAGGCGCTTGGGATCAACCTCGATGTCAGCCATTTTGCGGTGCAGGGGTTGCCGATCGGCCAGGCGGTGCGCGCGCTTGGCCCCCATGCCGTCGCCTGCGAGGTCAAGGACCAGCGCGGGATAGCGCCCGATTTCCAGTTCCTCATTCCCGGCGAGGGCGACTGCGACTACGCTGCCTTCCTGACGGAACTGGCCGGCGCTGGCTACGACGGCAGCGTTGCGGTCGAGATTAGCGTCTTCCGTCAGCGCGTGGACGGCTACGACCCTTACGACGCCGCGGCGCGCTCGTATGCCGTGCTTGCCAAGGCTTTCGAGAAGGCAAAAATCGCTAGACCAAAGAGCGGCCGGAAATGTTGATTCATGACGCCAGGGGTCGGACTGGGCTTGTCCCTTGCGGAGGCGGCGACGCAACTCACCCCAGCGTGATACGACTTGTCCGCGGCGCACCACGAGCGCGTCGCTTCGACCGCCTCGCGTCCACATTCGCACGAACCACGTTCTTCCGAAGGATTGCAAGATGAACGGATCGCGGGGAAAGTCGTACCGGGTTGGCGTTATCGGTTTCGCCCACATGCATGTGAACGAACTTATCGACCGGTTTACCGCAACCGGGCGTTCGCCTATCGTTGCGTGCGCCGACACCGCGCCGCGGACGCCTTCGTTGACGACCGTCGAAGGCAGTCGCAAGGCAAACCTCAGACGGGCGCTCGCGCTCCCGAGCAATCCTCGCCGCTATGAGGACTATCGCGAACTTCTTGCCGCCGAGCGGCTCGATCTCGTCATCCTTTGCCCAGAGAACGCCCGCCATTCCGAGATTGCTGAAGAGGCCGCCGAGCGTGGCGTCCATGTGGTGACGGAAAAGCCAATGGCGGCCACTCTCGATGGAGCGCGCTCAATGGCGGCCGCGGCGAAAAAGTCTGATGTAACGCTTGCGGTAAACTGGCCGATTGTCTGGTCGCCTGCGTTTAGGACGTTGAAGACACTCGTGGACGACAAGGCGGTCGGCGACATTTGGGAGCTTAAGTGGCGCAATCCCGCCTCACTCGGCCCGCTCGCGCATGGCAGCCTGCACCCGGGGGACACCGTCATATCGGGCGCTGTCTCCGACGCGGAAAAGGGCTCGGAATGGTGGCATCAGGCGGGCGCTGGTGGAGGCGCTCTGCTTGACTATTGCTGCTATGGCGCTTGCCTTTCTGCGTGGCTTATTCCGGAGGCGCCGACCTCCGTGCTGGGGATGATTGCGAATCTGAAGAGCCGCTACGGCGACGCGGAGGACAACGCCGCGATGATGGTCGGGTTTCCGTCCGCACTTTCGATCCTCGAGGCGAGTTGGACCACCGTTCACAACGGAGGCGCACCCGTGCTCGCCCTCTATGGAACCAAAGGAACCATCATCGTTGAGGGCAGCGATATTCTCATCTATCGACAGCCTGGCTCGAAGACTCCGAGCCAAGTCGAAAAGGGTAAGCCTTTGCCGCAAGGCCGATCAACGCTCGCAGAGGAGATCCTCAGCCATCTCGAGACGGGCGAAACGCTGCACCCCCTTCTTGACCTGCCGATCAACCTCGCGACGATGGCGATCCTCGACGCCGGAATCCGCTCGGCCCAATCGGGGAAAGCGGAACTGGTTGCGCGGATTTGAAGCGTTCGTTTTTCGGAGACCACTCGCGGATGGCGCCGATCGGAATTGGGATTGTTGGCTGCGGCGATATCGCCCGAGCGCGGTTTCTTCCGGTAATCGCCCGCTCTCCAGGCCTTGAGTTACGGGGACTGCAGTCCCGTAGCCCGTCCACCTGTGAGCCGCTCGCCAAACAATATGGCGGAACCGTCTACCCGGACCTTGATGGTCTGCTGCGCGCGAGCGAGGTCGAGGCCGTTATCATCGCTACCCCACACCCGACGCACGCTGATCTTGCGATCCGCTGTCTGGAGGCAGGGAAGCATGTGCTCTGCGAAAAGCCGATGGCGACGTCCTTGGCCGACGCCGTCCGCATCGAGGAGGCCGCGGCGCGTTCGCAGCGCGTCTTCATGGCGCTTCCTTTCGACCGAAGCCCGGCGGTCGAAGAGGCGAAGCGGCTGATTGACTCCGGCGCCATTGGACGGGTCAGCATGGCGGATGCGGTGCTGGCGCATCGCGGCCCCCGGCACGCGCCGTGGTTCTTTGACGCCGAGAAGGCGCACTGGGGGGCGCTCGCCGATCTTGGAGTCTATCTGATCAGTCAGTTGACCTACCTTTTTGGGCCGGCCAAGGCTGTGCGGGGAAAGGTCGACACGATCTTCCCCGAGCGCCAGGGTCAGGACGGCAAGCCCATCGTGGTGACCGTCGATGACAACGCCGCCGCGCTGCTCGAACTGCCTCAGGGCATTCTAGGGACCGTGCGTGCGAATTGGTGCTCGCCGTCGGACCACCGCAATGTCATCTGCCAGACGCGCATCCACGGGACGACTGGCATGATCTTCATCAATCTCGCATCCAAGCCGGACCGGCTCGTCGTCTTCTCGCCGGAACATGAAATTTCCGGCGCCGCCGCTGGGGAGTATGCGGGGATGACAAACTGTTATCGTCCCACGCTGACCTCGTTCGACGACGATCTCGAGATCATGCGCACGTTCGAGGCCGAGATTCGCCTCGGCGAAAGCCGTGGCAATCTATCCCGCGGGCGCCATGTCATTGAGGTCATCGACAGGATCTACGCGTCGTCCGCCTCCGGCCGAACTGAAGCGATCGAGGCCGCTTAGCGACCCTAAAAGGCTACTATCGTCGGAGTGGCGACGGCGACGCGCTGTCCGGTCCAGGTCAGCCGCTGGCCGCCATCCTCGAGGTGGAAGACCGTCAGTTCGTCGGAATCTTGATTCGCGACGACGAGCCATTCGCCACCCGGTGCGACGGCGAAATGACGCGGATTTCTTCCCATGACATCGATCGCGCCGCGGAGCTGAAGCCGGTCGTCCTCAGGGTCGATCAAGAAGATCGACAGCGAGTTGTCCGTCCGGTTGGCAAGGTAACATGTGTTCCACGTCGGATGAACCGCAATCTCCGAGGGAATAGGATCGCCGCGGCCAAGACCTTGCGCGGAGAGAATCCCGCGGAGAGCCAGACGCGGTCCATCGGGGGTCAAGACACGCTCGATGATCGAGACGCCGCCCGAGTTCTGGTTGCTGACGTAGAAGACCGCGCCGCGAGGAGCGGCAGCGAGATGACGGGGCCCAGTTCCTGCCGGAAGAGCCAACCCGTCAAGAAATTCTGCGCCGGTTTGTGGTCCCCGGATGACGATGCGGTAGAGCAGGACGAGATCGCGACCCGTATCCGTTACGAGCAGCTCATTTTGGCCGATGATGAGCGAGGCGTGCGGTCGCGGCGGCTTTGCGCTCCGGTCCTCGCCGCTGAGGGCCGCAGGCGGCCGGATTAGGCCCACCACCGCATCGGGCCGGCCCGCCCCATCGAGCGCAACGGACGAGACCATGCCGCCGTGATAGTGCGCGACGAAGGCGAACCGTCGCGCCGAATCGATTGCGAGGTGACACGGCGCGTCAGCCCCGGTCGCGAGCCGGCCGATCGGGTCGAGCTGGCCAGCTGCCTTGTGCTCGCGGAAGGCGACGAGCTCACCCCCTTCTTCACACTCCGTGATCGCCCATAGAAGACCGGCCGCCGGGGCGCGCACGAGGAATGACGGATTGAGCTCGGGGCGGGCGCCCCGAACATGGACAGCCCCGGAAGTCGTGTCGAGATCGGCGATGACTATTCCCGCCCCATGGGCCTTGGGCGCGCCCGCCCAGGGCGAGAGCACGCTGTACGAGCCGACGAGGAAAGGGATCGCGGTCATGTCGTTGGCTGTACCGTGTCGCAACTCACAAGGGCGGCCAGTAAGGCGTTCCCTCTATTCGGAGCCCATTGTGATTCGATCCGCCTCTGCCCTGTCCTCGGGCGACATCGGCAACACGATACGGCTACGGCGGGCCTCCGAGAGGTAGACGGCCTTGATGACCTCGATTGCCCTCACCGCATCGACGCCGGTCACGGTCGGCTCCCGATCTTCGAGGATCGCACGGGCGAAATCGCGCAGCTGGTCCGAGTGAAAACCTGGGAATCCCGATTTGCCCTCCTCCGCCGCCGCCCAGGCGCGCACCGTTTGCTCGGATTCGAACGGCCATTGGTCGGTGACCGCCTGAGTGAGCTCAGGACGCTCCGCAAGCCCCAGCGTGACACCCTCGGCGCCGTGCACGGCGAGACGGAAGCCCGGCGCTTTCTCGATCGATTCGAGTGTCGTCGTCGCGGCGATCGTGGCCAGCGCGCCGCTCTCGAAACCGATCACAGCGCAGGCAGTGTCCTCAACATCGATGTATTCGCCGTGCTTCAGCGTGGCCCACCGGCCATAGACTTCGTTTGGGACGCCGACCATCCAGAGCAACATATCGATCATATGGATCGCCTGGTTCATGAGCGCACCGCCGCCTTCCCCCTTCCAGGTGCCGCGCCAGGCGTCGCGGGCGAAATAGGCGCGGTCGCGACCAAGAAGCGCAATGCACTCGGCGACCGTTACGCGGCCAATGCGACCATCGACAATCGCGGAATGCATGCGCTGTGCGGCGGGAAAAAAGCGTCGCTGGAACACGCCCCCGAGCTTTACGCCGCGCGCGCGGGCCGTGTCGAGCAGTCTGTGCGCCTCCTCCAGCGAGACCGTGATTGGCTTCTCGACGATCGCGTGGATCCCGCGCTTCATCGCCGCCATCGTTGGCGCGAAGTGATGCTTGTGGTCGGTGGCGATCGTGACAGCGTCGAAGGAAACCGCGTCGAGCATAGCCTCGACGTCCGTCAAGGCGTGCACCACGCCATGCTCCTCCGCAACCTTGCGGGCGCGCCCTATATCAACGTCGCAAACGGCGACAAGCTCGGCCTCGTCGAGAAGCTCGATCGCCTTAGCATGGGTCGCGCCAATGCCGCCGCACCCGACGAGCCCAAACCGGACTTTCTTTGTCATCGCTTCGCGCACCCTTCCATTGGCTTGCCGCCCCTCGGAACGCCAGTCGTCTTGAACGCTTTCGCCCGAACCGCGCGAGGGGTGCTCCGGACAGGGCCGCGCCGGAACGAGCTGCTGAGGAAGCTAATCTCGGCGCCGACGCTTCTGTTCAGAACGTGGGCAGGGTAGGCGCGCTTCACTGATGCTGCCGCATCGAATCAGTCGCCTTCGAGGCTTAGGCGACTGCTCCGCCAACGGGCGCGAAAAGACTTGCGCACTGCGGCTTCGGGAGTCTGGATCGTGAGACCGCCGTCCACTGTCAGAACTGCCCCCGTGACGAAGGACGCCTCGTCCGAGGCTAGATACAGCGTAGCGTTTGCGACGTCCTCAGGCGTGCCCCATCGTCCCACCGGGTAATTGTCGCGAATGGACCTCGCCTCCTCCTCGTCGAGCCGAGCCGCGGCGCTCGGCGAGAAAATCGCACCAGGGGCAATCGCGTTGGCGCGAATTCCCTTGGGGCCATAGTCAAGCGCGATGTTTCGGGTGAGAGCGTTGAGCGCGCCTTTGCTTGTCGCATAGGCCACAAGACTCGGGCTGGCGATCGACCCGTTGACCGAGGAGACGTTGACAAAAACGCCGCCGCCCGCCGCAATCATTCGCGGTATAAAGGTCTGGCAGCTGAAATATACTGATTTGAGATTGGTCCGCATCGTCTCGTCCCATTCGTCTTCCGGAATGTCCAGAATGGGGGCGAAACGACCGGTCGCCGCGCTATTGACGACAATATGCACGCGACCGAATTGGGCGTCGGCATCCCGGGCGATCTGATCCCAGATGGTCCGGCGACCGACATCGCCGTGCACGACGGCGACGCGCGCGCCGGACCTCCGCAGAAACTCGGTCGTCTCCTCAAAGGCGGGATTGGCGAAACCGGCCAGGACGAGATTAGCGCCCTCGCGCACGAATCTTCGCGCGATCGCGCTGCCGATTCCGGGGCCGATCCCCGTGATGACAGCCAATTTGCCAGCGAGCCGGTCCATCCGCGCGGCGGTTCTTCAGGAAGCTGTGGTCGGCACGTGCGCGCTCACAGCCGGCGTCACGCTTTCGCCGTCGATCCAGACGCCCTCGAGGTCAAGCGCCTCGCCGAGTTTGACGAGACAGGCGCGCGCGCCTGGCTCGATGCGGCCCAGGTCGCGCCGGCCGAGATAGTCCGCCTGCCGGGTCGAGGTCATCTCGGCGGCTTCCCCGAGGCTGATGCCGAGCCCGACAAGGTTTCGGAAGCCGTCGAGCATGGTGATGGCGCTGCCCGCCAACGTGGTCACGTTTGTCAAGGTGATGCGGCCGCCCCGCTTGATGACCCTGCGTCCCCCCCACTCGAACTCGCCGTCGGGCAAACCCGCCGCGCTCGCGTCAGTGATTGCGTAAAGGCGCGGAATCGCGCGGCGCGCGGCGAGCACGACCAGTGGGTCGACATGGATCATGTCGCAGATCATCTCCGCGTATTCCCCATTCGCCAGCGCGTATGTGGCGACACCCGGCGCGCGATGCTCGACTCCGGTCATCGCGTTGAAGAGATGAGTGAAGCCGCAGCAGCCCCATTCGAACGCGCGGCTGAGTTCGTCCGGCGTAGCGACAGTGTGTCCGACCTGGACACGGCACCCGGATTTCGCCAGCGCCTCGATGACTCCTTGACCGCCTGCGATCTCAGGCGCGACGGTCGCGACTGCGATGCGGTATTGCCCGGCCCACCGTGCCGCCAATTCCGCATCGCCCTCGAGCATCAGCCGAACGTCCATCGCGCCCGGCCTCTTTGGGTTGACGAACGGGCCCTCAAGGTGGGCCCCCATGACAACCGGTTCGCCCGTTCGGCGGTCCGCTGCGATCGCGGTGATCGCCGCCAGGGCTTCCTCAATGGCAGATTTAGATCCGGTCGCTGTCGTCGGCGCCATCGCCGTCGTGCCATGGGCCGAATGGTAGCGAATGAAGGTCCGAATCCCAGCTTCCCCGCTCATCCAGTCGGCCCCGCCGCCGCCATGGACGTGTAGGTCGACGAAGCCGGGCACAATATAGGGCCCTTGCGGCTTTACCCCGTTTGGCAGGTCGCGTCCCTCGACCGCCCTTATGAGAGGTCCATCCAGCGCGACGCGCCCCTCGGTCCAGCCCCAGGGGGTGTAGATCGAGCCTTCAGGCGATGCATTGGGATAGATCATGAAGTTCGCCCCATGGTTTCGCCGAAAAGCAACACGCGTTCCTCCGGCGCCCGGCCGCGCGCGACAAGCCAGCAACCCGTCACCGCATCGCTTTTGCGTTCAAGAATCTTAACGCCCGCCTTTTCTGACAAACGCTTGCCCAGCGGTTCGACGAGGCCCCCTGCCGCGTAGAGCGGCGTGCTCTCGTCTGAAATAACGCCGATAAGCGCCGCGAGATGCTCGAGGGCCCTGTCCCGAATGCGCACCGCTGCGACGACGCCCGCATCGGCCTGCGCGAGAACGTGAGGTGCGAAGGACGCCAGCTTGCTCGGCCCCAAGTCGCGCATCCATCCGTCTCGGATCGCCTGAGGGCCTCCGATCGCGTCTCTTACTGCCTGCGTGAGTCCATCCTCCGGGATGATTCCGTCGAGGGCGGCAAAGAAATGGCGAAGCGCTCTCTGGCCCATCCAGCTTCCACTGCCGCGATCGCCGGCGATCCAGCCCCAGGCGTCGCGCTGGATCGACAGACCATTCGGGTAGAGCCGGTGCCCTGCGACTCCGGTGCCGATGATGAGGAGGCTGCAGGGCTCGCCGCCGCCCGCGCCAATGAGCGCAGCATAGCCGTCGCTCATCGCAGAGACCGAGGCGAAGTGGGGGCAAGTCGCGATAAATTGGTCGCGCCCGTGCAGATAGGTGCCAGCCGCGCCGATAGCGAAGGCGATGTCAATGGACTCGCTTGGTTTGCGCCCGATCGCAGCGGCGCATTGCTGCCAGAGATCGCGGATGCTCTGCACGGCCTGGTCGAACATTGTCGCCGGATTGCAAGGACCGGACGCTGCTTCGGCGAGGAAGTGCCCCTCCGCGTCAATGACGCGCGCCCGGCTGCGCGATCCGCCCGCGTCGACGCAGAAGAAGAGTTTCACCGTCGCATCGCTCGTCATGTGCAGCGGGTCACTCGGTCAGTCGCGTATAGACGGCGGCAAGCAGAAGGATGATCGCGCCATAAAGGATTTGGCGCACCGGCTCCGGCACGTCGAGCAGCGTCAGGATGCTGTTCAGCACGGTCAGGATCAGCGCGCCGATGATCGTGCCGGCATAGCCGCCTCGGCCGCCGAAGATCGAGGTTCCGCCGATAATGACCGCCGCGATCGAGGGCAGCAAATATACGTCCGCGAGGCTCAGATTCGCCGCGTCTACAGCGCCCACGATCACGAGTCCCGCCACTGCGGCGAGAATGCTGCAAACGAGGTAGGCCACCAGGACAACACGCCATACCCGGATGCCCGAGAGGTCGCAAGCGCCCCGATTGTCACCAACAGCATAGAGCAGACGCCCATAACCCGTGTGGCGCAAAATGAAGATGATCGCGATTGCGATCGGCGCCCAAAGAAACACGCTGTTCGGTACGATCCCAAACATCTTGCCCGCGCCGAGATCGTCAATGAACTGGGGCACGTGCGGCCCCGCGGCCATCATCTTCTGGCTGTAGACGACGAGCATGCCTTCGGTCATAAGGCCGGTGCCAAGCGTCATGACGAGCGGCTGTACGCGCAGGAGCGCGATGCCCACTCCGTTGAGGAGGCCGACCGCGAAGCCGATTGCTATTCCGTAGAGAACGGCCAGCGCTCCGCCGAGCGTCGAATGCGTCGCCATGAAGTAAGCGGCCGCGGTAGCGACGCTTGCAACGGAAAGGTCGATGCCTCCAATCAGCATCACGAGCGTCTGGCCCCCGGCCATAATCCCCAGGGGTGCCGCGAACATCACCATGTTCGACAGCCAGATCGGATTGATCGTACCGGGCCGCGCGATCTGGATCACAAGGACAAAGCAAATGAGGATCAAGACCAGCGCCAGGATGGTATGACGCCGAAGCAACGACAGGACGCCTATGCCCGACGAGGAAGCCGAAGAGGCTCGCGGCGTGGAGGTGATAAGCGAGTCCGCCATCAACGCCGGCAGGCCGCTGATCATCACAATCGCAACGATCAGAATGCCTTGAATGACCTGTCCGAAATTGGGGTCGATGTTGAGGAAGATCAGATCGGCGGGGATCAGCGTCAGCACGAACGCGGCTAGGACCGGCCCGACGAGACCGCCGCGACCGCCTGCGAGACTCACCCCGCCGGCGACGACGGCGGCCAGGCCGCTCAGCGTGTAATATACGCCCGCAAGAGGAGCGCCGATGCCGGTCGTCATTGTCAGGGCGAGGCCGCCGACAGCGCTCAACAGGCCTGAAAAAATGTAGGACGCAAATCGCGCGCGCTCGACCCCGACGCCGCTGCGGAATGCCGCGTTGCGATCGCTTCCGATGGCGTAGAGCTGGAGCCCAAGGTTCGAGCGAAACAGGGGCGTCCAGATCACGGCAACCGACAGCGCCACGAGGATTAGTCCGTTGGGCAGCCACGAGGAGAATGTCGTTCCGGCGCCGAGATTGAGAAATTCCGGCGGCGCGCCCCCACCCGGCTTCTCGAGGATGAGGAGGGCAACGCCGCCCCAGATGAAGCCGCTGGTGAGCGTCGCCACAACATCGGGAACGCGAGAGAACACGACGATGAGGCCGTTAACAGCCCCCATCGCGACGCCCGCCAGCAGAACCGCGACGGCGAGGAGCAGGGACTGGCCGAAGGAGGCGTGTTCCATGGTGCTGGCGGCCAGCACGTTTGCGACGGCCATCATTGACCCGATGGAAAGATCGATGCCGCCGGCAATGACGACCGCCGCCTGCGCTGCCGCCGCGAAAGCGAGGGGGAGCGCCCCCATCGCCAGCGATTCCAGGTCGAAATCGGAGAACGCCGGATGGATGCCGACCGTGATCGCGAGGGCGGCGATCAGCAGGGTCGGCATGCCGAAAAGGCCAGGGTTGCGCCGGACTACGCGGCTAATCCGCGTGGTCAGCGGCTTGTCCGACTCGGGTGTTCCACCCGGCGCAACCGCCTCGATTTCCGCGGGCGCGGTCATGCGGCCGTTTCGAGTCGCGGAGCAAGGCCGTGCGCGGCGCGGAGCAGGCTGGCTTCGTCCGCCTGCTCGACCGGCATTTCGGCCACGACCCGTCCGCCGAAGAGAACGATGGTCCGGTCGCAGGTGAGCGCGATCTCCGGCAATTCCGAGGTGAAAAGGAGCACCGAGGCGCCGGAGGCGGCGAGTTCGCGCACCAAAGTGTAGATCTGCCGCTTGGTGCCGATGTCGATTCCCCGGGTCGGGTCAAAGCACAGCAGGATATCGAACCCGGCCGCGAGCCAACGCGCGATGACCACTTTCTGCTGATTGCCGCCGCTAAGACGACGGAGCTCCGAAGCGGCGCGAATGTCGATCCGCAGCCGGTCGATCGCGGACTGCACGCGCTTTCGTTCGCCACGCTCGCCGATGACTCCCCATTTGGTCAGGTCCCCAAAGGAAGGGAGAGCAATGTTCTCCCGGATCGATCGTTGCTGAAGCAGCGCAAGCATCCGGTTGGCGGGAACGAGGACGACGCCGGCCGCGATCGCGTCAGCAGCGTGGCGTAGCGCAAGCTTCTTGCCGTGAGCGAATATGGCCCCCCCTTCGTATCGGCGAACGCCGGCGATGCACTCGAAGAGTTCGTCCTGGCCTTGACCCTCAAGCGCGGCGACGCCCAGAACTTCGCCTGGATAGAGCTTGAGCGAGACGTCGTTCAGGAGCGGTCCGCGCCGCAAGTCCCGAACCTCGAGCGCGGGCTCGGCGCCCTGGGGCGCCGTCCAATTCCGCTGGGCCGAGGACGGACCCGCTGCCGAAACGGCCGCCGCGGCCTCTCCCAGCATGAGCTCCACGATGCGTTCCTCATGCCCGCGCGCTCGTTCAGTGACGCCAACGGTTACTCCGTCGCGCAGAACCGTCGTCCGGTCGCACAGCGCCGAAATCTCAGCCATCCGGTGCGATATGAAGATGACGGCGTTGCCCCGATCGCGCCATCGCCGCACCATTGCATAGATGCGCTCGGACAGGTCCGCGGGAAGCGATGCGGTGATCTCATCGAGGAGAAGGACCGCCGGTTCAGAGGCGAGCGCGCGAGCGAAATCAATGAGCCGCAGCAACGGATACGGGAGGTCACGGATGAGCTCCCGAAAATCAAGCCGCGCGACGCCAAGTTCGCCGAGCCATTTGCGCACGGCATCGCTGGAAACGCCGGCCAGCCTCATGTTCTGGCTGACTGTCAGATCCCGGACGAGGGCAGGGTCCTGATAAACGGAGACGATGCCCGCGTCGCGCGCCGCCGCCGGCGAACGAAAGGACTGCGGCCGGCCCTTTACTGAGATCTGGCCGCTGCTCGCGGGAAATACGCCGGTGATGATTTTCACCAGCGTGCTTTTGCCCGCGCCATTCGTTCCCATCAGCCCGTGCACCTCGCCCGAACGGACTTCCAGCGAGGCCATCCGCAATGCGACGACCGAGTCAAACCGCTTCGAGATGCCGGCGGCGGCGAGGATGGAGGAAGACTCGGTCATCAATATCGGCTCGATGTCTCGAATTGCTGGCGTCCCGGTCGTCGACTTCGGGCCGGGACAGGCAGAACTTCAAGAAAGGAACCTCAGCCGTCGGTCACTCGCCCGGCCCCTTGCAATCCTTCTCCTGCGCGACCGCGTAGTGCGTGTAGGGCTTCACCGGGCTGTAGGCGGCGAGGTTCGGGTCTACCTTGGGATCGTAGAGTTCCTTCAGCCACGCCTGTCCTTCGGGCGTCGAACTATCGTAGACCTCCGGCACAAGATGGATGACTTGCGGATGCTTCTTGCCCGAGAGGATGTCGAGCGCGACGGACAGGCCCGCTCCGCCGACTGCCGGCGGATTGGTGACGTTGATTCCGACCACTCCGGCGTCCTTCATCTCGATTTCCTGTCCCATGAAGCCGTTGTTATCGGCGCCGACGACCGGCACGAACTTAAGGTTTGCGGCCTTGTAGGCGTCAATAACTTGCTTGTCGGTTCCCGAAGTCCACACCCCATCGATCTGTTTGCCCGAGGCCAGCAGTTCTTTCGTCTGCTGGGCCGCTTTGTCAGCGGACCAGCCGGTGAAGACGGAGGCGACCACCTTGATATTGGGATAATCCTTCAGCGCCTCGAAGACACCATCGTGCCGATCCGCGTCGGCGGGCACGCCGTCGATGCCGCGCAACTCGATGACATTCCCCTTGCCGCCGAGCTTCTTGAACAACGCCTCCGCGCCAAGCTTCCCGTAACCCCTCTGATCATTGGTCACGACATAGGCGCTTGGAGCGTCGACCGCCTGATCGACCGCCACAACCACAATCCCGCGATCGGTCGCCTGTTTGATGACCGGATCGAGCGCCTTGCGATCAGATGGATTGACGATGATGATGTTCGCGCCGGCCGAGATCAGATTGCGAATGTCGGCGATCTGCTCCGACGGCCC
>DASXXT010000420.1:0-2482 GCA_036502965.1 Roseiarcus sp. | reverse complement strand
CCCTCCAGATAAATCTGGCGGCTGGTCGTCTGCCCGCGCCAGAAACTGGAGGTCGCCGTTATTTAAAGATTCCGCTCAACGCTTTTCCTGGACATAGTACGTCGTCGCTCGGAGCGGAGAAACGCTACGGGAGGCCGCGATGAGCGAAGCGATCGCCGCGACGGGCGCCAAGGATCGCGCGCCGCCCACTGGCGCGCCGGCTTCCGACATCGATCCGTTCTCGCTCGAATTCTTCGCCGACCCTTTCCCGGCGCATCAGGAGTTGCGCGAGGCCGGGCCGGCCGTGTGGCTGCGCCGCTACGGCGTCTGGGCGGTGGCGCGCTACGAAGACGTGCATCGCGTTCTCAACGATTGGCGGACATTTTGTTCGAGCCGCGGCATCGGGATGAGCAATTTCTCCAAGGAGAAGCCCTGGCGGACGCCAAGTCTCGTCTTGGAGAAGGACCCGCCGGAGCATGATCGCGCCCGCGCCGTGCTCAATCGCGCGCTGTCGGCGAGCGTCATGAAACAGCTTCGCGATTCTTTTGCGGCCGCCGCCGAGGCGCTCACCGAGAAGCTGCTTGAAGTGCGTCGTTTCGACGCCATTCCGACTTTGGCCGAAGCCTATCCGCTTTCCGTTTTCCCCGACGCCGTGGGCGTGCGCAAGGAAGGGCGCGAACACTTGCAGCCCTATGCCAGCGCGGCGTTCAACGCCTTCGGGCCCGACAACGAGCTGCGGCGCAACGCCATTGCAGGCGCCGCGCCGCATGTCGCCTGGGTGACCGAGCAATGCCGGCGCGAAAATCTTTCGCCCGGCGGCATCGGCGCGAGGATCCACGAATCCGTCGATACCGGCGAGATCAGCGCAGAGGAGGCGAGGCTGCTGGTACGTTCGTTGCTGAGCGCCGGAATTGATACGACTGTCAACGCGCTGGGCTCCGCGATTTATTGCCTGGCGCAATTCCCGGGCGAAATGGCCAAGCTCAACCAAAATCCTTCCCTCGCTCGCGCCGCGTTCGAAGAGGCGATCCGCTTCGAATCGCCAGCGCAGACGTTCTTCCGTACGACGACGCGGTCTGCCGAGATCGGCGGCGTGCAGCTCGACGAAGGCGAGAAAGTCCTGATGCTGATCGGCGCTGCCAATCGCGATCCGCGCAAATGGGACAGGCCCGATATTTACAACATCGAGCGTCGGATGGCGGGCCATGTCGGCTACGGCGCCGGTGTTCATGTGTGCGTCGGCCAACTGCTGGCGCGGATTGAGGGCGAAGCGATTCTCACTGCTCTTGCAAGAAAGGTCCGCGCGATCCGCATCGACGGCGAAGTCAAACGGGCCTTTAACAATACGCTGCGCGGGCTTCAGTCTTTGCCTGTCGAGCTGGCGCCCGCGCGGAAGTTGATCTGACTTACATGGGAGGCATTGAGCGGGGGAAACGCAACCCAAGTCTACTGGTGACGGCCAGGATTGCGGACGCGCTCTCCGTACCTCTGTCAAAGTTGCTGAACGAATGAGCACGGTCGCGCCCGCGCTCGGCTGGAGTCCGCGTCAGCGGCAATACGAATGCGGCTAGCCATCGGTTTCTAAAATCGTTGGGTCACCACTCGTTCCGTCGCGCTTCCGCGGCGTACAGGCGCTCGAACTCAGACAACGGTTTGTGTATCTACTTTGCGCGTGAGGCTGCCCCATGTACCCGATGCCTGGATTGACGAGGAGAAGACGAAAGTCGGTTACGAAATACCCTTCAACCGACACTTTTATGTGCTCGAACCGCCGCGCTCGCTTGCCGAGATCGATACCGATCTGGCGCAAGTGACAGCGCGCATCCAGGCCATGATTTGAAGGGCTGGCAGCATGAGCTTTCCCAGCTATGAGCGTTGCCGAGCCTCCAACGTTGAATGGATTGGCGATGTGCCGCATCATTGGGCGCCATCTTAGGGCCGACGTGTTTTTGGACAAACGCGGAATCCAGCATCAGATGGCGATGAACCACTATCAGCAACTCAAAAGTATGGTGTCATCCCGCAATCTCTGTTTATGCGACTTGAGGATCAAAAGGTCGTGTTGGCTCTCAGTGGAACTGAGGAGTTTAAACACGTTGATGTTGATGACTTCGTCTTTAGTCTCCGCAGTTTCCAGAGCGGAATTGAACGATTAATTTATGCGGGATGTGTCAGTCCGGCATATACCGTGCTCAAGGCGCGGAACGCGGGAGATGCCCGCTACTGGGCCTTCTTGCTGAAGATCGATCCTTATATCGCCGCGCTTCAATCAGTAACCCGCGAGGACTCGAACCTCCAACCAGACCGTTATGAGCGGGCCGCTGCGGGCCGGTCACGCAAGGATGACGTGCGCGGCTATTTACCTGGAAGTGGCGCCGGTGGCGCCCGCGGTTCGAGTGCTTAGGGAGTGAAATCAGCTCGTGAATGACCCGCGGCCGATCCCTTCGCTCTCCGCTCTTTCCATGCGTGCTGGACTCGAAGCCTATGGCCCATTGGCCAGGCA
>DASXXT010000419.1:0-14150 GCA_036502965.1 Roseiarcus sp. | reverse complement strand
ATCTCGAGACCAGCCTAAGCAGAACGCCAAAGGGCGTATTCCTAATTCTCCGATCCCGCCACGCCTCGTCGAGCAAGCCAAGGCGATCTCTTCATTGTCGACGGCTACCTGCCGATGAGGCGATGGAGGAGGAGGTGCTCGCGAGTTGTCACAGGAACTTGACTTTGGTCGAACGAGAGTCGGAAGGCTTGGCTCGTGTTCAGGCCGCGGTCGCCGCCTGCCAATTCTGAAACGCTTCGCCTCTGAGAGCGCGGAGCGTATTGCGGGAAACGAGATGACGTTGGACGTTGAAGATGTTTTGGACGACGGCGTGAACGGCCAGGAACCGTTGCGCTGATCCGGGCGATTTGAAACGTTGCATCTTCCGCTCGCGTCGACGAACCGGCAGGTGCGAATTTTCGGCCCGATTATTCTTGCGCAGGCCTTGCTCATGGCGAGCAGACAAGCGGAGTCGCGTCTTGGCCGCTCCGTAGGATCGCAGCTTGTCGGTCACCAGTACGTCAGGCGCAAAGCCCTGGTTCTTGAGCAGTCTGCGCATGAGCTTCGCAGCCGCCTTGGCGTCGCGTCGCCGTTGCACCAGAAGATCGAGAACCTCGCCTTCGTCATCGACCGCTCGCCAGAGCCAGAACCGTCTGCCGCCGATCAGAACCGCCATTTCATCGAGGTGCCACTGCGAGGTTGACCGAAGACGACGGCGGCGAAGCTTCTTGGCGAACAACGGCCCGAACTTCAACACCCATCGTCTGACCGTTTCGTAAGAGACATCCAGCCCGCGCTCGGCCAGCAAATCTTCGACATCGCGGAAGCTGAGGGTGAATCGAAGGTACAGCCACACCGCGTGCCGGATGATATCAGGCGGGAATTGGTGGCGAGCAAACGAGATCGTTGTCATTCGCCATCTTTAGACGCGGATCCAAAAACTGCGAAAGTTCCCGTGTCAATTCCGCCTCGACCCCAAGGGGGACATTCGCGCCGACGCAACGACAGTCCGCTGTGATCCCATTAGCGAGCGTTCCGTGGGTACGGCGAACTCGTGCTCGCCGCTCGAGAAACGGACCGTTCCTTGCGCGTTCTCACGGAGTGCTATCTAAGCCGGCTGACCAGGGCCGCATTTGCCAATGCCCTACGCAACGTAAAGGCTGGCGCAGGTTAAGGAGATGCGTTTAGCTCTCCCTTTTCTCGTCTCTATCAGGCAGGCTGTGATGACCTCGGCGCCCAATGTATCCGATCTCTTGAACTTGAGAGGCAAGGTCGCACTGGTTACAGGCGCGTCAGCGGGAATCGGAAGAGGCGTCGCGACGCGTCTCTCCGACGCGGGCGCCGCCGTCGCCGTGCACTATCGAGGCGGGAAAGAAGATGCGGAGGCGCTCGCTTCGATGCTTCGGGGCAACGGTCGCAAGAGCCTTTCCGTCCACGCTGAACTCAGCGATTCGCAGTCGGTCGAAGGCGCGATCGGAACCATAACGGATGAGCTCGGCGCTATCGATATCCTCGTCAACAACGCCGCCCGACAAACGCATGCGGGTTTCCAGGAGATGAGCATCGAGGAATGGCGCGTCATGATGGCGACGAATCTCGAGGGCGTGTTCATCGTCACAAAGGCGGTTGTCGCCGGTATGGTCGCGCGCGGATTAGGCGGCGCAATTGTCAATATCGCTTCGATAGAAGGGCTCCAGCCAGCGCCGACCCATGGACATTACGCCGTCTCCAAGGCAGGCCTCATCATGTTCACCCGTGCAGCCGCGCTGCAATATGGAAAGCACGGAATCCGCGTCAACGCCGTGTCTCCAGGAGTGATCCGACGATACGGCATTGAGGAGGCGTGGCCGGAAGGCGTCGCGCGTTGGATGAAGGCCGCGCCTCTTGGGCGCATGGGAGAGGACGAGGACGTCGCCGACGCCGTCCTTTTTCTCGCTTCGCAGGCCTCACGCTGGATCACCGGCGCCAATCTCGTGGTCGACGGCGGCGTGACGTCCACTCCGGCTTTCTGAAGGGCGATCATGTCGGCGCTGTCGGACAAGGCCCTCGAAGGAAGCGTGGTGGCAGTGACCGGCGCCGCACGTGGGATCGGCGCGGGCATCGTGGAAGCGGCGCTAGCGGCAGGTGCGCGCGTGGCCCTCATCGATCGCGACGAGGCGACCGCTCGCAAGACGGCGCGGCGGCTCGATTCATCCGGGAAACGCGCGCTGGCCTTTAGCGCCGACGTCACCAATCCTGTATCGCTCGCCCTGGCCGCCGAGGCTGCTGTGCAGCTCGGCGCCATACGCGGCTGGGTGAACAACGCCGGCGTCGTGCAGATGATCGCTGCAGGTGATCTCGCCCCGGAAGCATGGCGGCGCGAGTTCGAGGTCAACGTGGGCGGCGTGGTGAACGGCGCGCAGGCCGCGCGGCTGGCCTTCGCGGGCAAAGGCGGCGCGATCGTCAACATCGCCTCCAACGCTGGCAAAGTCGGATTTTCCAATATGGCTGCCTATAACGCCTCGAAGGCCGCGGTCATCAACCTGACGCGTTCGCTTGCCCGCGAATGGGCGCCCGAACGCATTAATGTCAATGCGGTTTGTCCGGGGAGCGTCGCGACCCCGATGCTGCGCGACGTCGCCGACCGGTTGGCGAAGGAGACCGGTCGCACCAGCGACGAACTCTTCGCCGGCATGGTTCCGGCGCAACTTGGCCGTCACATTGAGCCGATCGAGATCGGCCGCATTGTCGTCTTCCTGCTCACGGACGCGGCGGAGATCATTCGCGGCCAGTCGATCAACCTCGATGGCGGCGACACGCCTTACTGACGATCAAGCCTGGTTGGTCCCCGACCAGTGGGGTATGTCGCCGATATAGCGATTGAGCCCGACGTCGCGTATCGTCGCGCGCCGGTGGATCTCGCTCATGTAGGGCTCAAGCGCGCGGTTGCGCTCCTCGACCTCCCGGTGTTCCGCGAGATGGGCCCGCGTGGCCTCCCTCACTTCGCGCAGGATCTCGGTCTCGTCGACCTGGGTGAGTTCGCCGTCGCGCAGGACGACCGTTCCGTTGACCATGACGAGTTCGAGCGACAAACCGTTCTCCGCATAGACGAGATGCTTGCGGACGTCATTCATGGGCGTGAAGGCGAGCGTATCGGTGCGGAGCACGATGAGATCGGCGCGCTTGCCTACCTCCAGCGATCCTGTCTCCTTCTCCAGCATCGCGCTATAGGCGCCGCCGATGGTCGCGGCGCGAAGGATGTCCCTCGCCGTGAGCCAGCGTGAAGGGTCCGGTCCCGTTGCACTGTGCAGCAGAGCCGCGACGCGCATGACGTCGAAGATGCGCAGAGTGTCGTTGCTCGAAGCGCCATCGGTCCCAAGCGCAATCGTCACGCCCGCGTCCATTAGCCGCCGCACCGGCGCTACTCCGGAGCCAAGCTTCAGGTTTGAGACCGCATTGTGGGCAACCGAGCAGCCCGCCTCGCCAATAAGCCGCATATCCTCATCGGAGACCCAGACCGAATGCGCGATGGCGACGTTGCGGGTGAGGATGCGATGATCACTGAGATAGCGAATGAGGGAGACGCCAAAGATCTCGGGCCCGGTGACCGCCTGGGTCTTAGTCTCCAGCACATGCGTATGGAAGGGGACCGCATGCGTCTTCGCCAGCGCCGCGCAAGCTTCGAGGAGGTCCATGGTGCAGCGCTGGGGCGCAGAGGGCGAGATCATGTAGCGGAGGCGCTCGGCGCGTCCGTGGAAGGTCGAGAAGACCTTTCCGCAATAGTCCGAATAGGCCGCTCCGGTCACCCTCTCGCCGGTGTCGAGCGCGCGGTGCAGATCAGGCGGCACGATCTCGCGCGCGAAGGGTAGTGCGTCCAGAGGCGCGATGTTGATGATGGAGTTGGAGACGTTGGCCCGAATGCCCGCCGCCTCATAGGCCGAGAACACGGCGCCGATCCTTTCCAACGAGAGCGTTGGAGGATCGAAGAAATCGTCGCAGATCGTAGTGACGCCGCTCTTCAGCGACTCGATCGCAACCAGCATTGACCGGAGATAGATCAGCCGCTCGGGAATTGGAGGGCCCATCAGCAGCGGATACGCGTAGAGAAGCCAGACCTCGAGCGGCATCCGCTCGTAGCGGCCCTTGAAGAACTGCTCGCTCGAATGAAGATGCGCGTTGACGAGGCCGGGCATGACAAGCCTGTCGCGGCCCTCGATGACGCGCGCGTCGCGAATCTCGCCGAGATCGGTGCCGATCGCCGCGATGCGGTCGTCCTCGACCAGAAGGTCCCCCTCGAACGGGTCCTCGCCGTGAGGACCGCCCATGGCCAGGATCTGCGCCTTGCGAAGAAGCGTTTTCACCGCTCAGCCTCGGTCAAGGAAAGCTTTCCGGGTGGGCCGCCCTCGCGCCAGGCGTAGAGCTCCCAGACTTCGTCGTCCGGTCCGGTGAAGTAGCAGCAATAGGCATTCCATGGATAATCCTTAGGCGGCGCCTCGAACAGCACGCCCTTGGCGGCGAGTTCGGCATAGCAGGCGTCGAGCTCCTCGGCTGAGGGGAGCTTCACCGCGATGCAGGCTTTGTGCGCGCCAGGTCCCCTTACGTTCGAGATTCCCGTGTTGCGGCTGATGTGATCGATCTCCCACAGCGCGAGCGTGAGCCTCGCTCCGCTGAAATCCGCAAACCCTTCCGCCCGGTGCAGAAGCCGGAAGCCGAGCTTGTCCGCATAGAAGCGGATCGAACGCTCGACATCGGCGCACAGGATGCAGACGTCGCTGATCGCGTGCCGCTGGGCGAAGTCCATGTCTATCCTCAATAGTCGCGCAATTCGCCGAATCCGCTAGTCGTAGCCCCACCGCGCAGGCGCGCGCTGACCCAGACCCCGATGACGGTCGCGATATAGGGCAGGGCAAGCAGCAGGTCGTTCGGGACGCGGTTGCCGAACAGAAGCTGCGCGCGGATGCCGATCGCGCCGACGATCGAGAAGAAGAGGGCGGCCGCGGCCGAGGCAAGCGGGTGTCCTGCGCCAAAGATCACCGCGGAGAACGCCATGAAGCCGCGCCCGGCGGTCATGCCATAGGCGAAGATCGTGAGACTTCCGAGCGCCAACTCCATGCCGCCGAGCGCACAGAGCACGCCGCCGGCGCAGAGTGCGATGAGGCGCATTGTCGAGGGGTTGACGCCTACGCTGCGGGCCGCGAAGGGGTGCTCGCCGCACGCGGCAAGTTGGAGGCCGAAGCGGGTGCGCCGCAGGACGACCCACACCAGGAACACAACGAAGGGCATCAGCGCGACGAGGATCGAGAGCACTCCGAAGGCCCCGAATTCCGGCCCGAGTCGTGGCAGGCCATAAGGCGCGTTCACCATCGCCTGGCTGCCGTAGATCGCCTGGACGGCGAGATCCGTCCCCCCAAGCCCAAGCCCTGTGAGCCCGAGGCCGGCGATGATCGGATTGGCGCGCAGCTTCTCCACGACGAACCACAGGAGCGCCGAGGCAAGCACGCAAATCGCGATCGCGAGGCCGAAGCCAACGAGCAGCGAACCGGTCTGCACGAAGCCCAGCACGGATGCGCAGCATCCGATGATCATCAGCCCCTCAAGTCCGAGATTCCACACGCCCGCGCGTTGCGCGAGCACGCCCGCCATCGTCACATAGACGAGCGGCGTCCCATACCGCAGCGTGGCGACGAGGAACTCTTCCATTATGCGCCTCCCGCGGCATGTCGCCGCGGCAGAAGCCACGCGAGTCCTGGCGCGGCCCGAGCGGTGATGAAAAGCGCGATCGCCGCGTTGATGATGTCGATCGCAGCCGCGGGAAGACCCGCTAGCACAGGCAGATAGAGGCTCGCCGCGGCCAATCCGCCGAAGAACAGCGAGACGACTGCGGTGCCCGCGACGGAAAGTCCCGCGACGAGCGCGATCAGGATCGCAGTGAAGCCGTGCGTCGGCAGAAAGCCGCTGACAAGCCTGCCGTTCGGACCCAGCACCTCGATAACGCCGGCAAGACCGGCAAGGGCGCCGGAGAGAGCAAAGGCGGCGAGACCGAGTTGCGACATCCGAGCGCCTTGCCAGACGACCATCGTGGGATTCCGTCCAGCGAGGCCGCAAAGAACGCCAAAGGCAGTGCGATTGACGAGAACCCACGTGAGGACGCCCACTGCAACCGCGATACCGACGATGGCCGGCGACAGGCCGACCTCGGAGCTGATCCGGTAGGCTTCGGCGACAGGGCGACTCGCCATCACCTGGCCGGTCCCCGACGGATCCTTCAAGATGCCGCCCGTGACATAAATGAGAATTAGCGAAGCGATGAAGTTGCCCATGAGCGTCGTGATCACTTCGTCCGCGCCCGAAGCCACACGCAGGTAACCAGGCCACGCCGCCCAGAGCGCGCCGCATACGATCGCCGTGACGAAGGCGAGCGGCACAACCAGGGGTGCTGGATAACCGTTGAGGAAATCAACCACGAAGGTCGAGCCGATCGCTCCGATATAGAACTGCCCTTGCGCGCCGACATTGAAATACCCGCTGCGGAAGGAGACGACGACGCCGCAGGCTGTGATGAACAGCGGCATCGCCCAACGCAGGCTGCCCTGCCAGGCATTCGGATTGAGGAACGCGCCGTCGGCGATGCTCTGGAACATCTCGATGGCGGAATAACCGGCGAGTTGGAAGATGACGCCGCAGAGGGCGAGCGCGAGGAGGACGAAGGCAAGCGCTCGGCCGACGGCGGCGAGATTCCCCCGCATCTCAACGCGCTCCCGTCATGGCGGCTCCGACGTCGCCAAGGCGGAACGGCGGCCAGAACTCCGCGGCGATCCGGCCGGACAGCATCACGACGAGCCGATCGCTGATATCGAAGAGTTCGTCGAGATCGGATGAAATCAGCAATACGCCGCATCCCCGCGCCGTCGCATCGCGCAACGACTTCCACACGAACGCAGTCGCGCCGACGTCGAGGCCGCGCGTCGGCTGGGCGGCGATGACAAAGCTCGCGTCATCGTCGACCTCGCGAGCGAGGATGAGCTTTTGCGCGTTGCCGCCCGAGAGAGAGCCGGCCGGCTGGAGCGTGGTGGAATAGCGGACGTCCCATCGCTTCAACGCCCGGTCGCACTCGCCGCGAAACCGCGCCGGCGAAATGAGCCTCAGCGGAGAGCCCCGCAGAAGCTGGCGCGCGGACCAGTTCTCCCAAAGGGAGCTGGAAAGGCTAAGGCCTTCGCTGTTGCGCTCGAAAGGAATGACTCGCAATCCGCGGGCCCGCCGCTCTCCGGTAGACAGGCCGACCAAATCTTGGTCACCCAGGCGAATGCGGCCTGACTCGACCTGGGCGAGTCCGGTGAGCGCGCGCACGAGCGTGCGTTGCCCATTCCCTTCGACTCCCGCCACGCCGACGATCTCTCCCGGTGCAATGGCGAGGCTGACCTCGCCGAGCGCCGGCCCCTCCGGATCCGGCCGGGTGGAGAGGCGATCGGCGACGAGAATGGCCGGCGCCTTGGGCTTGGCCGCGACTAGGTGCCGCGCGTCGGCCGGGAGATCCGAGCCGACCAACGCCTCCTCGTCCCTCATGGTCAGGGCCTTCTCGGCTTCGGCGCCGATGATCGCGGCCGAAAGCTCGCGCGCGTCCACCGAGTTCGCCGCGACCGGCCCCTCGATCAGCCGCCCGCCGCGCAGCACGGTTACGGTGTCGGCGACCGCCAGGACCTCCCGGATCTTGTGAAGAACGAGCAAAAGGGTGACGCCGCTCGCCTTAAGTCCTCTCAGCCGTTGAAAAAGCGTCTCGACGCCGCTAGGCGACAAGACCGCGGTCGGCTCGTCGAGGATCAGGAGCCTCGCATCGGCGACTAGCGCTCGGGCGATCTCCACGCCCTGCTGCGATTCCACCGGCAGATCGCGAATGCGGTCACCTAGTCTCGCCTGAACCCCAAGATTCTCGAGATGGCGCCTCCAGCGCTCCTCGAGCTCGCGCCGGGTGAAGATCGGGCGGCCCCGCCTGGCGCCGAACTCCATCGTCTCGGCGACAGTGAAGGAGGGAGGCAACGCGAAGCTTTGGTGAACGAGTTCGACTCCCGCCGCGCGCGATCGATTGACATGGCCGAGCGCGATCTCGCGGTCGTCGATCTCGAGCGTCCCGGAAACGGGTCTTACGATCCCGGCGACGACGCGCGCAAAGGTCGTCTTGCCAGCGCCGTTCTGTCCGACGACGGCGTGGATGAGCTTCGGCGCAAAGGCGACACTGACTTCGGTCAGCGCGGCGAGGTCGCCGTAGCGGACCGAAACGTTCCTGCATCTTAGCGCTGGTGGAGATTCAGCGATCATAAAGCCGCCTACGGCTCATCCGCATGTGGCATCGCGAGGAGCGCGTGCCCTCGCCGGCCCGAAACGCCAGACCCGCGGTCCCCGGCCAGGCCAGACTGGAGGGCCGAGATCAGAGTTGTGTGTTGAAAGGCGGCTTCAGTGCGCCGGAAATGATGTCCGCCTTGGCCTTTTCGATCTCAGGCCAGACCGTCTTCGCTTTCTCCACGAGGTCCTTAGGTCCATGCTCCTGCCAGACCGGCGAGAGCACGAAATCAATCACGCCGGTCCCGAGACCTGTGGCCAGATGTCCCCCCTTGAAGTCAGGCCCGAGCGCCTTTGACACCTCGTTGTGGAGAGATTGGCCAAAGTCGAGCGCGACCAACGCCGCGACGGTCTTGGGGCCAACCTTGTACTGTGCGGGCGAGATTGCGCTGACCATGCGGCCCTCGCCTTCGTTCGCCGCCTGGATGATGCCCGTATCCGTAGCTGCGGAATCGGTCTGAATGTAGTCCACGCCGCCTTGATACATTTGGCTCGCGATCTCATGCCCTTTGGCGGGATCCTGAAACGAGCCCGCGAAGGCCGGCGTGAACGTAGCGCTCGGATTGACGGAGGCGATCGCGGCCTTGAGCGAATTCACGTCCGCGTTCAAAGGCGGCAGACTGACGCCGCCGATGTAGCCGATCTTGCCTGTCTTCGACATCTTGGCGGCGAAAAGACCGGAGAGATAGCAGCCGAGGTAGTAATCGTAGGAGACCGTCTCGAAATTCGGAATTGGCGGCTGGATCGGGTCGCCAAATATCTGGATCCATTTGGTCTTCGGATATTTTGGGGCGAGCGTCTTGATAGGCTCGGCCACCTCGTTGAAGGTTGCGACGATGATCGCAGCGTTTGCGTCCGCGAGGCTCTTGAAAATGGTGCCGTAGGTCGCGGCGTCCTGCGCGTAGATCGTCCGGATCGGGAATTTCGTCTGTTGAGAGAGCTTCTTCAGCGCTGCGATCATGGAGTCGATCGGACCGTTGTCGCCGGCGGCTTGAGTATGCACGAGGGCGACCAGCCCGCCTGCCGCCGCGGCGGCAAGCTCCGGCGCCCCGAGGGCTCCCGCGCCTGCAAAGGCCGCGCTCGCGGAAACCTGCAGGAATGACCGGCGCGAAATCTCCTGCGCGTTCACTTCATGATCGGAACTTTTCGGCATGGTGCTCTCCCTTTCTTCGCTGCTTTCCGCGCACCCAAGCGCGCATCGGGCCCTGGCGTGTCGTCGAAGCCGACGCAATTCCCATGCCGAGCCTCAGCTGAGCGCGGACAGCGGCACCCCGCTGATGGGGCAATTTTTCCCGATGGCTCACCGGCGTCCTCCTGAACAACGCGCTGGAGATCACGACCATCAGACGCTCCGCGTAATCCGCTCTTTTACGACTGGCCCTGCGATGGCTCCCGGCTTTGGACCTACGCGCACCGCGCTCCGAATCCGCTGGGCGGCGCGCTCAAAGTCGCCTTCACCGCGCGCGTGCACGATCGCGAGCGGCCGATCTCGCGAGACTTCGGCACCGACCGGCGCGAATGCGGTGAGCCCGACGGAAAGGTCGATTTCGCCCTCGGGATGCTTGCGGCCGCCGCCAAGCTCAACCAGCGCATGTCCGATGGCGCCGGCGTCCATACCGGAAACAAAGCCGCCGGTGTCCGAAAGGACGGGCCGCACCACCGGCGCCGCAGGGAGATAGGCCGACGCCTTCTCCACGAAATCGCCTGGGCCGCCCAGCGCCTTGACCATCCGCGCGAAGCGCTCCGTCGCTGAGCCGTCCTCCAGTCGCGCCTGAGCCAATCGCCGCGCCGCCGCCGGATCGCGCTCCACGCCCGCGAGAGCGACCATTTCCGCGACAACGGACAGCACGAGCTCGAGCACCCGGTTGTCGCGATCATGCCCGAGGAGGAAATCGACCGTCTCCTGCACGGCAACCGCATTGCCGACGGAGGCGCCCAGAACCGAGTCGAGATCGGTGAGCAGCATGACGCTCGGCACGCCGACCCGCGCCGCGACCTCAGCCATGTAGCCTGCGAGCCGGCGCGCCTCTTCGATTGTCGCCATATAGGCCCCGGTGCCGGAGCCAACCGTGATCGTAAGCCCGCGCGGCGCCACAGCTAGCTTTTTCGAAATGATCGAGCCAGTGATCAGCGGCACGCTTTCGACGGTCGCGGTCACGTCTCGGACGAAGAACAGCTTCCGGTCCGCCGGCGCGAGATCGAGCGTCGGGCCGATCACCGCGCAGCCGACGTCTTCAACGACGCGCGCGAACAGATCCATCGAGGGCGCAGTCTGGTAGCCCGGCACCGCGTCGAGCAGATCGACTTCGCCCGCGCAATAGTCGAGCCCTCGCGCCGAGAGGTTCGGGACATACACGCCGCAGGCCGCGGCGAGCGGAGCGACAATTAGCGTGATCTTCTCGTCCCCGACCCCGCCCGAAGAATGCTTGTCGATCAGCCGGGGACCGTCGATCCGGGAATGAGACCAATCGAGAACCCGGCCGGAGTCGCGCATGGCGAGCGCCAGATCCGCCGCCTCATCGACCGTCATGCCTCGAAGGAAGACGGCCATGGTGAAGGCGCCGATCTGGCCTTCGGAGACTGAGCCACGCGTCGCGCCGTCAATGAAGAACCGGGTCTCGTCCGCGCTTAAGGGCAAGCCGTCGCGCTTCTTGCGGATGACGTCCTGGGGCAGCGCGCTCGGCGTCAAAGCCTAGGTTCCTTCGCCACGAGCAAGAGCGCCGCCCCTATCCCTTGATCCCTCGCCGGAGCAAGGATAGGCAGAACCTGACCAAAGCGTCAACTTTTTCCGATACGTTTGCAGGCTTGATTTCTTGGCCGTCTTTCGCCTGATTATGGGGTTCCGCCCCGAGCTAACGAAACTCATGACGGCTCCTAGCCACGTAAAATCCGAGGATGCTTCCAGCCTCCGGGTTGGCGACCGCAATCGCGCGCGCATCCTCGACGCGGCAATCGAGGTGTTCGCGCTACGGGGATACGACGGCGCGCGCATTGCGGAGATCGCGGAGCGGTCGCAGCTGCCGAAAGCCAATGTCTACTATTACTTCCGGACAAAGCGCACGATCTACCAGACGATCATCGAGAACCTTATCGGGGAATGGGACGCGGCGCTCGCCCAACTCGACGCCGCGCGCAACCCTAGCGAAGCGCTTTCGGGCTATATCCGCGTCAAGCTGGAATTTTCCCGCAAGCACACAGCGCAGTCGAGAATGTTCGCCAACGAGGTTGTGCACGGAGGCCGCTTCCTGTCGCGGGCCGTTCGCCGGCACATGCATGCGGCCACCGCCGAGAAGGCGAAGGTGTTTGAAAGCTGGACAAAGGCGGGACTGATGGACCCGGTCGACCCTATCCATCTGTTCATTCTTCTTTGGGGGGCGACCCAATTCTACGCCGACTTCGGCGTGATGGCGAAGAACGGCCTCGGCGTTAAGCGCCTGACACGCGCTCATTTCGCGGACGGCGCCGAGACCATCGCGCAGATCGTCCTAAAGGGGTGCGGAATTCGCCTACTTGCCGGCAGCTCCGAGCAGCGGCCGGCAGACCGGCTGGTCAAGGCAGTCTGCTGAGCCGTTCGGTGAGCAGGGTATAGAAGCTGTCGACGTCGACCTCGCGCAGAAATAGGGCGTTCGGCTCGCGGTTCGTGACGCGCCACCAGTCCACAACGGACATGCCGGAGGTATAGGTCCCGGCCGTCTCGACCACCACATTCACCTTCCGTCCACCGAACATCCCGGGAGCGATCAAATAGGCGATCGCGCAGGGGTCGTGCAGTGGCGCACCCTCCCATCCATACTTGGCGACGTCGAAAGCCTCGGAAAACGCGAGCATGTCCGCCGCCGCGACCGAGCAAACGTTGCCGTTGGTGCGCAGCGCCGCGAGCCGCGAGGGCGTGGTCAGGCACTGGTGGGTCACGTCCATTGGAACCATAGTCAGCTTGACGCCACTTGTGAGCACGACATCGGCCGCCTCTGGGTCGACATATTCGTTGAAGGCGGCGGCGGGTGTGATGTTGCCGTTCTCCGACCAGCTACCGAGAATCGCCACGATTTCTCGGATGCTAGGAGCGATATCCGGCGCTTCCACGACCGCCATCGCCACATTGGTGAGCGGGCCAAGCGTGACCAGGGTAATCGATCCTGGTTCGGCTTGGCGAAATGTCTCGATCAGATATTGCACGCCGTGCCGGCTCTGAACCGGCATGGTCGGCGCTGGCAGCACCGGGCCATCGAGGCCGGTTGCCCCATGCACGTGCTCCGCCGTGATGAGACGCCGGCGCATCGGCCGCGCGCACCCAGCGTAGAGCGGAAGGTCCGGCCTGCCGGCAAGCTCTAGCACCTTCCGCGCATTGGCGGTCGTATGCGATAGCGGAACATTGCCCGCGACCGTAATGACCGCGAGGACCTCCAAATCCTCAGGGGAGGCTAACGCCAGCAAAAGTGCGACCGCGTCGTCCTGTCCGGGATCGGTGTCGATGATGATCTTGCGAGGCATGTGCGTCCTTCCCTCTTTGGCGCCTTCGTCACGAGGATCAACATGCCGTGGTGAAAGGCAATTCGCCGCCCGGGCACGATACGTGTAGAACGATCCTTCCTTCCTCGATCCACGGGATTACTCATTGAAGACGCGCATCGATTGGGTACGGGAGAATTGCCTCCTCCTGAATGCGATCAGCGAGGAGTTCGGCGTCACGCAGCCATTTGCCCGCAGGACCATCGGCACCGGGATTCACCTCGAGCCGAAGACCGTGGCGCTGCTCATGACGTTGCAAAAGGGCGGCGCGCGGGTCGTCTCAACCGGCAATCTGAACACGACGCAACTTTTGGCCGTCGAGCGTCTCCGGGACGAGGGCGTGACCGTCATCGGCGGCCCGACAACCGATCTCGCGGAGCATAAGCGCAACCTCGAGGCCGTACTCGATCACCAGCCGGATATGCTGCTCGACAACGGCGGCGACCTCTTCAACCTCTGGAGGCAGCGGCGGCACGCGGGCCTTCTTGGCGGCACGGAAGAGACCACCTCAGGCAGGATGCGGCTCGCGCCCCTGCGCGCAGAATTGGCCATCCCGATCCTCGTCATCAACGACAGCCCGATCAAGCAATTCGCCGAGAATGAACATGCGGTCGGCCAGAGCGTGCTTGAATCCTACATCCGGATCACCAACCGCGTAACCAACGGACAACGCGTCACGGTGTTCGGGTACGGGGCCTGTGGGCGCGGCGTCGCGGCCAACTTTCGCGCGGCGAACGCCAAGGTCAGCGTCGTCGACCGCGATCCCTTAAAACGGCTTCAGGCGCATCTTGACGGCTTCGACACCCCGAACCGCAACAGAGCAATCGCCAGCGCAGACGTGATTGTCACCGTCACCGGCGGCCGAGACATCGTCGGACCCGACGATCTTCCGTTGTTCAAGGATGGAGCGATCCTGGCCAACGCCGGACATTTCCCAGTCGAGATCGGTGTGGAGGGCATCGCCGCCAGCCAACACGTTATCAAACATGAGCGCTTCGTGGACGACATCGAAGTGCTGACGCTAACGAATACGCGCGTCATTCGCATTCTCGCCGGCGGGCACATGGTCAACCTCGCGGGTCCACGGCCGATGGGCAATTCGATTGAATCCATGGACCTGGGCTTCGCGCTTCAGGCGCGTTGCCTCGAAGCTGTCGCGCTCGGTCGGGTTGGCGCAGCAGACTGTGTGGTCCCAGTCCCCCGAACGATCGACGAGAAGATCGCGGAAGCCTTTCTCACGCTGCACTATGCATCAACTTGACTACCCTGATTGTCCGCTTCGGCGGCCTCAAATGCGTCTGTTTTTGCGTGCAACTCTACCGTCGCCGTGACGGCCGCTGTCTCTCCTG
>DASXXT010000418.1:0-5940 GCA_036502965.1 Roseiarcus sp. | reverse complement strand
TACCCAGCTTACCCCATCAAGCGCCTGCGAGCGCGCAGAGAACACAGGCATCCCAAGGCGTCGAAAACCGAGAAGAGCTCCCCCCTTGACTCATTAGAGAACACAATCGGCGGTCAGCGGACATTCCCATGCAGCCGCTAGGGCGCCAAAGCCGCGCTCACATCCCTCGCATGCCTCGTCGCCTCTGCGCCGTCCTCGACGACATCGTCGATCAACTGCTGTCACAACTGTCCTGCCGGCCGTCGGCGCGCGGCCAGCAGCTTCAGGGATTGTTCAGAATGTCGAACCAGCGCAATGTTTGTCTGTACTCACAGTCCAGGTGGGCGATGATGGTAAGAGCCGGCAGACCATCCGCAGCCGCGATTGGCATCATCTGCAAGGCGCCCCGCGTGGGGCTTGCAAAAACTAGACTGATTCCCCGCCTTGGCGCTGACCGCGCCGCCGAGATTTCCGCTTGCTTCCTGCGAGACATTGCCGCGTCGATAGCCTCGCTGGGCGCCGCCGTTAATGCGCGAGGTTACGCCGTTTTCGCTCCGTCAGACGCCGAAGAAGAGATGCGCGCGATTATGCCGCCTCATTTTGGACTCGTATGCCACGCGGACGGCAATCTTGGCCGCGTCCTGCTTGGGGCGACGCGCGACTTACTGTCCTCAGACCATCGCTGCGTTCTACTGGTCAATTCCGACAGCCCGACATTGCCGACAGCCCGACTGCGCGAGGCCATAGAGCATCTGAGCTTGAGCGGCGACCGCCTGGTGCTCGGCCCAGCGACGGACGGCGGCTACTATCTCATCGGGCTCAAGAAGGCGCATCCGCGGCTCTTCGAAGATGTGAAATGGGGCAGCGAGGTGGTGCTCGCAGAAACGTTGAGCCGTGCGGCGGAGATCGGTCTGCCGATCGTCCAGCTCGCGCCCTGGTACGATGTCGATGACGCGGAAAGCTTCACGATGCTCCAAGCCGAGATGCGCGGTCACTTACCAGAATTTGCCGGCGGTGGCGCGGCCGCCGCGACTCGCGCTTTTCTGATATCGATCGGCGAGATCGAACCGACCGTGTCGATCAGTGGCTGATCGAGCGGCCCCGGAAACCGAAGTCCCGACCGCAATGTTCTGCTTGGCGGCGCTCGGGGCGATGGGCGTCGGCCTGACCGTGTGGTCAGAACAACTCGTCGAGCGCGATCATTTAGGGTTCCTCCTCCTCGTCGGCGCGCAATCCTTGATCGCGCTCGGCGGCGCTGTCATTACCCGCCGGGCGCCGGACATGACCCGCCTGCTGGCGATCGTGGTCGTGTTTGCGATCGCGCCGAGGCTCTATCTCATGCTTCAGAAGCCCACGCTCTCGGGCGACATCTATCGCTATGTCTGGGACGGACGCGTCGACATCGCCGGGTTCAACCCCTTTCTACATGTTCCCGCTTCGCCCGAACTCGCCTTCTTGCGCGACGAGACGATTTATCCCTGGGTCGACAAGAAGGATTACGCCATCACCATTTATCCTCCAGTGTCGCAGGCGATTTTCTCCGTCAATGCGCTGTTGGGCGGCAGGGTGACGACGTTGAAGGCGCTGCTGCTCGGCTTGGAAGGCCTCGGCGCTGCTGCGCTGATCTCGCTGCTCGCGAGCCTCAGGCTTCCGCGCACTCTGGCCGTGCTTTACCTGTGGCACCCTGCACCCGTCTGGGAGATCGCGGCGAACGGTCATTCCGAAGCCGCAGTGATCGGCCTTATGCTGTCGGCCTTCGCTTGGGGCGTCGCACGAAAGCGCTCGTACCTCGCCGGCGCTCTCATCGCGCTTGGCGCGCTCGTCAAGCCGACGGCGGCGCTGGCGCTTCCCTCCATCTGGCGGCCCTTCGATCCGAGACTTCCCGCGTTTGTCCTCTCAGTGGTGCTTCTCTGCTACGCGCCCTTCCTCTCGGCAGGCGCCGGGGTCCTCGGCTTTACCGGCGGCTATGCGCGTGAACAGGGGCTCGGTAGCGGAACCCAGTTCTATGCGTTGCGACTGCTAGCCGGAGACTCCGCTCCGCCGGTCTCAGCGGTTGTCGCCTATTATGTCGTGGCCGCCGCAGTTCTCCTCGGGCTGATTGTCCGCGCTTGCAGCCGACGCGACGCTGCGCTCGAAACGTCCTTGACCGACACGGCCGCCACGCTCGTCACGTTCCTGTTCTTCCTGTCATCGGACTTGCCTTGGTATTCACTTATTTTGTTGCCATTTGCGGCGTTGACGGGCTCCTGGGCGTGTTATGCGATGCCGACCGCGGGCTTTCTGCTCTACCCCTTCGGCCCCAATCATCTCGGCCTGACTCCGATGATGGGCGCTACAGGTTACACCGTCATGGCGATCGCGGGCATTCTCGGGGACGGGGCGCGATGGGCGCGGCGAAGGAGCGGGAGCGCATGAGCTTGGCCAATGCGGTCGCAAAGACGCCCTCGATCGACCCGCGGCGTTACTACGAGGCGGGAGATGACGCGCGAGGGCGGGTCAGTGCGCGCCCTCCGGTATGCCTCTATCTCGAGACGACGAATCGCTGCAATCTGCTTTGCGCGACATGTCCTCGAACCTACGAGGAATTGGAGCCGCCGGCCGATCTTTCCTGGGAGTTGTTCACGCGGATCGTCGATCAGGTTCCCGACCTCAGCCGCGTCGTTCTGCACGGCGTGGGCGAACCGATGCTGGTCAAGAATCTGGCTGTGATGGTTGGTTACCTCAAGCAGCGGGGAGTCTACGTTCTGTTCAATACGAACGGCACGGTCTTGAACGAGCGGAACGGGCGGGCTTTGATCGACGCCGGTCTCGATGAACTGCGCGTTTCGCTCGACGCCGCGACGCGCGAGTCTTTCAAATTCGTGCGCGGCAGGGACTATTTCAACCGTATCCTGCGCAACGTGCGCAGCTTTCGCGATCTGCAGGAGCGCGAGGGTCACGGAAAGCCGCGGGTCTCCGCTTGGCTGACGGGCTTGAGAGAAACCATCGCCGAATTGCCCGCCTTCGTCGAAGTCGCCCATAGCATCGGCGTAAGGGAAGTCCATTTGCAGCGTCTCGTCTATTTCGAGACGGACCCCATCGGTCTGGCGCGACCCGACCAGGCGCTGTTCGATCGATTGCAATCCGAAGAATCAGCCGCTCTCAGGGCTGCGGAGGCGTTGGCAAAGTCGCTCGGCGTCACATTCTCAGCGTCGGGAGCTGCTTCGGAGCCTGGCGTTAGTCTCGAGCGAAAGACAGACGCGAACCACTGGTCGCTCTGCCGCCGACCTTGGACTTTGATGTATTTCACGGCCAACGGTAGGGCGCTGCCATGCTGCATCGCGCCCTTTTCTCAACGCGGTTACGAACATTTCGCCCTCGGCGACGCCACTCGGGAGACGCTCCAGGAAATCTGGAACGGCGCGAAATACCAGAACTTCCGCGGGAAGCTGCGCTCCGATCAGCCGCCGGCGACCTGTGCTAACTGCGGCTTGCGCTGGAGCCTTTGAGACATGCGCTTCGGCAAGGTCACAACCGTCGTCTCGCTTGTCATTCCCTGCTTGAACGAAGAAGCGGCGATCGGCTCGATTGTAACCGACTGTCTTGCAAGGGGCGTCGACGAGGTGATTGTCGTCGACGGCGGCTCAACGGATGCAACGGCGACAAAGGCGGCGGCGGCCGGCGCGCGCGTTGTCCTCGAGACGCGGCGCGGCTACGGTCGCGCCTGCGCGGCAGGCGTCTCGGCCGTGGCTCTCGAGACCGAAATCATCGCCTTTATGGACGGTGACGGGTCCGACCCGCCCCAGTTCTTGCCCGAGATCATTGAGCCGATCGCGACAGGGCGCGCGGACTTTGTCATGGGCTCGCGCGTGCGCGGGCGCCGGGCGGAGGGCGCGCTCACGCGGCAGCAGATCGCCGCGGGACGCATGGCGGGGTTCATGATGCGCGCCCTTCATGGCGTTAGCTTCACCGATATGTCGCCCTATCGCGCAGTTGCGCGAAAAGACCTCGCTCGCCTCGGCATGCGTGAGACGACCTACGGGTGGAATCTCGAAATGCAGATGCGCGCCGTCGCGGCAAAGCTGCGCACGCTCGAAATTCCTGTCGATTGCCGATGCCGCCGCGGCGGCGTTTCGAAAGTGTCGGGCAATTTGGTTGCGGGGATCGCCGCGGCGTGGATCATCGCCCAAACCTTTCTGCGGCTCGAGCTCCAGCTTCGGCGCAAAGCGCGATCGAGCCCTTGACATTCGTCTTTCACATGCGGGGGAGATAGAAAAACGTGACTCGCGGGTTTTCGCTTGAACGAACGGTCCGTGTGAGGCAATCCTCGGCGAACTCATCCAAAATGTGGTGCAAAGAACCGCTGTTTCGCGACACGACTAGCCAAGATTGTCAGAGGTCCGGGGCACGGCGACGAGTGGATTCGCTTCGGGAACCACGTAATACCCTTCGGGTGTAGAATAGAATTAGTCGAGAGCTAAAAAAGCAAGATGCCCCGCCGAAGCTAGGCTCTAAAGTCAACCCCAAGATCGACGTATGACAGTACTTAGCGAGTCAGCGGATATCGGTTAGGTGGTCAACCCTGACGATCGTGAGGGCAGCATGAACCATGAGACAGCGGTTTCCAAGAGCAAAGAAATAGCGGATGGAGTACTGGCGACGAATGCCGCTCTGCATGACAAGACGGGGAGCTTCTCGGCGGAGGCCATCGAATCGATCGGCCGCGCGGGACTGTTTGGAGTGATGCTGCCTGCCGCAGTCGGCGGGTCCGGTTTGGGGCCCCGCACGCTGTCGGCCGTCATTGCAAACTTCGCCGAGGCGGACGCATCGGTCGCGATGGTGTTTCTGATGCACTGGTGCGCCAGCGCAACGATCGCTTCGGCTCGGCCCGCAGCGGTCGTCGAGAACACCCTGAAGGAGATCTCCGCCGGCCGACATCTCACCACGCTTGCGTTTAGCGAGTCGGGCTCGCGCAGCCATTTCTGGGCGCCGGTATCGCGCGCCCGGCCAAACGGCGCGGGCGTCTATATCACGGCGAAGAAATCATGGGTGACCAGCGCCGGTCACGCGAAGAGCTATGTCGTCTCGACGCTCGCGCCTGAAGGGGCGGCGATGACCGATTCCTCGCTCTATCTCATTCACGCCGGCGCCCCGGGGCTTACGGTCGCCGGCGCCTGGGACGGCCTTGGAATGCGCGCGAACGCATCCGCGCCAATGACCCTCGAGGATTGCGAAGTTCCCGCCGCCAATCGACTCACCGAGGACGGCGCAGGGTTCCAGGCCATGCTGAATGTGGTGTTGCCGCTGTTCAATCTGGGAAATTCTTCCGTATCGTTGGGCCTCTGCCAGGCCGCGGTCGCCTCGACGACTGCGCATCTCAAGAGCGCCCGCTTCGATCACCTGGGCCAAAGCCTCGGCGAGAGTCTCCCGACGCTGCGCGCTCAATTGGCTGCAATGAAGATCGAAACGGACGGCCTTGCTGCGAGGATCGACGACTTGATCCGCCACCTGGAACAACCAGACGACACAACAATGCTGCGCGTCCTGGAAACCAAGGCCGCAGCGGGCGATGCGGCGATTTCCGTTACCTCGACGGCGATGCGCGTTTGCGGGGGAGCGGCGTTCTCCAAGCACATGAACGTTGAACGCTTGTTCCGCGACGCGCACGCCGGCGCCGTGATGGCCCCGACGGGCGATGTGCTGCGCGAGCTGATCGGGAGGGCGCTCCTGGGAATGCCGCTCTTTTGAACGGAATTTCGACCGAGAACCGCAGCACCGCGGCGATAGCGGAGGTTTCAGGGGGAGTATCATGGGCCGGACGATCTGGATTGGAGCTGTCGCTTACGATCCGAAAGTGGTCACGATCTGGGAAGGCATGCGACGTTACTTTCACGAGGAGGCTCGTCTTCCGGTCGAAGTCGTTCTGTTTCAGAGTTATGAGGCGCAGGTGGGCGCCCTCCTGGCTGAGCCCTCCGATCCCAT
>DASXXT010000417.1:0-8929 GCA_036502965.1 Roseiarcus sp. | reverse complement strand
TCCTATTTCGGTGATGTACTCAATGCGACCGGCCGAATGGAGACGCTCTGCCGCACCCTCGACGCGCCTCTGCTGATTTCGTCTGATCTTCTGACGGCGCTTCCACGCCTTCCCGAAACGGTCACCATGCATCCGCTCGGGAACCACGCGGTGAAAGGCCGTGATCAGCCGCTTTCAGTTTTCGAGATGAAATTTGCGCAGAGCTGATCCGGCGGACTCCTGGAGGAAAGACGTCTGATCGGAGCAGCGCAAAGCAAAGATAACTCTCGCCTGTCAGCGGCCCCATCTCAGGCTGGGCGTCTCGACCGGCGCGTCCCACAGCGGCGCGAACTCTTCGTCGAGCATGCAGATCGTGACCGAGCAACCGGCCATGTCGAGCGACGTGACGTAGCTCCCGACAAGAGAGCGAATGACCCTCGCGCCGCGTTTCTCAATCTGGGTCCGGGCGGCGTTGTACATAAGATAAAGCTCCATCATCGGAGTGCCGCCGAAGCCGTTGACCAGGAGCAGCGCCTCGCCGCGAAAGTCCCCAAAATCGCCGGCGATCGCCCCGACAATCTCCTCGGCGATGCGATCCGCGGGCGCCATTGGGACGCGACGGCGGCCGGGCTCGCCGTGAATGCCGACGCCCATCTCCATTTCCGCTTCGCCGAGTTGAAACGTCGGACGCCCTGCCGCTGGCACCGTGCAACTCGTCAAGGCGACTCCCATGGAGCGCGTGCGTGCGTCGACGCGCTCCCCTAGCTGCTTGAGGAACGCAAGATCGCGCCCCATCTCGGCAGCTGCCCCCACGATCTTCTCGACCACAAGGGTTCCCGCGACGCCACGGCGCCCTGCACTGAAGGTCGAGGTTTCCACCGCCACGTCGTCATCGGTGATGATCGTCTCGACCGGTGGTTCGACCACCTCTGCGGCCATCTCGAAATTCATGCGGTCGCCGGAATAGTTCTTGACGATGAAAAGAACCCCCGCGCCGCCATCGACGGCGGCGGCCGCGGCGGCCATTTGATCCGGGGTCGGGGAGGTGAAGACCTGTCCGGGGCAGGCCGCATCGAGCATCCCGTATCCGACGAAACCCGCGTGCAGCGGCTCATGACCACTGCCGCCGCCGGAGATCAACGCAACCTTGTTCGGCGTGAGATGCGCGCGGCGGACGAACTTTTTCTCCGGCCCGAGAGTGACGAGGTTGGCGTGCGCCGCCGCGAAACCCGCCAGGCTGTCCGAAAGAATGGCGTCGACGTCATTCATGAATTTTTTCATGAGGTTCCTCCCGGTCGGTTATCTTCCCTCGAGCAGCACCGCCAATCGATGCACGATGTCGAAGATGAGCGTTTCCAGTTGATGATTCTTGGCGGCGCTTCCGAGGTCTGGCAGCGTAAGCGCGATCTTGCGCGCGTGCGTCGCGTCTGAAGCAAGGCCAAGCCGACCGGGGTGAGCCCGCGAGTAGGCCTTCAAAAAGGTGGCGCGCTCCTGCGTGGAAAAATGACAGATTTCGAAAATGATCGCGACATGTCGAGCAGGTATGGGCACCTCGTAGGCGGGATTTGAAATCTGCGACACGAAGCTCCGATTCTTGCCGATCGCCTCGGCGAGCCGCTGCCGCATGCCGGAGGGACGGCTGTCGAGCGCGGTCTTGAGGAGCTGTTTGTATTCGGCGACGCTTGCGGGCGCATCCCGTTTGGCGCGCATTTCAACCGCACCGGGCAATCGCCGCTTTCAGCCGACCGAGAGCTGAGGGCGCAACCGAAAACGCTTGCAGCCCGCAGTCGATCAAGGCTGGCGCGCAGCGTGGATCGGCGGCCATGTCGCCGCAAAGGCTAACGGGAGCGCCGGTCTTCTTGCCGTGCTCGACAGTGCGCCGAATGAGCTCCAGGACAGCCGGATTGAGTGGATCGGCCAACGTAGCGAGCTCGCCGGCGCCTCGGTCACAGGCGGTCACGTACTGGACAAGATCGTTGCTGCCAATCGAGTAGAAGTCGGCGTCAAAACGATCAATCGTGAGTGCCGCCGCGGGCACCTCGACCATGACGCCGAGCGGGGGACTGCGGGCGGGAAGCCTTTCGGCCTCAAGCTCGGCCATTGCAGCGTCAAGATGCGCGCGAGCCTCTGCGAGTTCAGCGGGCGTCGTCACCATCGGCAGCATCACCTTAAGATTTCCAGTTGCCCCGGCGCGTGCGAGGGCGCGCAGCTGCGTCCCGAAGACCTCCGGTCTCCGCAGCAACAGGCGCAATCCGCGAACGCCAAGAAAGGGATTCGCCTCGCCGTCGAAAGTCACACCCGCAATCGGCTTGTCGCCTCCGGCGTCGAGCGCGCGGATGATGACTGGCTTCCCGCCCGCCCAATCGAGAATTGCGCGGTAGGCCTGATATTGCGCGGCCTCGCCGGGCGGCGCGCGGCCCGGCTCGAATAAGAATTCCGTCCTCACGAGGCCGACGCCGTCCCCATGAGCGGCTTCCGGCGACAGATCCCCCAGTCCCTGAATGTTGACGAGTGTGAGAATTCTTTGCCCGGAACGGGTGATCGCAGGCGCCTTGGCAAGCGAGGTCTCGTCGGCCCGGCGCTTGGCAAGCCCAGCCACTCGCGCGCGCCAGTCAGCCAGCCTCGCTTCCGAAGGTCCAATCTCGACCTCCCCCCGCTCGCCGTCCAGCAAAACCCACTCGCCCTCTGCGGCCGGAATGTCTCCGAGACTGACGACCATCGGCACCCCGCGAGCTCGCGCGAGCGTGGCGACATGACTCGTCGCGCTGCCCGCCTTCAGCGCGATGCCGGCGCCGCGCGTCCAGTCGATTTCGAGAAAATGAGAAGGCGCCAGGTCGTCGGCGACCAGAATTGCTCCGTCCGGCAGCACCGGGGCAGCATTCGATTCTCGTGAGAGCGCCCGGGACACACGGTCACGAATATCGATGAAATCGGACGCGCGCGCTCGGAAATACTCGTCGTTCGACGCCTTGTAGTCCGCGATCTGTGTGTCGAGCGCCCGCGCCCATGCCTGTCCAGCTCGCGCGCCAACGCCGATTTCGGCGAACGCGGGTGCGCACAAATCCTCGTCCTCCAGCAATGTGAGTTGGAATTCGAGGATCTGCGCAGCCTCACGCGGCTGCGAGCCTGCAAGCGCGCGGAGCTCCGAGGCGGCGTTCGCCATCGCCTGCTCCAACGCCGCGCGCTCGGCCTCCGGGGAGCCGAAGCTCGAGGTCTTGGCGACCCCGTTCGCAAGATTGGAAATGCGGCCGGCGGCGAGGCCAGGGGCAGCGGAGCGGCCGCGCAGCCGAACGGTCTCAACCGTCATCGGGAAAGTCCCCTTCGACGAGAGCGACAAGAGCATCGACCGCCGCCTGGGCGTCCGCGCCTTCAGCCCGAAAATGCAGAATCGAATCGTAGGGCGTCTTCGTCGCCATGAGTTTGACGATGCTCTTTGCGTCTATCCAGGGTCCGTCGGCGGACGCGGCCAGGGAGATCCTGGACGAGAACCTTTTCGCGAGCTTCGTGAGCTTGACCGAGGGGCGCGCGTGCAGACCTGCTTCATGGCGTAGGCGCACCGACGCGGCAACGACGTTTCGAGGCGACGCGGAGCCAGGATCGGAGAATGCGGTCATTTCACCTCGGCGATAATTCTTCGGCAGTCGCGCGCACTTCCGCGAGGCTGGCGCCGCCCGACGCTTCCGTCGCCGCCATGATCGCGCCTTCGACGATCGGCGAATTGCAGAGCACAACTCGGCCGCGGCGATCGTCCGGCAAGAGTTCGATTGCCATCTCGCTGTTGGTCTCGGCGCCGCCCAGATCAACCAGGATGGCGACGCCGCGCGGGGACCAGGCTTGCTCGATCGCCTGCAGGATTTTCTGAACGTCGGTTCCGAGCCCGCCATCAGGATTGCCGCCGCAATGGGCGACCTTGACCTCGTCGCCAACCATCTGGCGCACCATCTCGGCCGTGCCCCGCGCGACGTCGGGAGAGTGCGAAACGATGACCAAAGAGACGTTCTCGCTCACGCTTGTTCATCCAAAAAAAGGCGACAGGGCTTCAACGATCATTTCGCTCGACCGCGCGCCCGGGTCCATGTGCCCGACGCTGCGCTCGCCGAGAAAGGACGCGCGGCCTTTTGTGGCGCGCATCGGGACGGTGGCGCGCGCGCCGCGCGCCGCCGCCTCCCGCAGTCGAACGCCGAGATCAGGCCCGCCGGCTCGCATCGCATCGAGCACGGGCCCCAGAACGTCGAGCATTGTCTTCTCGCCTGCGGCTGATCTGCCGCGCGCCGCCACCGCCTCGACCCCGGCGGCGAACACCTCTGGCAGGATGGCCATCGTTGGTTGTCGATCGCCGAGCGCCTTGCCCATGCCGATAAAGAGACTGCCGTACAGCGGGCCGGAGGCTCCTCCAACCTTCATCACCAAGGCCATTCCGACCGCCTTTAGCGCTTCGCCACTCGGCTTTTCAACGATCGAGTCGAGATCGGCCAGAACCTGCGCGCAACCTCGTTTCATGTTGATTCCGTGATCGCCGTCCCCGATCGCCTGATCAAGTTCGGTGAGCTCGGGCGCGCTGGCGATCAATCGCTCAGCCGCGGCGGCGATCATCGATCTGAGGAGAGCGGGATCAAGCGGCATAAGCTCAGCCTCATTCCGCCGCGACGCCGATGCGACGGCCGGCGGCGTCGAAATACAGCGGATTGAGCAGAGATAACCCGACCTCCTGGCCGGCCGCGAGCGGGCGGTGCGGGTCAGCCAGGGTGATAAGGGAATGTCCCTTGTATTCGATATGCACGTGGTTCTGATCGCCCAGGTGCTCCACCCGGCGCACCTGCCCGACCAGGCCTGCGTTCGTTGGCCTCGCTATCAGAAGATGCTCGGTCCGCACGCCGATTGTCTTTGTGCGAGTGGGCGTCCGCTCCCCCGCCGCGAGCTCCACTGGGAGCAGATTGATGCGCGGCGAGCCAAGCCGAGCGGCGACATAGAGGTCGTTCGGGCTCTCGTAGATCTCTCGCGGCGTCCCGATCTGAATGAGAGTTCCCTCGCGCATGACTCCGATGCGGCTCGCCATCGTCATGGCTTCAATCTGATCGTGAGTGACGTAGAGCACGGTGGCGCCGAGGTCGGCCTGGATACGCTTGAGCTCCAAGCGAAGATCGGCGCGCAGCTTCGCGTCGAGCGAGGAGAGTGGCTCGTCCATTAGATAGATCGCGGGCCGGCGGACGAGAGCGCGGCCAATCGCCACACGCTGCATCTCGCCGCCCGACAAGCGCGTGGCGCGATTGCCAAGCTTGCCAGCGATGCGCAGGAGCTCGGCGATCTCCTGCACACGCTTACGGATCTCCATTTCCGACAATCGGCGTCCGGGCGCGCGCAGGGGGAACGCCAGATTGTCGAATACGGTCAGATGCGGATAAAGCGAATATTGCTGGAAGACGAAAGCGACGTCTCGCGCCGCCGGCGACTCCCTGGTTGCATCACGACCGTCAACCGAAACCCGCCCTTCGTCAGGAAGTTCGAGTCCGGCGACGAGGCGCAGCGTCGTTGTCTTGCCTGCGCCAGTGGGGCCAAGCAGGACGACGAACTCCCCGCTCGCCAGTTCAAATGAAAGGTCGCGCACAGCCTCGATCTCGCCAAATCTCTTGCTGACTTGGCGCAGCCCGACCTCAGACATGGGTGTGGCCTTCATGCAGTGCGCTACGCACCGCCCGGCCAGACGCCTGGTCGAACACGAGGAGCGAACTGGCCTTGAACGCGAGCCCTACAGTCTCACCGGGTCGCACCGACGCAAGCGAGGGCAAACGAGCCTTGATCTGGCCCTGCTCGATGTCGATGGTCACAATCTGCGTTGTGCCAAGATACTCGGTTCCGAACACGCGGCCCCGCAGCGGCGCCTCGTCGGCGAAGGACACGTGTTCAGGCCGAACGCCAAGCACGAGCGATTCAGAGGGACCATCTTCGCGCGCTTCCGGGATCGCCACACTCGCGCCGCCCACTCGCACGGAATTGTCGCTCGGCCTCAGCCTGCCCGCGAAAGGAATGAGATTCATCGGCGGGGAACCGACGAACTCGGCGACGAACATGCTTGCCGGCAGATCGTAGATGTCCTGCGGCGCGCCGATCTGCTCGACGACCCCGTGGTTCATGACGGCGATCCGATCGGCCATCGACATGGCTTCCAGCTGGTCGTGGGTGACATAGACGGTTGTAGCGCCGATTCGGTCGTGCAGATCACGTAGCTCCTCGCTCATGTCGTGGCGAAGCTCCGCGTCAAGCGCGCCGAGCGGCTCGTCCATCAGGAACGCCTTGGGTCGTCGTACAATTGCGCGGCCGACAGCCACCCGCTGTCGGTCGCCTCCGGACAGATTCGAGACCTTGCTCGACAACAGGTGCTCGATTCGAAGCAGCCGGGCGGCTTCGCGCACCTGGGCGCGGACCTCGTCGCGAGCAACGCCCTGGCACTTCAAGGGGAAGCCGACGTTCTCAGCGACGTTCATGTGCGGGTAGAGGGCGAAGAGCTGGAACACGAAGGCGATGTCGCGCTCCGCCGCTCGTCGGAAGGTCACATCCTCGCCATCCAGCAGAATGCGGCCCTCGCTCGGCAACTCGAGGCCTGCAATCATGCGCAAGGTCGTAGTCTTGCCGCAGCCCGATGGCCCCAACATCACAAAGAACGCGCCGTCGTCAATTGTGAAACTCGAACCCACGACGGCGGTGAAGTCGTGAAAGACCTTGCGCAGGTTCTCAACTCGGATCTGGGCCATGCCCGCGCCTCAACTCGGGAAGTGGCTGACGAGGACGAAACCCAGGGTTCCGACCAGGATCGTGATGAAGGAATAGCTGTACAGATCGATCGAGAAGGGCTGCATCAGCATGACGATGCCCAAGCCGATCAGCGCCGTCGCCGCGTTCTCCCACGGATCGCGGCGGAACCAGCGCGCCCATCCGCCATCCTTGTCGCGGCCCTCGTTCATTTGCGCACCGCTCCGAAAGTTATCCCGCGCAGGAGATGCTTGCGCAGAATCACGGTGAAGAAGACGATCGGAACCAGGAAGAGCGTCGTCGCCGCCGCCACAGCCGGCCAGTCCTGCCCGCCCTCGCCGATGATGAACGGAATGAATGGTGGCATCGTCTGCGCGTCGCCGCTGGTCAGCAACAGCGCGAACGCATATTCGTTCCAAGAGAAGATGAGGCAGAAGATCGCCGTCGCCGCGATGCCGGTGACCGCCTGCGGCAGCACCGCCTTGCGGAAGGCCTGGAGCCTGGTGTAGCCGTCGACCAGCGCGGCCTCTTCATACTCGCGTGGAATCTCGTCGACGAAGCCCTTGAGCAACCAGACCGCGAGCGACACGTTGACCGCGGTATAGAGCAGGATCATGCCGATGCGTGTGTCGGTGAGACCAAGCTCGCGATACATCAAGTAAATCGGTATCGCCACCGCGATTGGCGGCATCATTCGGGTCGAGAGGATGAAGAACAGGAGATCATCCGCGAGGGGCACGCGAAAGCGCGAGAAGCCATAAGCCGCGAGGGTTCCGAGCAAGACTGCCAGGAAGGTCGAGCCGAAGCCAATGATGATGGAGTTCATGAAGCGCGGCACGACCTTGGACGGGCCTGCGATCACCATATTGCGCGACCGTACGAGCTTGTCGTACCACGTCTCCGGCGGCGGGAGCGTCGCGATGAATTCCGGCGTCTGCCGAGTGCGTACGGTGAAGAGGTTCACGTAGCCTTCGAGCGATGGCGTGAACAGAAGCTTCGGCGGATAGGCAATCGCATCCTCTGGGGATTTGAAGGCGGTGGCGCCGATCCAAAGCAGAGGCGCGATGGAGATCAGCGCATAAAGAATGACAAGAACGCCCGCGATCGCCTTGGCGCGCGGCGAGGACTCGACGACCGAATGGGCGGAGGTCGACGCGCTCATCGCCGTTTCACCCTGTTGAGCGCCTTGACGTAAACGTTGGCGGCGCCGAACACCGTGACGAACAGAATGATGGCGAAAGCCGAGGAATATCCGGTTCGCCACTTCTCGAACGCCTCGCGCTTGAGCGTGATAGAGGCAAGCTCCGTCGTCGACCCAGGGCCCCCTGACGTGAGCAGGTTGACCAGATCGAACATCTTGAACGCCTCAATCGCCCGGAACAGCACGGCAAGCATGAGAAAGGGCAGCACCATCGGCAGCGTGATCGACCAGAATTGCCGCCAGGGCGAGGCTCGGTCGACCTCTGCCGCCTCGTAGATGTAATCGGGGATCGATCGCAGCCCGGCGAGGCAGATCAACATGACGTAGGGCGTCCACATCCAGCTATCGACGAGCACGATCGTCCAGGGCGCGAGCGCGACGTCGCCAATCATTGAAAACGATCGGGGCGGAACGCCCGTGAGAAAACCGACGACATAGTTGAAGGGCCCGATCTGAGGCTGGAGCAGCAGCGTCCAGAAATTGCCGACGACCGCTGGCGACAGCATCATCGGCACGAGGATCACCGTCGTCCAGAAGCCATGCGAGCGGAAACCCCGATTGATCAGCAACGCCAGGCCGAATCCGATCACGACTTGAAGCGCGATCGACGACACGACAAAACGCGCCGTCACTTGCATGCTGTGCCAGACGTCTTCGTCGGTCAGAATGTTGACGTAGTTGGCAAGGCCTACAAACTTGATCGGCAAGTGACCAAGGTTTGACTTGTAGTTCGTGAAGGAGAGGCGGATTGCCCAAATCAGGGGAAAGATATTGATAGCCAGCAGCAGCAGGATTGTTGGTGTGATGAAAAGCCAAGCGACGCTGCGGTCCGACAATCCGCGCGCGCGCAGTGTCAGACGCTGCGGGGTCCGCGCGGCCAAACGGTTTGCCAACGTCTCAACTTGATTCTGAACGGCCATAACGAGAGCGCTCGACGGGTTCAAACGCGTATCTCCCCGGCGCGGAGGAGCGCCGGGGAGTAAGTCCCGAAAGGCTAGTTCG
>DASXXT010000416.1:0-6899 GCA_036502965.1 Roseiarcus sp. | reverse complement strand
CATTCTGGTCGACACGATGGAGTCGACCGGGACCGCTGCGCAATGGTCGCATATCGTCGACAAAGTGCGTCACGGCGGAAAGCTCTCCGACGCGCTTTTGGAAACGCGAGCTCTCCCGCCGATGGCGATTAGAACGCTCCGGCTGGGAGAAGACTCTGGTCAGCTGGCGATGCTTGCCGGACGCCTGGCCGATTTCTACGAGGCGAAACTCCAGCGAAGCCTCGATCGCGCCATTGGAGTCGTTGGCCCGCTCGCCATTATCATCATCAGCCTGATCGTCGGAGGGCTGATCGTGTCGGTGATGACAGCGCTGCTGTCTGTCTATCAGGTCGTCGATTAGGAGATTGGCATATGATCAAGAGCGCTCTCCGGCTGGACCGCCTCCGGCGCTCGGTCGCCCGCGCGATAAGCAATGAACGGGAGGCCGGCTTCACCCTCGTCGAAATGCTGGTTGTCATCGCCATTATCGGCCTAGTCGTAGGGCTGGTCGGCCCCCGTGTGCTGAACTATCTGAGCGAGTCGAAGGTGAAGGCGGCGAAGATCCAGATCGAAAGTTTTTCGGCCGCGCTCGACCTCTATTATCTCGACAACGGCGGCTATCCGGACGCCAATCAAGGGCTGACCGCGCTGGTCGAACGTCCGCCGTCGGCGCGCGCCTGGAACGGGCCTTACCTCAAGACCGGCTCCGTGCCCACGGATCCTTGGGGTCATCCCTATCTCTACAAGGTTCCTGGCGACCACACGCCATACGAGATCGACTCCTATGGCGCCGGCGGGATCGGCGACTCGCAAAGCCTGATCAGGAGCGCATCGCGATAATGCTGCGGATTGACGCCGAGGCCGGATTCACGCTGATCGAAGTCGTCTGCGTGCTGGCGATCATCGGACTTCTCGCGGCGCTCGTTCTGCCAGCGATGCCGCGCGGCACGTCGCAAGAGCGTCTCGCCGGGTACGCCGTCGAGGTCGCCGCTCTGTTAAAGGGCGACCGCAACGCCGCCATACGCAGCCGCGCGCAGGTGGCGACATCGCTCGACGCCGACCGACGAATTGTCATCTCGGGCGCTACGGCGTCCATCGTGGAAATTCCTGCCGACGTGACTTTCGAAGCGCTGCTTGCGCAGCGCTGCGGCGACAGGCGCGTCGGCGCGACGATCGAGTTCTTTCCGAGCGGGACATCGTGCGGAGGGGTTATCGGCATCGCGCGGCAGGGCGTCGGATATCAGATTCGGGTCAACTGGCTGACAGGAGGCGTCGAGGTTGTGCCGACCGGCAAATCCTGAGGGCCGTGGAATCGCCGGCTTTACTCTGATCGAGGCGCTAGTTGCGCTTGCGGTGATGGGAGCCGGCTTGGCGGCGATCGGGACGTTGGCAAGCTCCAGCCTTTATGCTGGCCTTTATACCGAACGGCATCTCGCGGAGATCGAAACGGCTCGCAAAATCATTGCGGGCATGCCGTCTCGCGAGGCGCTTGCTGTCGGGCGCCTCACGGGCTCTCTCGACGCGCATGATTGGCGGATCGATTCGACGCTTGTCGGCGCCCCCGCCGCAGTTGGCGACGCGCTCTGGACTCCGCAACGCATTGAGGTGTTGGTGCAGTCGCCGTCCGGCGCAATGCTGAAAATCGACACTATTCGTCTGCGGAGGCAAGCGACAAAAAAATGAAGCGGGCGAATCCAGACGCGCTCGTCGCCGGCTTCTCGCTGATCGAAGCGATGGCGACCTTAGCGTTGACCGCGACCGTCATCCTGGCGCTCTCTTCGGTCGCCGGGCAATGGCTCCCTAACTGGCGGCGAGGCTTCGTCGACCTGCAGCGCGCGGACCTGCTCGGCGACGGCCTCGAGCGGCTCGTCGACGACCTATCCGCGGCCGAGTACGTGACGCGCTCGGCCGGCGCCGCGGCGCCACTGTTCGAAGGCGACGCTTCATCGGTGATGTTCGTTCGATCGGCTATCGGTCCGGACGCCTATCCTCATCTGGAAGTCGTCCGTCTGGCGGAGGTCAAGGAGGATCGCGGCCTCGCGATGGTGCGCACGCGAGCGCGCTTCGCGCCGACGGCGCCGAAACCACCGGGCGCGCAGGCGCAGCCTATCGCCTTCGGCGATCCTGTCACTCTCATTCGCCCGCCCTTCCACATTTCGTTCGCCTATGCAGGACCGGACCGTCTTTGGCTTCCGAGTTGGAAAGGTCAGGAGCAGTTGCCTGAGTCTATTCGGATATCGGTGCGGGATACAGTCGCCAATCGGGTGCTAGCGGCGTCGACCGTGGCCCGCGTTAGGGTCACAAACCCCGGCGCGCCCAAGCTTCAAGCACAAGCGAATGCGGGCGGCGCCCTGCCTACGGCCGGACAGGCGAAACAGCAATGAAAGCTAAGGCGATGACATCCTTAGCTAGATCCGCGACGCGCGCGGAGGGCGGCTTCGTCCTAATTGCGGTGCTCTGGATCCTGGCTGCTCTTGCGACCCTTGCCTCGATCTATTCCTCCTACACGGTCAATACCGCCGCCGCATCGCGGGTGGCCGACGACCGCGTGCAGGCGGAGGCCTCGATTCGGGCCGGCGTCGAAATGGCGGTCTTCCGCCAACTCGCGCTTCCCGAGAAGGCCAGATTGGTCCGGGGCGGCTTCGACATGCGGGTGGGGCGCACTGGCGTCGCCGTTCGCTTTCGCTCCGAGGGGGCAAGGATCGACCTCAACGCCGCGCCCGCCGACTTACTGACCGGGCTATTCACCGCAGTCGGCATCGATTCGTCGCGGGCGGCAACTTTTGCGGAGCGCATCGTCGGATGGCGTACGAAGGCCGCGGCGGGCGCCGACGCTAACGCGGCGGGCGCTGACGGTAAGGATGACAAGGCCGCCACGGAGGACAAGCTTTACAGCGAACAGCACATGCCATATCCGCCGCGCCACGCCCCATTCGACAACACGTTGGAACTCAGTCTTCTGCCGGGGGTCTCGCTCGCGGTGGTAGAGCGGCTTTTGCCATTCGTGACCGTGTTTAGCGGTCGTCCGGAAGTCAACGTTTCCAGCGCGGACTCGACGGTCCTATCTGCTTTCCCGGAAATGACGCCCCAAATCCTTGGCGCGGTGTTAAACGCGCGGGTCAACGATCCTGGCGACGGGACCTCCCTGCTGGCGCTGCTCGGTCCGGCGAAGGCGCGCGCCACAACCGACAGATCGAAAGCATTCCGGGCGTCAATCTCGGTCGAATTCGACAATGGCCGGCGCGTTCACGCGGAGGTCGTGTTTCGCCTCAAGGATCAAGGCGCCGAACCCTATGAATTGCTTTATTGGCGGGACGATTTCGATGGTCCGATGCAATCTACGTAAGGACCGCCCGTGACCGTCTGGGCTTCCCTCCGCTCCCGCCTGTCGACTTGGATCGACCACGTCGCAGCGGGCTTGACGCTTCTCGGGGCGATGCTTCGACGCAGCCACAGAGTCGAACTTGTTGAACAGGCAGACGGCTCGTTTCTTGTCGTCGACATGAGCAAGCAACCGGCGGAACCCGCTGACGCGCCGTCGTTGCGCATCGACGAAAGCGGAATTGCCGATCCGATTTCTCCCCAGACGCGGTCGCTACTCGCGCGAAGCTCGGTTGAAGTCATGCTTGCGCCGTCGCGGTTCATCTTCCGATCGCTCGAGCTGCCCCAGGGCGCGCGTCAGTTTCTCGGCGGCGTTGTCCGCTCTCAAATCGATCGCCTCACGCCGTGGTCGGCCAACGAAGCCGCCTTCGGATGGAGCGAGCCGATCGACGCAGGCAACGGTCAAATCGCCATTACGGTCGCGGCTACGGCGCGATCGCTGGTCGCTCCGGTCGCGCGGGCGGCAATGACTGCTCGAGCCGACCAAGTCCGCATGTCGACGCGGACCGGCGAAGGAGAGACACCTGTGATTCCGGTCTTCGCCGAGGATATTGGCGGTGGAAATGGAGGACAGGGATTGCTGCGCGGCCTTGTCGCCGGCTTGGCTCTGTCCGGTGTTGCCTTCACGGTCAGCCTTGGAGCCTCGCTCATCGCCGGCAGCGGCGATGACGCCCGAATGACGGATCTTCAGAACCGGATCGCCGAGCGCCGCTCCGAACTGATGAATCGACGCGGTCCGGCGGCCGAAGAGGCGCTCAAAGCCTTGCAAGCCCGGAAATGGGCGACCCCTTCCGCGGTCATGACTCTCGAGGCGCTGTCGAAGACCCTGCCCGACGACGCGCACCTGACCGAATTCCGGATCGAGGGCGGCAAGGTCCAAATCGCAGGATCGGCTACCGACGCGCCCGCCCTAATTCGGTTGATCGAGCAGTCGCGGCAGTTCACCCAAGCTACGTTTTTCGCGCCCACTGTAAGGGGCCCCAGCGGCGGCCAGAGTTTTCACATCGAGGCGCATATCGACCCCTCATTCGGTGTCACGAATTGATGCGAAGCTCCGCCCCTAGGACGCTTCTGAGCCGACGCCAGGCCTTGGCGGTCGCCGGCTATGTCGGCGTCGTGATCGCCCTCTTGGCAGTCTCGCTCGTCCTCGTCGCGGACCTGCGCGACAAAGCCGCGCAGATCGCGGCGGCTCAGGCGCGGCTTGACCAGTTGTCCGAACGGTCGCGACCGAGCTTGTCCACGTCGAACCCCTCGAACGCGGGCCCGAGCGGTTCGCCGTTTCTCGATGGGAAAACAATAACGATTGCAGGCGCTGCGTTGCAGCAACGCATCGAGGCGGCAGTTGCGACGGCCAACGGCCTCCTGACCTCTACGCAACTGGTGCTTGACGGGCCCGACGCCAAGAACGGTTTCGTCAACCTAACCGCCAGCATGGAGGTCAGCCAGCCGGCTGTGCAGACGATCCTTTACGACATTGAGGTGGGAATGCCATACCTATTCGTGGACAAACTTTCGATCCAGTCGCCTGAGGTTTTTGGGGAGCCCGAAAGTGGGCGCATGCGAATGACGATCGGGGTGGTCGGGCAATGGCAGGCATCAGAATGATGCGGCCGTGGGGGATCGTCTTGGCGATCTTCTGCGCCTCCGCGGCGATGGCGGCGGCAGGTCCGATTGACGAGGCTGCCCCTCCCGCGCCGGAGGTTGAGGGGGTGTCCAGGCTCACCACGGGGGGGACCGGCGCCGCGGGTCTATCGGGAGCGCCGCGCGCGCCCGATCCCGGCAAGTCGCGAGCCGGGAATCCGCTGTGGACGGTTCCACTGAGCGCACTATCCGCGACGCGTGACCGGCCGCTGTTTTCTGCCTCGCGCCGACCTCCTCTAATCGCCGTGGCGATCGTCGCCCCGCCGCCAAAGCAGGAGGCCCTTGCGCCTCCTCCGCCGGAGCGGCCGTTGCTGACGCTGATTGGGACGATCGTTAGCCCGAAGGCGAGCGTCGCGATGCTTCAAGGCTCCGACGCCGAAGCGATATCACGACTCCGGGTTGGGCAAGAGAACGACGGTTGGCAGGTGCGGGGAATCAGCTTGCGCTCGATCGTCGTCGAAAAGGGCGCACAATCGGTGCAGTTAGACATGCCCAGACCCAACGAGACGTCGGCGGTAGCGTCCTTACCGAACAGTCCCGCGGCTGGAGACAAAGCGTCGCCGCCGCCGCAGCGGTAGTATCGGACCTAGAACCAATCCTGCACACCGCTAAAGCGTGAGCGGGACCCTCGCCCTGGCAAGCAAAAGTTTTCGCGTCTCGGCCGAGCGGCCACCTTCCACGAAATGTTGAAGTTCCTTACGCTGACGCAAACACACAGCGTAAAGCCAATGCCGATCGTTCGGCGAGCGGTTCTGGCGCGGCGTGGTTGCGCCACGTTTGCACGCGTGCCAATTTTGGCGTCGGGCTTTTATATGACAGAACTACTACAAATCGATGACACGCAACCGATCCAGTTGTGCTCGCGACGAATACAACCGTGACGAAATCAAGTTGCTGAAATAATTCGGCGTATAACACATCCTTGTCCAGCCGATTCTCCTTTATCCACAAAGAAACGAGCAACGGTGCAACGCATCTCTGCTGTGGACAATGGAAATATGCCTGACACAATTTCGCCCTATATTCAACACGGGCAAGACAATCACCCCATCTGATTTCGGCCCGATCTACGTAATTTTTCTGGGAGGTCACCAGTGCGAATCTCAAACATCGCAAACCGGCTTCGCAATCGCTCCATTGTGACAGCCGCCATCTTGGCCCTCGTAAGCGGCCAGACAGGCATAACCCAGGGCGCGACCGCGGCGTCAAGCGGCCCGACATTCGGCCCGAACAGCCGTGACTTGGTCACCCACACACCAATCAAGCACGTGATCATCATCATTGGCGAGAACTGGACCTTCGATAGCCTCTTCGCCACCTACGTGCCGAAGTCCAGCGACACGGTCTGGAACCTTCTGTCGCAGAAGATCGTCAACCCAGACGGCACGCCGGGCACGAACTATATGAAGTCGCGGCAATCCAGCGCCACGGACACCTCCAAATATGAGTTGGCCCCGCCCCGCACCCCGTATCTAATATTACCGCCAGCGATCGTCGGCGGTCCGTCGACACCCTATGGCTGTCAGTTGATCGGGATCACCACCGGAACGGATTGCAATACGCCCGCCAACGTGGCGAAGGTGACACCGTTCGAGAACGGGCTCGCGCCGGACTATTATCAATATCTGCTCACCGGCGGAACCGGCCAGACGGGCCACGTTCCCGACGCGCGGATCTTCTATGACGGCCAAGACGCGAGCAGTTTGCCGCCTGGTGTCTACCAGCTGACGCAATCAGCACATTCGCCGAAGATGCCTTATGATTCCTACGCCTCGAGCCCGGTCCATCGCCTGTTCCAGATGTGGCAACAGCTCGATTGCTCCGCCAGTAAGGCGACCTCCGCCAATCCGTCGGGCTGCGGCGCCGATCTGTTCGCCTGGGTCGAGCGCACCGTCGGC
>DASXXT010000415.1:0-5312 GCA_036502965.1 Roseiarcus sp. | reverse complement strand
GCTATTGGTGTGCCGCACGGCATTGATCCCCTTTCGTGTCCAAGTGAGTCGCGAAACTCCGGAAACGAGTAGAATCAATGTCGTGCGCCAGTTCAAGCAAAACACGTACCGGACAGCCGTGGGACAAGCCCGGCCATGACGGCAACGGCTCAAGGGGCGGCAGGGCGCGCCGAACTACGGTCTTTTCAACGCGCTGCCGATCGACGAGCCTCAGGCGCGCCAAGAGGGCGATTCGGCTTTTCCTTGGCGAACGAAGGTCTGGCATAATTCATGAATGATCGGCTGTTCCCCGCGCGTCCGATCCTCGCGGTCTCCGCGGCGGTGTTTCGACAAGGCCGGGTGCTTATCGTGCGCCGGGCGCGCGCGCCGCTGATCGGCCATTTCAGCCTGCCCGGCGGCGGGGTCGAGATTGGCGAGACGCTCGCCGCCGCGCTCGCCCGCGAACTCGTGGAAGAGGTCGGAATCGAAGCCGAAATAATCGCCTTTAACCGCCACGTCGAGGCAATCATCCACGAGGGCGACCGCATTCGAGCGCATTTTGTCATCGCCTCGTTCGTCGCCCGGTGGACAAGGGGCGAGCCGCGCCTGAGCGACGAAGTCGACGCTGTCGATTGGATCGATCCAGCCGCCCCCTTGCCCTCGCCGACGACGCCGGAATTGAGCGAGGTCCTGGCGAGCGCTGTGCGGATCGAAAGACAGGACAACTGAGCGGATAATACGATGGTCTTGTCCAACTGATCCTGAAGTATGTGCCTGTACGCCGGAAGAACGCATTGAACCTTCGGGGCCATTGTCCAAATAACGAAGCGACAGAAAGCCAAAGCTGCGTACTGGTAGTGGCTCGCTTTAGCTGCAGAGCGATCCCGGAATCAACGCAACGGCGGCAAGACTGTCGCAAGCACCGGAGATAATCAAATGAAACGCTTTGTTTTGACATTCCTGTCGACGGCCGCGGTTTGCGCCGTCGTATCCGCCACTCCAGCCGCCGCCCAGGATACAGTCACGGGCGCGCCTCGGGGCACGGCGCCAATAACTGTTGAAGGGTACCAGAACTCCTCTGGAGACACCGGCCCGTCCGCTCCCGCAATCGGCTCGGCTTTGAGCGGCCCGGCCTCGCCCCAGCGATGCCACGTCACTCGCGACATGCCTGGCTCTGAGGGAAGGTACACGGTCGTCTGCGGTCCGTGACCTACCTGCCGGTATCCAACGCGCCGCCCGCATTCGGCGAATCGCCCAAGCGCGGCGCGCTTTTGATCGTGGGGCCGCTAGGGTCGATTTGACCCGTTCTGCTCCAAACGGGTTCGCCTCGAGGGGTCGGCCAAATCCGGATCGGCGCTTTCGATCTCGCCGGGACGCGCGCGTGCGCGTTGCAGAATCCTTTCTCGCAAGGAATCGTAGATCGGCGCATCAGACAATAGCGTCGGCGCCAACATCGCGGCAAAGCAGGCGCCCAGCATCGGCAGGAGCATCGTGACGTTCGCCGTCATCTCGGTGGCGAGCACGATGCCGGTCAGCGGCGCCCGCACCACGCCGGTGAAGAAGGCGGCCATGCCGACGACGGCGAACCCCTCCGGTTGAATGTCGAGATGCGGAAACGCGAGGCGAGAAAGCAATCCGAAGGCGAGGCCGAGTTGCGCCCCCAGCACAAGCAAGGGCGCAAACAGCCCGCCGGGCGTCGCCGCAGCGTAGGACACCGCGCCGAGCCCGAGCCTCATGAGGAAGACGAGTGGGAGGATTGCAAGCGTCTCGGCTCCGGCCAGCGTGCGCTGGGTGATCGGATCGCCCCCGCCCACCAGATCGGGCCTGAACCACGCCAGCGCTCCGACGGCCGCCCCGATGAGTCCCGCGCGCAGCTCGACGGGCAGCCAGACCAGCCGCTCCGCCGCGGCCATCGTTGCCAGCAGCGAGCGATTGTAGACGATCGCCATGAGCCCGGCGATCGCGCCAAGGACAAAGTAGAGCGGCCTGGCCTCGGCCGCGGCGTAGTGCAACGGATCGAGATGAAAGTCCGGCGTGTTTCCGAGCAGCACGCGCGACACTGCGATTGCGGTCGCCGAGGCGCCAAGCGCCGCGATCGCAATGCGGGGCTCGAAGCGGCGCACCAGTTCTTCCAGGACGAAGATGGCGCCGGCGATCGGCGCGTTGAACGCGGTGGCGAGGCCGGCGCCCGCGCCGGCGGCCAGAAGCACTCTGCAGTCCGGCCAGTTGCGGCCGAACACCTTGCCGATAAGGTGGGCCATGGTCGCGCCCATGTGGACGCTCGGGCCCTCGCGACCGAGCGCAAGCCCCGACCCGATCGCCAGCACCCCGCCGACGAACTTTATCGGAATGATGCGAAACGGCGGTTCCGGCAGCTCCCCGTTCAACACGGCCTCGACCTGAGGGATGCCGCTGCCCGATGCATAGGGCGAGAATCGCCGAACCAGGGAGGCCGCGACGAGAGTCGCAGCGGCACAAGCGCCGACAACGATCAAAAAGCCTTGAAGTTGTTCGCCGTGCGCCCAGGCGATCAAGGTGTCCCGCAGGCGGTCTGCCATCTCGAGCGCGAGCCGGAAGACTGCGCCCACCAACCCCGCCGCCGCGCCGACAACCAGCGCCAAGATTGCGAGCACGAGGAGATTGCCGGAGCCGTCGGGGGCGCCGGCCGGGACATTCTGCCTGCGACTCATTTGGTTGAGCCAAATATGAGGCGCCCCGCTGCAAAATGGCGGCGATCAAAGCGGGCGCCGCCGCGCGCCTGGTTCCGAGGTATATGCGGCAGGCGATAGAGGTTCAATTTGAAATCGGAATCCACTTAACGTTGACCCAAAAGACCGCCTGATTACTTATGCAGGGCATTCCAGCAATCGACTGCGATGGGATCAATCCCCATATTTAGCGTGCCCACGGCATTGGAAATGGCGCGGTCGGCCCCCCATTGGCGCTTTCGAGAACCTTGTTCTAGAAGGCCCTCAAGGGCCTTCGGCTTCAGGCGATTGTGTTCATGAGCGGCGTCAACGACATTCGATCGAACTTCCTCCAGTTCTTCGCCAAGAACGGGCATAAAGTCGTCCCGTCGAGCTCGCTGGTGCCGCGCAATGATCCGACGCTCCTGTTCACCAACGCCGGAATGGTGCAGTTCAAGAATGTTTTCACCGGCGTCGAGAAGCGTCCCTACCTCCGGGCGACGACGGCTCAGAAATGCGTGCGCGCCGGCGGCAAGCACAACGATCTCGACAATGTCGGCTACACCGCGCGCCACCACACCTTCTTCGAGATGCTGGGCAACTTTTCGTTCGGCGACTATTTCAAGGACTACGCGATCGAATACGCCTGGAATCTGCTGACGCGCGACTTCGGCTTAGCCGCAGAAAAGCTCACCATCACCGTCTATTACGACGATGACGAGGCGTTCAATCTGTGGCGAAAGATCTCGGGCCTGCCCGAGGATCGGATCATCCGCATCGCGACCAGCGACAACTACTGGGCGATGGGGGACACTGGCCCCAGCGGTCCGTGCTCGGAGATTTTCTACGATCACGGGGATCACATCCCGGGCGGTCCGCCCGGATCGCCGGATGCGGACGGCGACCGCTTCATCGAGATCTGGAATCTGGTGTTCATGCAGTTTGAGACCCTGCCCGGCGGCGAGCGGGTCAACCTGCCTCGCCCGTCGATCGACACGGGCATGGGGCTCGAGCGCATCGCCGCGGTGCTGCAAGGCGTGCACGACAATTACGACATCGACCTCTTTCGCGCGCTCATTCGCGCGAGCGCCGACCTTACCGGCGTCGATCCCGACGGGGCCCAGCGCGCCTCGCATCGGGTCATCGCCGACCATCTGCGGGCCTCCGCCTTCCTGGTCGCGGACGGGGTGCTGCCCTCGAACGAGGGCCGCGGCTATGTGCTGAGGCGGGTCATGCGCCGCGCCATGCGGCACGCGCAGATCCTCGGCGCGCGCGATCCGCTGATGTGGCGGCTCGTTCCGGCTCTGACCCGCGAGATGGGGCAGGCCTATCCGGAGCTGATCCGCGCCGAGTCGCTGATCGCGGAGACCCTGAAACTTGAGGAGACCCGCTTTCGCTCGACCCTCGCGCGGGGCTTGTCCATTCTCGAGGACGAGACGCGCTCGCTGGGCGATGGCGGCACTCTGAACGGCGAGACGGCGTTCCGGCTCTACGACACCTACGGCTTCCCGCTCGATCTCACCCAGGACGCGCTGCGCGCCCGCGGGCTTTCGGTCGATGTTGATGGTTTCAACGCCGCCATGGAGCGCCAGCGCGCCGAAGCGCGCCGGGCCTGGGCGGGTTCGGGCGAAGCTGCGACCGAAACGGTCTGGTATGCGTTGCGCGAGCGCGTCGGCGCGACCGAGTTTCTCGGTTACGAGACCGAGGCCGCCGAGGGCGTCATCCGCGCGATCATCAAGGATGGCGTCGAGGTCGAAAGGCTGGGGCCAGGCGAACGCGGATCGCTGATCCTCAATCAGACGCCGTTCTACGGCGAGGCCGGCGGCCAGGTCGGCGACATCGGCGAGATCACCGCTCCCGGCTTTCGCGCCGAAGTCACCGACACGCGCAAGAAGCTCGGCGACCTGATCGTCCACGACGTGATGATCGTCGAGGGCGCGGCGAGCTTAGGCCTGGCGGTCGAGCTTAAAGTCGATCACGCCGCCCGCACGGCGACGCGCGCCAATCATTCGGCGACCCACATTTTGCATGAGGCGCTCCGCATGGTGCTCGGCGATCATGTCGCGCAGAAGGGCTCGCTGGTTTCGCCCGAGCGGCTTCGCTTCGACATCGCGCATCCGAAGCCGATCACGCGCGCCGAGATCGAAAAGGTCGAGGACATCGCCAATCAAGTGGTGTTGGAAAACGCCGAGGTCACGACGCGGCTCATGGGCCTCGAGGATGCGCGCGCGTCCGGAGCCCGCGCTTTGTTCGGCGAGAAATATGGCGACGAAGTGCGCGTGGTCAGCATGGGCGAAGTCGAGGACGGCGGCCACCACGAGCGGACCTATTCGATCGAGCTCTGCGGCGGCACGCATGTGCACCGCACGGGCGACATCGGCCTCATCACCATCGTCGGCGAAAGCGCCGTCGCTGCGGGGGTGAGACGCATCGAAGCCAAGACCCGCGACGAAGCGCGCAAGCGGCTCGAAGCCGATTCGCGCGCCTATGCCGATCTCGCGGCGCTGGCCGAGGATCGCCGCCGTCTCGAACGCGAACTCGCCGATGCCAAGAAAGCACTGGCGCTCGCCGGCCCCGCGCGCGCAGGCGACAGCCAGGACGGGGCAAAGGAAATCTCCGGGCTCAAGGCGATCCTGCGTGTCGTCG
>DASXXT010000414.1:0-7980 GCA_036502965.1 Roseiarcus sp. | reverse complement strand
CTTGGCGCGCCGACGTCGGCGCGACGTTGCGATCGAAGCCGCGTCGACGACATGGCTCTCGATACCCTCGTTCTCGAGCGCCCGGTGAATCCGGAACCAGTCCAGACCGGCTTCCTGAATGACGACAATGGGATAGGTCTTGCCGGCGCGCCAGCGCCTTGCGCCAAGCGCCGTGAAGCGGTCGAAGAGCCCCTTCAAATCGCCGGCCGCCAACGAATGGCCGAACGTCTTCTCGGTTCCGCCGGGCGAAAGCGACGTCAACAGCCCCGTCGAGCGGCTCAATTCCATCGAAACAAAAATCGCGCCAATATTCTCGCGGATAGCGGTCTTGGCGCAATGATGGTCCTCGACCCGGGTCATCGCCCTCTCCACAGCGAAGGGGTTGCAGGCCTCACTCTGGCAGAGCGCAGAAGGACGCTCCAGGGGACGCGGGACCGATGGCGCCAACTGCAGCATTCTTCGAGGCCCGCTGAAGCGGGGCGCCTCTGAATGAGGGGCGAGCGCGCCTGAACGCCGAGGGCTCTAAATGTGCGCCTCGACGTCTCTTGGCGCGCCGAATAGAACAGAGGCTGAGCCCGCCGGATCAGCTGGACCCGGCCCAGGAGGCGGATGGAATGAGCTCCTTTCACGGACCGGATCTTGGCCCCTTCCAGTGGGACGATCCGCTGCTGCTCGAGGCCCAGTTCACCGAGGACGAGCGGATGATCCGCGACACGGCCCGCGGCTTCGCAGCGAGCGAGCTCGCGCCCCGCATTCAAAAGGCCTATCTCGAGGAAAAGACCGACCCGAAGCTGTTCCGGCTGATGGGCGAAGCGGGCCTGCTCGGGGTGACGCTGCCGCAGGAATTCGGCTGCGCGGGCGCGGGCTACGTCTCGTATGGACTGGTGGCGCGCGAGGTCGAGCGGGTGGACTCGGGCTTTCGCTCCATGATGAGCGTGCAGAGCTCACTGGTGATGTACCCGATCCATGCCTATGGCGACGCCGACCAGCAGCGCAAATACCTGCCAGGCCTCGCCCGCGGCGAGCTCGTCGGCTGTTTTGGGCTCACCGAGCCGAACGCCGGCTCCGATCCGGGCGGCATGACCACGCGGGCCGAGAAGATCGACGGCGGCTACCGGCTCATCGGCTCGAAGACGTGGATCAGCAACGCCCCGATCGCCGACGTATTCGTGGTGTGGGCGAAGTCGCGGGCGCACAACGATCAGATTCGTGGTTTCATCCTCGAGAAGGGCATGAAGGGGCTGTCCGCGCCAAAGATCGAAGGCAAGCTCAGCTTACGCGCCTCGATCACCGGCGAGATCGTGCTCGACAATGTCGAAGCGCCGGAGAGTGCGCTCTTGCCGAACGTCGCCGGCTTGAAGGGGCCGTTCGGCTGCTTGAACCGCGCGCGCTACGGCATATCCTGGGGCGCGATGGGGGCGGCGGAGGATTGCTGGCTCGCCGCGCGCCAATACGGCCTCGACCGCAAACAGTTCGGCCGGCCCCTCGCCGCCACCCAGCTCTTCCAGAAGAAGCTCGCCGACATGCAGACCAGGATCGCGCTCGGCCTCCAGGCGTCCCTGCGAGTTGGACGGCTGATGGACGAGGGCAGGGGCGCGCCGGAGATGATCTCGCTGGTCAAGCGCTCGAATTGCGGCGATGCGCTGGACATCGCGCGGGCCGCGCGCGACATGCACGGGGGCAACGGCATTCAGATCGAGTACAAGGTCATGCGCCACCTCGCCAACCTCGAGACTGTTAACACTTATGAGGGCACGCACGACGTGCACGCGCTGGTCCTGGGCCGCGCGCAAACCGGTCTGCAGGCGTTCTTTTAAGTGGCAAGTCACCAATTAGAAGGAATCGACTTGGCGCTGAGATCGCCCCCTCCACCATGCTTCGCATGGTCCCCCTCCCCCGCAGCTTCACGGCATGGGAGGATGGCGCACGCCAACCGGCGCCAGTTGCGGATCCTCCCTTGCGAAGCGGGGGAGGGGGACCGTCCGGAGGACGGTGGAGGGGGCGGCCGTTCATCCGCCAAACTGGACGTCCGCTCCCGCGTGCATGACAGAATGCAGAGTCTCCAGCGATGACGGCGGCGCTCGCCGGTGTGCGCGTGGTCGAGCTCGCGCGCGTGTTGGCCGGCCCGACAACCGGGCAGACGCTTGCAGACCTCGGCGCCGAGATCATCAAGGTCGAGAGCCCGGAGGGTGACGAGACGCGCGCTTGGGGGCCGCCGTTCATCGACACGGAAGGCAAGCGGTCGGCCGCCTATTTCCATTCGTGCAATCGGGGCAAACGCTCAATCGTGGCTGATTTCACGACCGAGCGCGGGCGCGAGATCGTGCGGCGCCTTGCGGCGCGGTCCGATGTGCTCATCGAGAATTTCAAGGTCGGCGGCTTGCGGAAGTTCGGGCTCGACTACGAGAGCCTGAAAGCGCTCAATCCGCGGCTCATCTATTGCTCCGTGACGGGCTTCGGACAGACGGGCCCTTACGCGAAGCGCGCCGGCTACGACTTCCTCATTCAGGGCATGTCGGGAATGATGAGCATCACCGGCGAGCCGGATGGGTCGCCACAGAAGGCTGGCGTCGCGATCAGCGATCTCTTCACCGGGCTTTACGGGGTCATCGCCATCGAGGCGGCGCTGATCGCGCGCGAGCGGACCGGGCGCGGGCAATGTATAGACCTTGCGCTGTTCGACTCTATGAGCGCGATGCTCGCCAATCAGGCGATGAACTATCTGGCGTCCGGCCGATCGCCGAAGCGGATGGGCAACGCCCATGTTAATCTCGCGCCCTACCAGACTCTGCCGGTCGCGGACGGCTGGCTGATCGTGGCGGTCGGCAACGACGGACAGTTCGCGCGGCTCTGTGGGGTGCTCGGGGTGGAGGGACTGGCGCGCGACCCGCGCTTTGCGACCAACCCTGGACGCGTGACGAACCGCGCGGAGATAGAGCGCGAACTCAAGGCAAAGACCGCTTCATGGAAGCGCGACGACCTTCTGGCCGCGCTGGAAAGGGTGGTCGTGCCCGCCGGGCCGATCAACACAATCGCCGACTTGTTCGAAGATCCCCAATTCAAGGCGCGCGGCATGCGGATCGAGCCGCAGGGAACGCCTGGCCTTCGGAGTCCGATCCTGATGAGCGACAATCCGCTTACGCTCGAACGGCGTTCGCCAACGCTCGGCGAGCATCAAAGCGAGATCCTGCGCGAGATCGGACTTGAGGAGGATTGACCGCGCGGCTTGACGGCGCTCAGGCGCGGGCGGCAAATCGAATCATGAGCGCGATTCGAAACGTCTGCGTCTATTGCGGATCGAGCGACGGCGACGATGCGCGGTTCGCGGAGGCGGCCGAGGAGCTTGGACGGACGCTCGCGGCCGACGGGGTCGGCCTCGTCTACGGCGGCGGCGGCGAGGGACTGATGGGGCGCCTGGCGCGGGCGACGCTCGCCGCCGGCGGTTACGTCACTGGCGTCATCCCAACCTTCCTTATCCGCAAGGAGCATCCACTGACCGGCGCCCAGGAGATGCTCGTCGTTGACAGCATGCATGAGCGCAAGCAGGCGATGTTCGATCGCGCCGATGCCTTTGTAGCCTTGCCGGGCGGGATCGGCACGCTCGAAGAGCTGGTCGAGCAGCTGACCTGGGCTCAGCTCAATCGCCACATGAAGCCGATCCTCATCGCCGATATCGGCGGCTTTTGGCGCCCGCTGCTCGCGCTGTTCGCCCATATGCGCATTGAAGGCTTCATCCGCGAAGGCTTCGACATGCGCTATCTGGTTGCGGAAAAGATTGAAGACATCCTGCCGATGCTGCGCGCCGCCGCGGAGCGCCGCTCAACCGAGCGCGAGCCTCAGGACGCCGTCTCCCCTCGCAACATGTAAGGTTAGGGCGCGCCGAGGTCGGCGACACTGAGGTCTCGGGTTACCTTAGCCATCGTGGCGCCATCGTCGCGAGCGCAAGCTCATGCGGGGCGCCGCGAGGCGCGGGAGAAGATTGATGACGAGATGGACCTTGGCGATGGCGCTTGGCGGGGCGCTCTGCGGCTTTGCCGTCGCGCCGGCGGTGGCGCAGAACGCGGCGCCGGTCGCCGCCGCGCCCACGAAGCTCAAGCCGAAGACATCGGAGGGCGCGTCCACGGTGACGGTGATGGTGACAAACTCGCGCAAGGCCGATCTCGTCCAGCTGCAGGCAGCTGAGAGCGGCTTGGTAAAATGGAAGAGAGTGCTTGGCGCGCTGAAATCCGGCAGTCACGCATCGGCTCAGCTGCCGCGGCCCTTCAATTGCCGCGTCGACCTGCACGGAACCTTCAGCGACGGTCAGTCAATGGACGCGTCCGATGTCGATGTCTGCGGGCAAAAGACCCTCAACCTGACGGACTGAGGGGTTGCGAGGACCCGTCATCGCGAGGAGCCGTAGGGCGTCGAAAGACGCCCGTCTGTCGACGGGCTCTGGCGACGTGGCGATCAAGGAGCCGTAGGGCGCTCGTCTCCTGGATTGCTTCCCCCGGGTCCAAAAGCCCGGAGGTCGCAATGACGATGGCGCTACTTCTCGCCGTACATCTTGGCGACGTGTTCCCAATCGATGAGGTGATCGACCCACGCCTTGAGATAATCAGGCCGGCGGTTGCGGTAGTCGATGTAATAGGAATGCTCCCAGACGTCGACGCCGAGGATCGGCTTGGCGCCGTGCACGAGCGGGTTTTCCCCGTTCGGGGTCTTCATCACCTCGACCTTGCCGCCCTTTAGCGCGAGCCATGCCCAGCCGGAGCCGAATTGGGTCACGCCCGCCTGGATCAGATCCTCTTTGGCTTTTTCGACCGACCCGAACGCATCTTTGAGCGCTTTCTCGACTTCGCTTGGAATCTTGTTGCTCGCATTCGGCTTCATCCACTGCCAGAAGTGGATGTGGTTATAATGCTGGCCGGCGTTATTGAACACCGCGGCGTTCTTACCAAACGAGCCCTTGACGATGTCCTCAAGCGACTTGCCCTCCCACTCGGTGCCTTTCAGTGCATTATTGCCGTTGTTGACGTAGGCCAGATGATGCTTGTCGTGGTGAAATTCGAGCGTCTCCGCCGACATGTAGGGTTTCAGCGCGTCATGCGGATAGGGCAGATCGGGCAGCGTGAAGGCCATGGGACGGCTCCTTGGGAGGTTAGGGGCGAAAACGGAAACCCGCACTATGTTGGCCCCGTGGGGCCAAATTTAACCCCCCGACGCCAGCGCCGCAACTGCATGACAGGCTGTCGCTCCGCGGCTTGAGCGGACCATTAACTGACGTGTATTGAGCTAGGTTCCGCGGAGGGGATCTCAGTGCATCTTTCGAATGAGCGTATGATCGTTATCCTGCTTGTCGGCGCCGTCGCCGGATGGCTGATCGGCAAGGTCTTGCGCGGCAATGGTTTCGGACTTGTCGGCGACGCTGCGATCGGAATCGTCGGAGCGCTGATCGGCGACTGGCTGCTGCCGCGCTTCAACTTACACTTGTGGAGCGGCCTCACGGGGATGATCATCGAAGCGGCGATCGGCGCGGTCGTCCTTCTGGTTGTTCTCCGCTCGGTCGGGGCGAGCGGATGGGGCGGCGGCCGGTAGCCGAGGAGGACCTATGTTCAAGCATATTCTGATTCCGACCGACGGTTCCGACCTGTCGCGCAAGGCAATTCTTTATGGCGTGCAGCTCGCCAAGGAATCCGGAGCGAAGGTAACGGGACTGACGGTCGCCGAGCCCTATCACGCCGCGGCCATGGACACCGTCCTCATTCCCGTTGACGAGGGGGATTACGAGGAGCAGTCGCGCGTCCTGTCAGAGAAGGCGATGGAGCAGGTGAAGATGGCGGCCGACGCGGCGGGCGTGCCGTGCGAGACGATCCGCGAGGTTCACGACCAGCCCTATCGCGCCATCATCGACGCCGCGCACGCGCTTGGGTGCGATCTCATCGTCATGGCCTCGCATGGGCGGCGCGGAATCTCAGCCCTGCTGCTCGGCAGCGAAACGGTAAAGGTGCTGACGCACTCGACCATTCCGGTGCTGGTCTATCGCTGAGCCTCGGCGAGCAAGCGCCTTTCGATGCCCGGCGTCACGCCGCCGAGCGTTACCTCGCGAGCGGCGCTGTCGCGCGTAAACTTTCCTTCGCCCGGTCGGCGCGGGCCTGCCTCACCCGCACCAATTGCTGGTCGGCGAGCACGCCGATCAGGATGACCGTCCCCATGACGGCGAAATTGAGCGAACTCGGGATGCCAAGCAGATTGACCAGGTTCTGGAGAACCTGAAGCAGAACGGCCCCGAGCACGATGCCCATGATCGAACCCTCGCCGCCGCGCAGCGAGCAGCCGCCAAGAACCGCGGCCGCGATGCCATAAAGCTCATAGAAATTGCCGTGCGAGGCCGGCGAGATCGAGCGCGTGTACATGGTGAGGAAAATTGACGAAACGCCAGCGAGCGCGCCGCAGATGACATAGGCCGCGACGATGATCTTCTTGGTCGCGATGCCGGAGAAACGCGCCGCCTCTTCGTTCTTGCCGATGGCGAACAGGTAGCGCCCGAAGACCGAGCGGTGCAGCAGCACCGCCATGATCGCCGCGACGAGAAGGAAGATGATGAACGTGTGCGGCACGCCGAAGCTGCGCCCGGTCGTGATCCATTCCAGCGTCGGAAAGCTCTGTCCGAACTCAAATCCCGCGGTCCCGTCGTTGGTGTACCACCGCGCGATCCCGCGATAAATCAGGAGGCCGCAGAGGGTTACGACAAAGGGCTGGAGATTCATCCGCGTCACCAGGAACCCGTGCACCCAGCCAAGAATGACACCGAAGCCGATGATGATGAGGACAGCGAGGACCCATGGCACGTGATAGTTCACGAGCAGGTCGACGAAGACGACGCCGAACAGGGCGAACTCCGAGCCGATCGAAAGGTCGATGCCGCCCGTGATGATGACGAAGCCTTCGCCGATCGAGAACAGACCAAACAGCCCGACGAGATTGGCCGTATTCGCCAGATTGACCGGCGAGATGAAGCGCGGGTTGAGGAACGCCACCACCGCTCCGACGACGACGATGAGCAGGAAGAGCCCGAGATCTTTCTTCAACATCACGCCGCACTTTGCTCCGGTCCACGAGCCACGGCGAGCCGCATCACGTTCTCCTCGCTGAACTGGTCTCGGTTCAGCGTTCCGCTGATCGCGCCTTCCTGCATCACCACGATGCGGTCGCTGACTCCGATCACCTCCTCCATGTCGGAAGAAATCATCAAGATCGCTACGCCGGCGTCGGCGAGTCCCCGCATCAGCGAATAGATTTCGGATTTCGATCCGACGTCGATTCCGCGCGTCGGTTCGTCGAACATCATCACCTTAGGCGTCATCGACAGCCATTTGGCGAGGACCACTTTCTGCTGGTTGCCTCCCGAGAGCGTGCCGACCACCGTCTCGACATCGGCCGTCTTAATGTTGAGGGACTGGCGCTGCCGCTCCGCGTTCTTGCGCTCCGCCCCCGAGTCGATGAGAAGATATCGGGCGAAGGAGAGGATATTCGGCAGCGAGATGTTCCCGGCGATCGAATCCTCGAGCACGAGACCGCTGCGCTTGCGGTCCTCCGGCACAAGATAGATGCCCTGGGCGATCGCGTCTTTGGCCGAACGAATGGAGACGCCCTTTCCGTTCAGCCGTATCTCGCCGCCGAGCGCCGCGTCGATGCCGAACACAGCACGCGCAAGCTCGGTTCGCCCCGCCCCGATCAGTCCGGCCATGCCCAGGATTTCGCCCGCTCTCAGCGAAAGGCTCACAGCGTGTCGGGCATGCGAAAGGGTTCGTAAGCCCGCGACCTCCAGAACGTTCGCGCCCGGCGGCGATTTGGGCGGGATGTACAACGATTTGAGATCCCGCCCGATCATAAGGCGGATCATGGCGTCGCGCGCGCCTCGCTTACCGTTCCCGAATCGCTGAATTCGGGAATCGCGTTCGTTCATCAGGAACTGAACCTTTTCGACAATCTCGACGT
>DASXXT010000413.1:0-4418 GCA_036502965.1 Roseiarcus sp. | reverse complement strand
CTTATATATTCGGCCGAAGCGAGCGCAAGCGGCCGCCAAATAAAGTTAAGGATTGGTAAAGTGACTGCGTCTTCTACAAACCTGGTTCATTCTCACGGCGATTTTGCGGTTTCCAGGGCGGTTGCCGTTGTGAAAGGAATTCTTAACCAATTGGCCGAGCGCGCCGAGGCCGCCGTCGATCGCAGCCGGCTCGCGGCGTTGCCGCTTCGCTATCTCGACGACGTCGGCATGACTGTCGGCGAACGCGCCGCGGTCCTAGGCTACGAGGAGCCGGCGCGCGATCCTTGGACGCTCGCGGCGATCCAGCGTCTCTAACGCTGGCGCCGCTCGTTCGAACAGACTTCGCGCGCTCGCGCGAGCAGCCTTGACGCGGGAGCGCGCAGGCGAACGATTCGATAACGCAACAATCGAAACAGCTCTCTTCATCGCAGCGTTGCGCACTCAACTTGACGGGCGCAGCGCAGCATCGGAAAAGACGGCTCCTCTTTGTGCGCGGGAGCCGGGATGCAGCGCGTTACGCTGATCGACAACTATGACAGCTTTACGTTCAACCTCGTCCACTACCTCGGCGAGTTGGGCGCGGACGTGTCTGTGTGGCGGAACGATGAGATCACGGCCGCAGATGTGCTCGCCGACAATCCGGACGCCATCGTCCTCTCCCCTGGGCCTTGCACGCCGAACGAAGCGGGCGTCTGTATCGATCTCGTCCGCGCGGCGAGCGAAACGACGCCGATGCTCGGGGTCTGCCTTGGCCATCAGGCGATCGGGCAGGCGTTTGGCGGCGATGTCGTGCGCGCGCCGGTGCCGATGCACGGCAAGGTGTCCCGCATTTCGCACAATTCGCGCGGACTCTTCCGTGGTCTGAACGGATCCTTTTCTGCGACGCGTTATCACTCGCTCGTCATCGAGCGATCAAGCGCGCCCGCCGAACTCGAGATCACCGCGGAGAGCGACGACGGGCTCGTAATGGGTGTTCAGCACATTGATCGTCCGACGTTCGGGGTGCAGTTTCATCCGGAGAGCATCGCCAGCGAGCACGGCCGGCGGATTCTGCACAATTTCCTCGACCTCGCCGACACCTTTCATCAGCGCCAGCAAGCATTCTGACGAGAACCCGAAACGAGGATATGGAATCCTTCAAGCCTCTGATCGCCAAAGTCGCCGCGGGGGCGACGCTCACGCGGAGCGAGGCGGAAAGCGCCTTCGATTCGATGCTTTCAGGCGAAGTGACGCCTTCGCAAATGGGTGGGTTTCTCATGGCGCTAAGGGTGCGCGGCGAGACGGTCGAGGAGATCACCGGCGCCGTCTCGGCCATGCGCGCAAAGATGCTCAGCGTAAACGCGCCGCCGGAAGCGATTGACATTGTTGGCACTGGAGGCGACGGTTCGGGCTCTCTCAATGTGTCGACGCTGGCCGCGATCATTACCGCCGCTTGCGGCGTGACAGTCGCCAAGCACGGCAATCGCGCTGCGTCCTCGCGTTCGGGCGCCGCGGACACGCTCGCCGCCCTCGGCGTCAAGATCGGGCTCTCGCCCGACGGCGTCGAGCGCTGCATCGATGAGGCGGGGATCGGCTTCATGATGGCGCCGACGCACCACGCCTCGATGCGCAACGTCGGTCCGACCCGGACCGAGCTCGGCACGCGCACATTATTCAATCTTCTCGGGCCGCTCTCCAATCCGGCCGGGGTCAAGCGCCAGCTTGTCGGCGTCTTTTCGGCCGCCTGGCTCGAGCCAATGGCGGAAGTCCTGCGCAATTTTGGCTCGGAACGCGTCTGGGTGACGCACGGGCTCGACGGCCTTGACGAGATCACCACCACGGGGCCGACCAAGGTAGTCGAACTCAAAGGCGGCGCGCTGCACGCCTTCGAACTGACGCCGGAAGCAGCCGGCCTTCCTCGCGCGACGCCGGCGGCGCTGAAGGGCGGCGAGCCGGCGCAAAACGCTAAGGCGCTCACGGACGTTCTTGGCGGCGCTGAGGGCGCCTATCGCGACATTGCGCTCATCAACGCGGGCGCAGCGCTTGTAATTGCCGGCAAGGCCAGCTCTATTAAGGAGGGCGTGGCCATGGGCGACGCGGCGATCCGCTCTGGCGCGGCGCGCCGCACGCTCGACCGATTGGTCGCAGCGTCGAACGCGTGACAGTCGGGAACGCTGATGACCGACATTCTGAAAAAGATTGAAAGCTACAAGCGCCGCGAAATCGCGGACGCCAAGGTCAGGGTGCCACGCGCGACTTTGGAGCGCGAGATCGATGGTCAGTCTCCGCCGCGCGGCTTCATCAAGGCCCTCCAAAGAGCGATCGAGGAAGGTCGGTTCGGCCTAATCGCGGAGATCAAGAAGGCGAGCCCCTCGAAAGGGCTCATACGCGAGGATTTCGAGCCGGCCGCTCTCGCCAAGGCCTATCAGGCCGGCGGCGCGGCCTGCCTCTCCGTGCTGACTGACGGGCCCTCGTTTCAGGGGGCGCCCGAGCACCTGATGAAAGCACGCAAGGCGACGACGCTCCCGATTCTGCGCAAGGATTTTCTTTTCGACGCCTACCAGGTGCTGGAGGCGCGCGCCTGGGGCGCTGACTGTATCCTCATCATCATGGCCGCCGTCGACGACGAGATCGCCAAAACCCTCAACAAGACCGCACATGATCTTGGCCTTGACGTGCTCATCGAGACGCATGACGAAGATGAGCTCAAACGCGCGCTTTCTCTCGAGGGCCGCCTGATCGGCGTCAACAATCGGAACCTTCGCACTTTCGAAACATCGCTCGAAGTGTGTGAACGGCTCCTGCCCTCGATCCCGGAGGGCAAGATCGTGGTCGCCGAAAGCGGCATTTCCGAGCACGCAGACTGCAAGCGGCTGGCCAAGGCCGGAGTGGAAGCTTTTTTGGTCGGCGAGGCGCTGATGCGCCACAAGGATGTCGCGGCGGCGACCCGCACGCTGCTAACCGGAATGTAGAAGCTGCGTAGCGCCTCAATTTGCCGAGCATTGGCGTCTACGGGCGCTTTCCGTCTTTAGGTCCGGTCCGCGTACGGAGGAATCTCTACCAGGGTTCCAATTAACCGCAACAGCGCCTGCTGCTCAGGCCCAGCCCCCTCTCTCAGGAAGGCCCCGACTTCAACGTGAGACAAACGGCCTCCGGAAGGCGCGTTGGGTTGATGGATAATGAATGCGTGCCCGTTCGCCGGTTCCCGGCCGAGGAACCACGTGTCGCCGTTTGGGCTGCGGTACAGCTCGCGTCGATCTGGCATACCAGGCTCCCTGCTTGCCGCTTCTCATAGCATGAGTTAAGGGTCCCCCCACGACGGGTTACCATCTCTCCCTTTCAAACTCCGACACTTGCCAGGCGTGGCGCTTACCTACGTCCTTCCTGCAGGCTCCTGGACTTTTCCAGACGCCAGGCGCGCGAGCGTTCTATTTTCGTTCCCAACCTGCCCGTGGTAGCCTGAAGAGCGCGCGATTCGCCAGAGTGTGACAGAGACATGAACGACCTTTTCGGCGCGGGAGCGCCTCAGCGCGGCAAACCTACGCCCATTAAAGGCAAGCCTGCCGGGCGCAACGGCACGCCCGACGAAGCGAACTACACCGCGGCGTCGATTGAGGTGCTCGAGGGGCTCGAGCCGGTCCGGCGTCGCCCAGGCATGTATGTCGGGGGGACCGATTCAAACGCGCTTCATCACCTCTTTGCCGAGGTGATCGACAATTCGATGGACGAAGCCGTCGCCGGCCACGCCACCTTCATCGAAGTCTCCCTCGAGGAGAGCGGCTATTTGAGCGTGGTCGACAACGGCCGCGGCATGCCGATCGACCCGCACCCGAAATTTCCAAAAAAATCGGCTCTCGAAGTCATCATGACGATGCTGCACGCCGGCGGCAAATTCGACAGCGGCGCCTACGAGACTTCCGGCGGGCTCCATGGCGTGGGCGTATCGGTGGTGAACGCGCTGTCTGAGAAGCTCGAGGTCGAGGTGGCCCGCGGTCAGACGCTCTATCGTCAAACGTTCGAGCGTGGGAAGCCAACCAGCGCGCTTACGATCGTCGGCAAGACGCCGAACCGGCGCGGCACAAAGGTGCGCTTTCTGCCCGATCCCCAGATTTTCGGGGCTCAAGCGCGGTTCGATCCCGCGCGCGTGTTCAAGATGGCGCGTTCCAAGGCCTATCTGTTCGGGGGCGTCGAGATTCGCTGGCGTTGCGCGCCCGGGCTCATCGGCGAAGGCTCGAAAGTTCCGGCGGAGGCCACGTTTCATTTTCCGGGCGGGTTACGCGACTACCTCGCGGCCGACATCGAGGGTCAGGAGCTCGTGGCCGACCAGGTCTTCACCGGCCGCGTCGACAAAGCGGGTAAGCACGGCTCGGTCGAATGGGCGATCGCATGGCTCGCAGGGGATGACGGGTTCGTTCATTCTTATTGCAACACCATCCCTA
>DASXXT010000412.1:0-2884 GCA_036502965.1 Roseiarcus sp. | reverse complement strand
CCCCGCTTCGCCTTGCGGGCGGCGGCGCGAGCGCTTAGGCCGTGATGGCCAAGGCCGCGACGCCGCTTTTCGCGCCCCCAAAAGGCGGGACAACGCCGGCGTCAATCTTGCCAAAGATTGAGCGAGGGCGAATCATGGCTCCCATGAAGTTCCCGCCCGAATTTCTCGACGAGATTCGCGCCCGGCTGCCGGTGTCGGAGGTGGCGGGAGCAAAAGTCAAATTGCGCAAGGAAGGGCGCGAGTGGCGGGGCTTGTCGCCCTTCACCTCCGAGAGGACGCCGTCGTTCTTCGTCAACGACCAGAAGGGCTTCTTCCATGACTTCTCCTCCGGCAAGCACGGCGACGCGTTCGCATTTCTGATGGAGACCGAAGGCCTCACTTTCCCCGAGGCGGTCGAGCGGCTCGCCAACATGGCCGGCCTGCCCATGCCGCGTCCGAGCAGCGCCGAAGCGGCCCAAGACAAAAAGCGCTTAAAGCTGATCGACGTCGTGGCGATGGCGGCGCGCCTGTTTGAAGCCAACCTGCAGCAGCCGATCGGAGCGCGAGCGCGCGGCTATCTCGCCGATCGCGGCCTTGGGTCCCCGGTGCAGCAGCGCTTTGGGCTCGGCTACTCCTCGCCCGAGCGCTTCGCGCTGCGCGACGCGATCGCCGCCCAGGGCGTTGGCGTCGAGGCGATGATCGAAGCGGGCCTGCTGGTCCATGGCGAAGACATCGCCGTTCCTTACGACCGGTTCCGCGACCGGGTGATGTTTCCGATCCACGACCGCGCCGGCCGCGTCATTGCTTTCGGCGGGCGGGCGATGGAGCCCGGCGCCAAGGCGAAATACCTGAATTCCCCGGAAACCGCGCTGTTCCACAAGGGCGCTCTGCTCTTCAATCATCACCGCGCGCGCAAGTCTGCGCATGACGCGGGCGCGATCATCGTGGTCGAGGGCTATATCGACGCGATCGCGACCAGCGAGGCCGGCTTCCCTAACGTCGTCGCGCCGCTCGGCACCGCGCTCACGCCCGATCAATGCGCGTTGTTGTGGGCGATGGCGAGCGAGCCGATCCTGTGCTTTGACGGCGACGGCGCCGGACGGCGGGCGGCGTTCCGCGCCATCGAGACCGCGCTGCCGCTGATCGGCGCGGGCAAGAGCCTGCGCTTCGCGCTTCTGCCTGAGGGTCAGGATCCGGACGATCTGATCCGGCTCAGCGGTCCGGCGGCAATGGCCGAACATCTCAACGGCGCGCGGCCTCTCGCCGACATGCTGTTCATGCGCGAAACCGATGAGCAGCGTTTCGACACGCCCGAGCAGCGTGCGGCGCTCGAGCGCCGCCTCGGCGAAGCGGTCGGAAAAATTGCTGATGAGACGCTGCGCCGCCACTACCAGGCGGACATGAAGCGGCGCCTTTCGGCCTTCTTCGGCGACGAGCGTGGACGGCCGGCGCGAGGCGACGCTGGCGCGCGGCCGGGTTTCGCCCAGCGGCGCGGCGGGCCGTTTCCCTCGCGCGGCCCGCGGATCGGCCTTAAGGAAGCGCCCTTAGCCCCGCAGATGAAGCTCGGCCGCAAGGCCCGCCGGCCCGCGCGCGAAATCATGATCCTTTCGATCGCGATTGGCCATCCGGCGCTGATCGAGGGCCATTTCGAGGAACTGGCGGCGACCGAATTCGTCGGCGCGGGCGTTAGCGCATTGCGCGACGCGCTGCTCGCCGCCCCGGCGGACGCGCTGATCTCGTCCACGGCGCTCGCCGAATGGCTGACCGGCGTTGGGCATGGGCCAGAACGCGAACAGATTTTGGCATTGGCCGCCAAGATGCCGAATTGGTGGTGCATGCGCCCGGAGGCTGCGCCTTCGGACGCCGATTTGGTCTTAAGGCAAAGCTTGGCCTTGCATCGCCGGGCGGGGGCGTTACATAGGGATCTGAAGCTCGCGGAGCGGTTGCTCGCAACGGAGCCGAACGAGCTTAATCTTGCCCGGCTGCTCGATATCAAAGCGAATTTGGCTGACCTTGCGGATGCGGACGCAGCCATCGACGGTTTTGGCGATCAATCCGGACGCATATCGTCCGCGATCTGACCCGAACGGCGCGGCGCGAGAGAATGGGGTGTTTCTTGGGAGCGCCCCAAAGAGCACAATCTTAGCTCTGCCCGAGTAGACGTGAGGGGATCTCCCGCCCGGCGGGATGGTCGAAGGTTTTGGACGCCGGCGCCCTTGGCCGCGCAATGACGGAGACGCCGCGATGGCAAAAAAAGATGAGGCGAAGGGCGAAGGCGAAGCGGCGGTTGTCGAGACCCCCGACAGCCCCCTGCTCGATCTCAGCGACGCCGCCGTCAAGCGGATGCTCAAGATCGCCAAGAAGCGCGGCTGGGTGACGCAGGAGGAACTGAACGCGGTCCTGCCGTCGGAAGAGATTTCATCCGACCAGATCGAGGACATGAACGCGATGCTCAGCGAGATGGGCATCAACGTCGTCGAAAGCGAGGACGCAGAAGAAGCCGAAAAGGAAACCGCCGACGGCGCCGACGAGGAGGAGGCGGAAGGCGGCGAGATCGTCGAAGCGGCCCGGCCGACGGCGGTGGCTGCCCGCAGTTCCGAGCCGGCCGAGCGCACCGACGATCCGGTGCGCATGTACCTGCGCGAAATGGGCTCGGTCGAGCTCCTGTCGCGCGAGGGCGAAATCGCCATCGCCAAGCGGATCGAGGCCGGCCGCGAGGCGATGATCGCGGGCTTGTGCGAAAGCCCGCTCACCTTCCAGGCCATCATCATTTGGCGCGACGAGCTCAACGACGGCAAGATCCTGCTGCGCGACATCATCGATCTCGAGGCGACCTACGCCGGCCCCGACGGGAAGAAGGCGCCAAAGACCGATTATTCCGCCCCCGGCGCGCCGCCGCCGCCCA
>DASXXT010000411.1:0-14342 GCA_036502965.1 Roseiarcus sp. | reverse complement strand
GGCTTGGCGTTGGCGCCAGGAATGACATAGCTCCCTTTCAGCCAGCGATGAAGGTCGACATCGGCGCAGCGCTTCGAGCAGAACGGGTCATAGCGCTCGCTGCGCGGCTTGCCGCAGATCGGGCAGGGGCGGTTGCCCTTGCTTAACCCGGGACGCCCGGCGGGGGATTTGTCGTCGGCGGTCATTGAACGAGGCTCGCGCTCCAGCGCCGGTGGACATGATAACCTTGGCCGCCGAGCAGCGCAGCCGTTTCGGCCAGCGGCAGTCCGACGACGTTGGAGTAGGACCCGACCAGCCGCTCGACGAACGCGCCGGCGAGGCCCTGGATCGCGTAGCCGCCGGCCTTGCCGCGCCATTCGGCGCTCGCCAGATAGGCCTCGACCTCATTGGGCGACAGGCGCTTGAACCGGAGCCGGGTCTCGACCACCCGGCGCCGCATGGCGCCGCTGCCGGTGACGAGCGCAAGGCCAGTGAAGACCCGATGGCCGCGACCGGACAACAGATCGAGGCACGCCTCGGCGTCATCGCGCGTCTCGCATTTCGGCAAGATGCGCCGGCCGACGCCAACCACAGTGTCAGCCGCAAGCGTCAGGCAGGGGGCGAGATCTGCCCGGGTGCCGGCGATCGCCGCCGATGCGAGCGCCTTTTCACTTGCCAGCCGTTCGGCGAGCCCGCGCGGCTCTTCGCGCGGGCGTGGCGTTTCGTCGATCTCGGCCGGCAGGACCGCATCGGGTTTGACGCCGATCTGCGCCAGGAGCGCAAGCCGGCGCGGCGAAGCGGACCCCAGCACGAGACGGGGGCCCGAGTGCGGAGCGGAGCGATCGTCGCGCCGCCCGAGGGTCAGGGTCATTTGAAACGGTAGGTAATGCGCCCCTTGGTCAGATCGTAGGGCGTCATCTCCACGAGCACTTTGTCGCCGGCCAGCACGCGAATGCGATTCTTGCGCATCTTGCCCGCGGTGTGAGCGATGATTTCGTGGTCGTTCTCAAGTTTGACGCGAAAGGTCGCATTGGGCAGCAACTCGACGACGAATCCGGGGAATTCAAGCAGTTCTTCTTTCGACATAAGGCTCCTTGTCATATCGCCGCGCCAACGAAGGTGAACGGAGGCGGCGGCCCTCAACGGCCCTAGCACGCCGGCGACGGCCTGTCCTACCACCACAAGGTTGTAAGATCGAACGCGCCACGCGCCCGGAATCGCCCAAGACCCGCCCTCTGAGACTAAGTTTATCGGGGCGCGCGCGACAAACCAAGCTACTTCAGCGCCGTGGCGTCCGATTCGTCGAGAAATCCGAGAATCTCATGGAAGAACTGCATGCGGTTCTTTTCCAGCATGACGGTGCCTTCGCCGAGCTCGATAAAGCGCTTGTAAGGCGCGCTGGTCGGTAGGGCGAAATAGGCCCCGGCCATGGCGCTCGGAAGGTCGGCGGCCCATTTCCGCGTGGATGATGAGGGTCGGGACGGCGATCTTGCCTGCGCCGTGAGGCATGTGCGACGGCGTCGCCTGTTAAAAGGAGGCCGGTCGTCAGGTGACCGACGAGGGGGCGGCGTCCTTCGACTGAGCAAGCGGGGGCGGGGGCGCAGACTCAGGTGCGGGCTTGCGCTTTCGCCGCTCCTCGAGGCTCTGCATCACGACATAGAAGGAGGGAACGAACACCACCGTCAGGCAGGTCGATGAGATCATGCCGAAGAAGACCGCGATCCCGATCGACGCGCGCGCCGAGGCGCCGGCGCCGGTGGCGAGGACGAGCGGCAGGACGCCGAGGATGAAGGCGAACGAAGTCATCAGAATGGGTCGGAATCTGAGCCGCGCCCCCTCGATCGCCGCTTTGACGAGGTCCATTCCTTCGGTCCGCCGCTGGCGGGCGTATTCGACGATGAGGATCGCGTTCTTGGCGCCGAGCGCGATCAGGAGGATGAGGCCGATCTGGGTGTAGAGATTGACGGCGGCGACGCCGCTCTGGCTGGCGGCGACGCTGGTAGCGGCGAAATAGGTGAGGGCGCCGACTGTACCCCAGAGGGCCAGCGGCACCGCCAGGATCACGGCGAACGGTAGGATCCAGCTCTCGTACTGACCGGCCAGGACGAAATAGACGAGCAGTATCGCGAGGCCAAAAACGAAGTAAATCTGCGAGCCGACCTCTTTCTCCTGATAGGACATCGCGGTCCATTCGTAACCCGTCCCCTTCGGTAGCGCCTGCGCACCGATCTGATCCATGATGTCGAGCGCCTGGCCGGAACTGAAACCGGGCGCCGAGCCACCGATGATCGTCGACGACGGATAGAGATTGTAGAGACTGATAAGCGGAGGACCTTGGACTTCGCTGATTTCGACCACGGTGCCGATAGGCGTCATGGTTCCGTCGCCCGCCTTGACCTTGAGGTTGCGGATGTCGTCGGCGTTGGCGCGGTACTTGGCCTCCGCCTGGGTATAGATCTGGAAAACGTGGCCGAACTTGTTGAACTGAGCCACGTAGTTCGATCCGACGTAGCCCGAAAGGGCGGCAAACACCTGTCCGACTGTGATGCCGAGGGTCTCGGCCTTGATGCGGTCGACGACGACCGTGAACTGCGGCGCACCCGCCCGGTAGGTGGTCGCGACCCTTTGGAGAGAGGACTGCGCGTTCGCGTCGCTGACCACAGTGTTGGTCAGGCTCTGCAACAGCGCGTAGTTGAAATCGCCGTTCTTGATTTCGGCCTGCATAGTGAAGCCGCCGACGTTGCCGATGCCCTGGATTGGCGGCGGGGGGACCGCGAACGTGATGGCTTCCGGGATGCTCTGCAGCCCGCCGTTCAGGCTCAGGGCGATCGAGCGGGCGTCTTGTCCAGCCTCTTTAAGGCGCACGTCCCAGTCCTTCAGGAGGACAAAAGCGACGCCCGCGTTGGCGAGGCTCGCCAGGTTGTCGAAGATCGAAAGGCCGCTGATGGTGACCACATGTTCGACGCCAGGAACAGCCGCGGTAATCTTTGAAATCTTCTGCATCACCGCATCCGTGCGCTCCTTGGAGGCGCCGTCGGGCAGCTGTGCGACGACGATCAGGTAGCCCTGGTCCTCGGTCGGGAGGAACCCGGTCGGCACACGAGTCAGACCCCAGACCGCGCCGGCGACAAGAAAAAGCGCGAGGACCACCATCGTCCGGCTCCGGCGGGTCATCGCGCCCATGAGCTTCGAGTAGCCACCCTCGGCGGCGCCATAGACGGCGTTGAAGCCCCGAACAAAGAAGTTCGGCCGCTTATTCGGCGTCGGCGGCCTCAACCACAGAGCACTTTGCGTGGGCTTCAGGGTCATGGCGTTGATAGCGCTGATGAAGGCGGTGGCCGCGATGACCAGCGCGAATTGGCGGTAGATCTGTCCGGTCAATCCCGGAAGGAAAGCGGCGGGAATGAAAACCGACATCAGCACCAGAGTAATTCCGATCACCGGACCAGTGAGGTCGTCCATCGCCCTGCCAGCCGCCTCGCGGCCGGGAATTCCTTGCTCCACATATCGCGAGACGCCCTCGACAATGACGATCGCGTCGTCAACGACGATGCCGATCGCAAGTATGAGCGCGAACAGGGTTGGGAGATTGATCGAAAAACCTAGCGCGGCCATCGCGGCGAAGGCGCCGATGATGGTCACCGGCACAGTCGTGGCCGGCACCAGCATGGCGCGCCAATCCTGCAGAAATACCAGGATGACGATGAGCACCAGAATGAGGGCCTCGAACAGCGTCCTGTAGACTTCGCTGATCGCTGCCCTGACGAATTTCGTTGTGTCATAAGGCGTGACGTATGTGAGGCCTTCCGGGAAGCTCTTAGCGAGCTCCTCCATTTTTGCCTTCACCTTGTTGGCGGCGTCAATTGCGTTGGCGCCCGGCAAAAGGGAGATGCCAATCCCGGCGCCCGGCCGGCCGTCGTAATTGAACGCTTCGCTGTAGGTTTGGGCGCCGAGCTCGGCGTGGCCGATGTCGCGGATTCGGGTAATGCGTCCGCCGTTGGCGGAATCGACTTTGACGATGATGTTCTCGAACTCCCTCGGGTCGTCGAGGCGGCCCTTGAGGTTCAACGTGTACTGAAAATCCTGGCCTTTCCGCGCGGGCGGAGCGCCGACTTGACCGGCGGCGACTTCCTGGCTCTGCTGCTGGATGACGTTGATGACGTCCTGCGGCGTCAGTCCTCGCGACTGAAGCAGGTCCGGGTTCAGCCAAATGCGCATGGCGTATTGCCCGGCGCCGATGACCGATACGTCGCCGATGCCGGGGAGGCGCTCAAGTTCGTTCACCACATTGATGACGGCGTAGTTCGCCAGGAACAGGCTGTCGAAGCGGCCGTCGGGCGAGGTCAAGCCGACATATTCGAGAATCGAGGTCGACTTCTTCTTCGTCGTCACGCCCTGGACCTGCACTTCCTGCGGGAGTGAGGAAATGGCGGCCGAAACCCGGTTCTGCACCAGGATCTCGTCCTCGTCGGGATTTGTGCCGATGGCGAAGGTGACGACCAGGGTGTAAGTGCCGTCGTCCGCGTTGGTCGACTGCATGTAGAGCATGTTCTCGACGCCGTTGACATTCTGCTCGATCGGCAGGGCGACGGTGTCGACCAGGGTCTTGGCGCTTGCGCCGGGGTAGCGCGTCGTCACCTGCACGGTCGGGGGAACGACGTTCGGATATTGCGAGGTCGGCAACTGGATGAGGGCAACCAGGCCGATCAGGATAAAGACCAACGCCAGCACGTTGGCCAATACCGGCCGGTCGATGAAAAAGCGCGAGATCGCTCCCGCTCGGCTTTCGGGGTTCATTTGTGATCCGGATCAGCCGCGCCGGCTTTGTCCGGACTCGACGACCCGAGCGCGGCCGAGGCGAGTTGCCCGCGCTGGGGGTCGACCTTGGCCCCAGGAAAAGCTCGCTGAATTCCTTCCGTCACCACCCAGTCGCCTGGGCTCAAGCCCGATTCGATCACGCGCAGCTGTCCATCGCGGACCCCCGTCGTGACAACCCTCCGCTCGACGACGTTGTCGGCGCCGACGACCAGCACGTAGCTCCCTTCCTGGCTCGTCCCGATCGCTTCGTTTCGCGTCAGCAGCGCCTTGTCCTGCTGCGCAATCGGCGTGCGCACCCGCACGAACAGGCCCGGCAGGATGGCGCCGTCCTTGTTGTCGAACAGGGCGCGCGCCGTCAGCGTGCCGGTGGCGTAATCGACCTGCGGGGAGGCGTAGTCCATATGGCCCTTGTGCGGATAGCCTTCCTCGCCCTGTAGCCCGATCTCCACCGGGACGTCGGACAGTTTCGAGGTGCGCAATGCGACGCCGTGCTGGGCGAGGTTTCGCTGAATGGCCAAAATTTGCGGTTCGCTCATGGTGAAATAGACGTAGAGCGGGTCCGTCTGGATGATGGTCGCGAGCTTGGTCGGCACCGACACGCCGACCAGCGCGCCGAGATCGACGAGATGATTGGTGACGACGCCGTCGAACGGGGCGGTCACCTTTGTGTAGCCTAGGTTGATCTTGGCGAGCTCAATCTGGGCCTTCGCATTGAGGATGGAGCCGCCCGACTGGTCGACATTGGATTTCCACTGCTGGACCGTTGCCTTGCTCGCGAAGTCCTGCCTGCCCAGCATCGACTGCCGATCATATTCGGCCTGATTATAGACCATCTGCGCCTCGGCGGTGACCAGCGCCGCGTTCGCCTGGTCGAGCTGCTGCTGATAGGTGTCGCGCTCGATGCCGAACAGTTGCGTTCCCTTCGTAACGAAGGCGCCGTCCGCGTAGTTGATCGATTCGAGATAGCCCTGCACCCGCGCCACGAGATCGACCGTGGCGAACGCCTGCGTGTTGCCGGTGAGTTCGAGGTACTGGGTCACCGGCCGCTGCAGCGGTTGCGCCACTTGCACCTTGGGCGGCGGCGGCGGCACATAGGCGTTCTTCGAGCCATTGCAGGCCGCGAGCGGGATCGCGGCTATCGCAATGGCGGCCGCCCGCACGGCGAGCCGGAGCGTGGAACGAGGCGGTCGGGTCGACATGAGGCCGCGGATCCTGGAAGCGAGCGAACAATACCCGTGAGCGAGCCCGATGGCCTGCGCCCTATGATGCCTGACCTGCGATCGAGCGCAAGAGCGAATCGCGCGCGGGGTTGGCCGGCTACGGCGTCATGCGGTCGAGCGCGCGATAACGCCTGACCGCGACCGGGATCGAGGCGAGATAGATGAGTGTGACGGCGACCAGCGCCTGCATGGGAGAGTTGAACAGGAGCAGGAGCGCCGCGGCGACGCCGACCAGCACCACCGAGACATATTCGCGTGGCACGCGGCCGACCGTTTTGCCGGAGAAATGCGGCACGCGGCTCGCCATCAACAGCGCCACCGCCAGCACGTAGAGGCTCTCGACAACAGCGGATTGCGAAGTCGGCTGACCGAGATCGAAGGCGTAGTGAACGTAGATCGGTAGAAGCCCGACGATCGCCCCCGCGGGCGCAGGCATGCCGACGAAAAAGATCTTGCGCCACGCCGGCTGATCTTCGTCGATCATGACGTTAAAACGGGCGAGGCGCAGCGCGCAGGCCATCGCGAACAGAAGCGCCGCGACCCAGCCGAAGCTTTTGGCTGCATGCAAGTCGGCGACGTATAGCACCAGCGCCGGCGCGACGCCGAAGTCGACGAAGTCGGCGAGCGAATCAAGTTCGGCGCCGAAGCGCGAGGTTCCCTTCAAAGCGCGCGCGATTCGCCCGTCGAGGCCGTCAAGCACCGCCGCGCCGGCGACCGCGCTCACTGCCCATTCGATCAACCCCTCCATCGCCAAACGGATCGCGGTTAAGCCGAGGCCGAGCGCGAACAGGGTGATAAGATTGGGGATCAAGAGTCTCAGCGGCACGGCCCGGAGACCGCGACGCCGCGATGCTGCAGCGGTCGCGCTCGGCGTCCGGGACAGGGGGCCTGCCTCGTTCACGCCTCAGCTCCGCTGAAAGGGCGGCGGCTGGACCTCGGCCGCGACCTGCGCGATCACCGTCTCGCCCGCGACGGCGCGCGAATCGACGCCGACCACGATGTGCGCCCCCGGCGGCAGGTAGACATCAACGCGCGAGCCGAAGCGGATGAGGCCGATGCGCTCACCCGCCGCAAGCAGCGCGCCCTCGTGCGTGAAGCATACGATCCGCCGGGCGATCAAGCCGGCGATCTGCACCACGCCAAACCGCCCGGACGGCGTATCGATGACGATGCTGTTGCGCTCGTTGTCCTCGCTCGCTTTAGCGAGGTCGGCGTTGAGGAACAGGCCGGGGTGATAGACGATCTGAGCGACGCGGCCTTGGACCGGGGCGCGATTGACGTGGCAATCGAAGATCGACATGAAGATCGACACACGCTGCAACGGCGCCATGCCGAGGCCGAGCTCGGGCGGAGGCGCCGCAAAGCCGGCGAAGCTGACCACTCCGTCAGCGGGCGCAATGACCAAGTCGCTCCGGACTGGCGTGACGCGCGCGGGATCGCGAAAGAAATAGGCGCACCATAGCGTGGCGATTAGGCCGGGCCAGCCGAGCGGCGCCCATATCCACCACAGGATGAGCGTCGCGACGGCGAAGCCGAACACGAACATATAGCCTTCAGGGTGGATAGGCGCGAGCTGGCCGCGCAGCGATTTGACGATGCTCATTGACCGGCGCTCGAAGACAAGCCGCGCGCACTCATGGCGCCAATCGCCTGCGATGTCACGGCGCGGGCTGAGACAAGAAACCGTCGGCGGCGCCGAGATCTTCCTCACGGCCAGCCCGCCGCAACAATTCCTGTGCCGCGTCGACCTGCCTCTGGCGGCTCCACATCGCGGAATAAATTCCGCCCCGCGCCAGAAGCTCCATATGGGAGCCGCGCTCGGCGATAACGCCTTTGTCAAGCACCAGAATCTCGTCGGCGTTGACGACGGTCGACAGCCGGTGGGCGATCACAATCGTCGTGCGCCCGCGGGAGACCCGCTCCAGCGCCGACTGAATCTCGCGCTCGGTGAAACTGTCGAGCGCCGACGTCGCTTCGTCGAGCACCAGAATCGGCGGCCCCTTGAGCATCGTGCGCGCAATAGCCACCCGCTGCTTCTCGCCGCCCGAAAGCTTGAGGCCCCGCTCGCCGACCGGCGATTCATACCCTTGCGGCAGCGAGCGGATGAACTGGTCGATCTGCGCATTTTCGGCGGCCGCGACCACCTCGCCCTCGCTGGCGCTGTCGCGCCCATAGCGGATGTTGTAGAGGATCGTATCGTTGAACAGCACCGTGTCCTGCGGCACCATGCCGATCGCCGCGCGAAGCGAACTCTGGGTGACGGCGCCGATATTCTGTCCATCAATCAATATGCGCCCTGCGTTCGGCTCATAGAACCGGAACAGGAGCCGCGATATCGTGGACTTGCCGGCTCCCGAAGGCCCGACGATGGCGATCGTGTGCCCCGCAGGAGCCTCGAACGAGACGCCACGCAAAATGGGCCTGCCCGGATCGTAGGCGAAGTCGACATTCTCGAAGCGGACCGCGCCGACGGTCACCTTCAAAGGCTGGGCCCCAGGAATGTCTTCGATTTCGGGATTCTGCGCCAGGATGTTGAACATCGCCTCGACGTCGATGATCGCCTGTCTGATTTCCCGATAAACCATGCCCATGAAATTCAGCGGCTGGTAGAGTTGCAGCATGATCAGGTTGACGAGCACAAATGCGCCAACAGTCTTGGTTCCGCTTCTCACCTCGGCGACGCACATCAGAAGGACCACAATCAAGCCGAGGGTGAAAATGAACGCCTGACCGGCGTTGAGAACCGCGAGCGAGACATAAGTGCGCACACTCATCTGCTCGTACCGCGCCATCGCCTTGTCGTATCGCCCCGACTCGCGGTCTTCGGCGCCAAAATATTTCACCGTCTCGAAGTTGAGCAGGCTGTCGATCGCCTTGGTATTGGCGTCGGTGTCGCTCTCATTCATCGAACGCCGGATGCCGATGCGCCAATTGGTCGCGACAGTCGTATAGATCAGATACGCGACCACCGTGACGCTGATCACTGCAACATAGCGCCAGTCGAACGAGATCAGCATAGCGGCGACGACCAGCGCGAACTCGACGACGGTTGGAGCAGCAGTCAACATCGAGGTGCGAATGATGGTCTCGATCGCGTTGCGGCCGCGCTCGAGAACGCGCGTGAGTCCGCCGGTTTTTCGCTCCAGATGAAAGCGCAACGACAGGCGATGCAAATGCTCGAACACCTCGATCGCCAATCGGCGCACCGCATTCATGGCGACAGCCGCGAACAGGGCGTCGCGCCCCTGCTGGGTGAACGCCATCAGAATGCGCAAGACCCCATAAAGGGCGGTCAGCGCCGCCGCTCCGATCAGAGCGCGCGGCAGCGGGACCGCATCCAGCGCGAGCTTGTTGGCGACCGCATCGGTCGCCCACTTGTAGGAATAGGGAATTGCGATCGTGAACAACTTCGAGAGCAACATCAGCGCGACGGCGAGAAATACGCGCAGCTTCAGATCAGCGCGGTCCGCCGGCCAGATGTAAGGCCATAGAAGCTGGACGGTTCCCGTCAGCGTGGCTCGCCGCGCCGCATGGTTGCGCGCGGCGATGAACGTTGACGTCTTTTGATGCTGCATTGGAACTCACGCGGCGCCGATCAATTGGATCGGTAAGCCGCATATAATCGCTTTTGGCGCCGATGACATCCTTACGACCGCCATATTCTTGGGCTGGATCATTGTTCGCGAAGCAGCGGCGCAGGTGAAAGGGACCGACCGCCGCGGCGAACGATTTCCGCGACTGTCGCTGGCCTGCAGTTATGCGGAAGGGCAAGCTTTCGCGTCGACGTCTCGCGACTTTGAAACCAGCCTGCGATGATTCGGTCAAAGCGTTTGCGGCACGCTAATCGCCGTCTGTCAAGTGAAGACAGTTGTTTTTTTGTGTAAATTCAGCATCCGACGCCCGACTCATTTTTGAGTATTTAGCCGATCTCCATCGATGCCCTAGTTGAAGTCATCATATCTTGTCTTGTGTAATGTTTTGTTTTGCGCTATATGGCTGCTGCCCCCAGTCGCAACAGGCGACAAAGAATGAGGATGCTCGTCGTAGTCCGACGAGCAGAATGGCCTGAAGATGATCCCAACAGGGCGCTCTCTCCACAGGCAACTTATCGGAGTAACGTCAACAATGAGCGATTCTACGAACCACATTGAACTCGCCGCGGAGATTGTATCGGCTTATGTGTCGAACAATTCCGTGCCGTCGAGCGAGTTGCCGTCGCTTCTCAGCGACGTTCACGCAGCACTGGTACGTGTCGCGACTGGCGCACAACCGGTCGTAGTCGAAGCAGCCAAGCCCGCCGTCCCGCCGAAGAAGTCGATTACCAGCGATTACATCATCTGCTTGGAGGACGGTCGTAAATTCAAGTCTTTGAAGCGGCATTTGCGGACCCAATACAACTTGTCGCCGGAAGAGTATCGGGAGAAGTGGGGTCTTCCGTCTGATTATCCCATGGTCGCTCCCGCCTACGCCAAGGCGCGCTCGGCCCTGGCGAAGCAGATGGGCCTTGGCCAGCAGCGCCGGCGCCGCAAGTAAGACGGGTGGTTCGTCCTGGCCCTGCATTCCTGCCTCCCAAGGCCGGGTGGCGCTTGTCCGGGCGCGGCGATCGAACGCGGCGCTACTATTTCGTGCCGAACATGCGGTCGCCCGCGTCGCCTAGACCAGGAATGATGTAGCCGTGCTCGTTGAGCCGTTCATCAACCGCCGCGGTCCAGATCTGCACATCGGGATGCGCTTTGGTCAGCCATTCGATCCCCTCAGGCGCGGCGAGAAGGCAGACGAAGCGGATGTCCTTCACCCCACGCCGCTTGAGGCGGTCGATCGCGGCGACTGCTGAATTCGCGGTCGCGAGCATTGGGTCCATCACGATGACCAACCGGTCGGCCACGTCCGCAGGGGCCTTGAAATAATACTCGACCGCCTCCAGCGTATGTGGATCGCGATAGAGCCCAATATGGGCGACCCGCGCGCTCGGCACGAGATCGAGCATACCATCAAGAAAACCGACGCCGGCGCGCAAAATCGGGGCAAACACCAGTTTTTTCCCGGAGATTGTTGGCGCCATGGTCTTGGCGAGGGGCGTCTCCACCTCCACCATCTCGAGCGGCAAATCGCGCGTCACCTCGTAGGCGAGGAGCATGCCGATCTCGTTCATCAGTTGCCGGAAGCCCTTCGTCGAGACGGTCTTGTCACGCATTAAGGTGAGCTTGTGCTGCACCAGCGGATGGGCGACGACGTGAACATTCGACATGGGCGAGGTCCTGGCCACGAGGAAGACTTTGACATTAAACGAAGTTGCGCCGGCGGAGACGAGAGCGCGCGCCATCGTCCCCAGGTTTGTCGGCGGCGTGTGGCCGACGGCCGCGCGGCGCGAGCGCATGCCGGCGCTATTGACGGGCGAACAGGCGCGATGTCTGCTCCCCGCAAATGGTTTCTTCGACCGCCCCTCAGCTCGGCCGCAACTGGTCTCTGCCCAATATTCTGACCTACGCGCGGGTCGCAGCGGTTCCGCTTGTCGCCGGATTCTTGTTCTGGCCCCAAGTGCCGTGGGCGCGATGGACGGCACTCGCAATCTTTGTCGCCGCCGGGATCAGCGATTTTTTCGACGGCTATCTGGCGCGCGCCTGGTCGCAACAGTCCTCGCTTGGAAGAATGCTGGACCCGATCGCCGACAAGCTTCTCGTTTCGGCGGTGATCCTGGTGCTCGCCGCGAATCAGACCATTTCCGGCCCGACGCTTTTGGCCGCGATCGTCATCCTTTGCCGGGAAATCCTCGTCTCGGGCCTGCGCGAATATCTGGCCGAGCTCAGGGTTCCGCTGCCGGTTACGGCTCTCGCCAAGTGGAAGACCCTGGTCCAGTTCATCGCCCTGGGTTTCCTGATCGCCGGCCCGGCCGGCGAAGCCGTGCTGCCGGGCTCCGTCACGACTGGCATTGTGCTCCTATGGATCGCCGCCCTAGTGACGCTCTACACTGGCTGGGACTATATGAAGGCGAGCTACGACAACGTCGGGAGCGAATGAGACGAGAATGAAGGCGCTTTATTTCGCCTGGGTGCGCGAACGGGTCGGCGTGGATGAGGAAGAGCTTAATCCGCCTCCGACGGTGGCGACGGTCGGCGACCTTATCGCCTGGCTCTGTGAGCGCGGCGAGGGCTACGCGCGCGCGTTCGACAAACCTGCGGCCGTTCGCGCCGCGCTCGATCGGGTTCACGCCCGCAGCGACGCTTCCATCACAGGGGTAAAGGAAGTCGCGTTCTTTCCGCCGATGACCGGCGGCTGAAAGGGATGGCGACAGTCCGCGTCCAGCGAGAGGATTTCGACCCGGGCGCGGAGGCCGAAGCGCTTGCACGCGGGCGAACTGACGTCGGCGCGGCGGCGAGCTTTGTCGGCTACTGCCGCGATGAGGGCGGATCGCTCGCCGCGCTCGAGCTCGAGCATTATCCCGGCATGGCGGAGGAGGAGATCGCACGCGCGGCGGGTGAGGCCGAGGCGCGCTGGCCGCTTCTGGGCGCGACCGTAATCCATCGCTATGGCCGTATCGCGCCGGGCGAGCGGATCGTTTTCGTCGCGGTCGCCGCCGAGCATCGCGGCGCGGCGTTCGCGGCGGCGGAGATGCTGATGGATTACCTCAAGACCCGCGCGCCGTTCTGGAAGCGCGCGATACGCAGCGATGGCGCTGTCGAGGGGTGGATCGAATCCAAGGAGGAGGACGATCGGTCGGCGGCGCGGTGGAGCGCCGCCAGTTGACGGTTTGCGTCAGGCACGCGCGGTGATTGCGCGGCAGACCAGCCGCACCATAACCGACCCGATCCGTCACGCGCGGCTTACGACGTTGCGATAGACCCAAAGCACAATCACTGACCCAATGATTGCGAGTATTAGACTCCAAAGATTGAAGCCCGTGATTCCGTTAAACCCAAGAAAATCAGCGATGATGCCGCCGACGATCGCCCCGACGACGCCGAGCGCAATGTCCATCATCATGCCGGACCCGGTCTTGTTGACAATTTTGCTAGCGATGAAACCGGCGATCAGGCCCAGAATGATCCAGCTGATGATCCACATTGTCTAGCCTCCCTTGCGCCCCCACCGGCAAGGGAATGTGCGGTATGGACGGGGAAAACGCAAGCCGATAGTCTTGGTCGCGATATCTTCGAATTGCGGCGCCAAGCTGTGGTCGAAGGGAAGGATTTTTCGACTTGGATTCAGGTGGAGGAGACAACGATGGCTTCCTTTGACGACGCGATGAAAAATGCGGTTCCGGGCGGCAATCTGGCGACGCCGATCGCGGTCGCCGTCGGCGCCCTGATTCTCGGCAAGATATTCGGGGGTAGCTCAGCGCCAGCGTCGCCGCCCGCCGTGCCTATCCCGCCGCCTGGGCAACCTGTGCCAACAAACGCGCCCGCCGGCAGCATTCTCGGCGGCCTCTCGGATCTCATCGGCAGGCTCAGCGCCGGAGGGGTGGCGCCGCAAGTCAATTCCTGGGTCGCTCACGGTCCGAACGAGCCGGTTCAGCCTGGACAGCTCGGTTCGGCGCTCGGCCAGAATGTGCTTGCCGAACTTTCGCAACGCACCGGCATGAGTCAGCAAGAATTGCTGAACCAGCTCTCGACTGTGTTGCCGCAGATCATCAATCATATGACGCCAAACGGCCGCATGCCGACGTTGGCTGATCTCGAGAGGAGGTGAGCGGCGGACGCGAAAGGCTGAGCGCAAGCGCTCAGCCCTAATCTACGCGCCGTGACCGCCAGGGGCGCGAACCGGCGGTCGATGCGTGCTATCGACCGCTGGTAGGGAATATCTGGCGCCAGTTTCAGCCTGGGGCCGCTCCCTGCGTCGCCGTGAAGAGCGCATACAGCGACTGGCTCCCAGCCATGAACAACCGGTTGCGCTTCGGGCCGCCGAAGCAAACGTTCCCGACGATCTCCGGGATGCGGATACGGCCGATGAGCTTCCCGGCGGGGTTCCAGACCGTCACGCCGCTGTAGCCGACCGCCCGCCCCGCGTTGCTCGAACACCAGACGTTGCCGTCCACGTCACAGCGCATGCCGTCTGGACCGCATTTCACGCCGTCTACGACGCAATCGGTGAACAGCTTCTGGTTCGAGAGCTTGTTGTCGGAGCCGACGTCAAAGACCGATATGTCGCCTTTTCCACCGGGGCCGGTGTCTCCGGGACCCTTGCCCGTGCTGATGACATAGAGCTTTTTGTAGTCGGGTGAGAACAGAATGCCGTTCGGATCCGGAACCTGCTCCTCGGTGACCACGATATCGACCTTTCCGCTCGGGTCCCACCGATAGACGTTGGTCGGCAGTTCTCGTTTACCTG
>DASXXT010000410.1:0-10446 GCA_036502965.1 Roseiarcus sp. | reverse complement strand
CTGGATAAGACCGGCAAGAAGTGGGAGGTGGTCGAAGTTTTCGGCAAGTGGGACGATCCGACGGCGCAAAAGGTCGCCGCAGACGCCATCGCCGTGCAGAAGCATTTCGACGGTTATACCGCGCAGGGCGGCGATACCGGCGTCGTGCAGGCGATCATGGACGCCAAGCAGCCGTTCGCGCCGTTCGGCGGCGAGACCGAGAACGGGTTCCGAAAATTCTGCGCCAAGTACTCGGGCGAAGGATTGAAATGCTCGTCCGGCGGAACCGGGCCGGCGCAGGTCGCGGTCGCGATCAAGACAGCGATCGCCGCGCTCGAAGGGCAGGTGGTGCCGCAGTCGGTCAAACTGCCGCTGGCGACAGCCGAGGATCCGAACTTCAAGGACGGGGAGAATTACTACGCCGCCCAGTCCGACAACTTCTTCGTCGGCAATTCCTTCCCCACCTGCAACATCAACTTCACCGCGCAGGAGATCATGGGACAGTCGAAGGAAAACAAGTAGCCTGATCGAACGCGAGGCCGCCGCGGAACCGTGACGTTCCGGGGCGGTCGTGCGCGAGGCCGCCGCGCGCGGCCCCTTGGGTTTCTTCTCCGGCGAGGTTTGGCTGCGTGACGCGACTGGAGCCGACGGCCTCGCCGATTTTGCGGATGGAGGGCGTATCCAAGCGCTATGGCGGCGTGCGGGCGCTCGCCAACGCCGACCTCGTCGTCTTCGCGGGTCGCATTCACGGCGTTCTCGGCGAGAACGGCGCGGGCAAGTCGACGTTGATCAAGATCCTGTCTGGCGTCGTAGCGCCGGACGCCGGACGCATCGTGCTCGACCGGGCGGAAGTCGCCTTCGATTCGCCAGCCGCGGCCAACCGCGCCGGCATTGTCTGCATCTTCCAGGAGCTTTCGCTCGTTCCCGACCTTTCGGTCGCCGATAACATCGCAATCTCCAATCCGCCGCACCGCTTCGGGCTGATCGACCGGCGCGCGCAGCGACGCCTCGCTGAGGAAGCGCTCGAGCGCGCCGGCGCGCCCGACATTCATCCGATGGCGCTGGTCAAGGATCTGCCGCTGTCGCGCCGGCAGATGGTGGAGATCGCCAAGGCGCTGGCCCGCAAGCCGCGCGTCCTCATTCTCGACGAGGCGACTTCGGCGCTCACCGCAGCCGACGTCGCTAAGGTGTTCGTGGTCCTCAAGCGCCTGCGCCAGGAGGGACTGGCGCTCCTGTTCATTTCGCACCGCATGCACGAGATCGCAGAGCTCGCCGACGAGAGCACGGTGTTCAGGAACGGCGCCAATGTCGCGACCTATGTGGCCGGAACGAAGACCGACAACGAGGTCGTCGAAATGATGATCGGGCGTGAGTACAGCCACATTTTCCCGCCGAAGCCTGCGGTGCGGGCAAAGGGCGCGGCGCCACTGCTCGAGGTCCGGAACCTCAGCTGGTCGGATCGTCTGCGCGACATTTCGTTCACCGCCGAAGCCGGCGAAGTCGTCGGCCTCGGCGGTCTCGACGGGCAGGGCCAGCGCGAATTGCTGCTGGCGCTGTTCGGCGTCCTGCGCGGCTTATCGGGCGAGATCCGAGTAGCCGGCGTCCCCGTCTCTCCCTCGAGCCCGCACGCGGCGAAGGGGAAGCGGATCGGCATGGCGCTCATTCCCGAGGATCGCAAGACGGAAGGGTTGATGCTGCCGATGTCGGTGCGCGAAAACCTCTCTTTCGCCGCCCTGCCGCGCGTATCGAGAGGCGGCGTGATCGACCGCGGGCGCGAGCAGGGGCTGGTCGGTGAGATGATTGACCTCCTGGACATCCAGACCGCAGGAACCAACATTCCAGCCGGCGCGCTCTCGGGCGGCAATCAGCAGAAAGTGGTCATCGCCAAGTGGCTGATGGCCGAGCCGCGCATCATCCTGCTCAACGATCCGACGCGGGGCATCGACGTCGGCACCAAGCAGGAAATCTACATGCTGTTACGCCGGCTTGCAGATGAGGGCGCCGCGATCGTCTTCTACACCACCGACTATGACGAATTGATTGGCTGCTGCGACCGCGCCCTGGTGCTCTACAACGGGGCGATTAGGCGCGAGCTCGCAGGCGCCGAGATCACCGAGCGGGCGCTGATTGCGAGCGCCCTCAACATTTCGTCGGAAGAGGCCGCGGCCGGAGCGTCGGCGTAATGAGCGACTGGCGCTATCTCTTTGCCCAAAACCGCGGGACCCTTCTTGCGATAGCGTTCTTCATCGCGATGTTCGCGATCTACACGAGCAACCATCCGGCCGGCTTCACCGCCAATGTGGTGCAGACCGCCGCTAACAAAGGCGTGCTCCTCGCACTGGTGGCGATGGCTCAGACTTTCGTCGTCATCACCGCGGGCATCGATCTTTCGGTCGGCGCGGTGTTCGTTTTGACCAATTGCCTCGCCTCGTGGATCGTGGTCGGAACAGCAGCGAGCGCCACGCTCGGCGTTCTGGGAGTTCTCCTGACTGGCCTCGCCTGCGGCGCGATCAATGGGCTTATCGTCATCTATGGACGCCTGCAGCCGATCGTCGCCACGATCGCCAGCGGCGCGGTGTTCTTCGGCCTTGCCCTTCTGTTGCGCCCGGTCCCGGGGGGCGACGTCTACGGCCCCCTGGCCGACGCTCTGACCGGGCGCCTTTTCGGCGTCGTGCCCGCGAGCCTGGTGGCGCTAGGCGCGGTGGTTCTTCTGGTTTGGCTCCCCTACAGCCGATCGGCGATAGGCCGGGCGGCTTATGCCGTGGGCTCCTCTGAGAGCGCGGCCTATATGTCGGGCGTCCCGGTCGACGCGGCGAAATTTTGCGCCTATGTGCTGTCGGGGCTCACCGCTTCGCTCGCCGGGCTGTTTCTAACCTTCGTCACCTATTCCGGCGAAGCGTCCGCCGCCAACGGCAATACTTACACGTTGTTCTCTATCGCAGCGGTCGTGCTCGGAGGCGTGTCGCTGTTCGGTGGATCGGGCAGCGCCATCGGCGCGATTTTCGGCGCGCTGATGTTTCGCACCATCGGCGACCTTTTGTTTGTCTTCAATCTCGACCCGCTGTGGCAGCCGCTCTTCCAGGGCCTCGTGCTGCTCGCCGCGGTCTGCGTCGGCTCGGCTAGGGTGTTCCAGGTCCGCAACCGGCTGGAGCTTTTCCCGTTAGCGAGAACGCGGAGACGGGGTTTACGGACGCGCTCAAGCGCCGGATCGATCCGCCGGTGGCGATCGCCTTCGCCTGCGTGATTGTGATGCTGCTTTTGGGCTCGCTCTATTCGCGCAGCTTTCTGTCGCCCGAATATCTTTTGCAGCAATTGAAGGTCGCCTCGTTCCTTGGCGTGATCGCAACCGGGACGATGATTGTCATTCTGCTCGGTCAGATCGACCTCTCCATTCCCTGGGTGGTCGCGGTCGGGGGCATGATGTCGACGGCCGCGACCGGGTGGGGGCCGGTCGGCGACGCGCTGGCCATTCCGTTCGGCGTCGCTTGCGGGGTCGCGCTTGGCCTCGTCAACGGCTTCGGCGTCGCCTATCTGCGTATTCCCTCGATGATCATCACGCTTGCGGTCAACGCTGTGGCGCAAGGGCTGATGGTGGTCCACACCGGCGGCTTCTCGCCGCAGGATTCCTCGTCGCCGGCGATGCGCACGCTCGCCACCGGCGAATTCCTGTTGGGCCTGCCGAACGCGCTCATCGTCTGGGCGGTGGTCGGCGCCGGCGCGATTTTCCTGCTCAACCGCACTACCTTCGGGCGCGCCGTCTATGGCATCGGCAATCGTGAGCGCGCCGCCTATCTCTCGGGTATCGACACCCAGCGCGTGGTGCTGATCGCGTTTGCGCTTGCCGGCGGTCTTTCCGCGTTCGGCGGCGTATTGCTCGCCGGTTACGCCAGCAAGGCGGCGCAAGCGATGGGCGACGCCTACCTGTTGCCGGCGATCGCCGCTGTGGTGCTCGGCGGCGCTTCGATCCTCGGCGGGCGCGGCAGCTATCTCGGCACGGTCGCGGGCGTGATCCTTATCACGCTGCTGCAGTCCATTCTCTCGGTGGTTCAGATGCCGGAGGCCGGGCGGCAGATCACCTACGGCGTCGTGATCATCGCCATGCTCCTGCTCTACGGGCGCGAGGGCAGGGCCCGGTAGCCTTCTCAATTATCGATCGGTGGTCTGCGACAGTTTGTGACTTAGCTCACACCGCTGCGCGAGAGATGTAACACCGCCTTCGACTCGTTCGAAGTTATCGGTGAGCCTGATCTTGATTTTGAAGGAGAAGGAAAATGAGAACCCTGTCGGCATTTGCGCCGATGGTCGCGTTGTCGATTGGAGTCACGCTTGCTGCTCCGGCTTCAGCGCTCGCGGCTCACCGCGTGCATCCGTCTCGCAACCATGTGGTCCAGACGCATCGGTTCGGGAAAGCGATGGCCTTGGCCCCGATCTTACCGGTTATCAGGGCGGTCCCTGCCAAAGATACCGACGGTCTGAGCCGCGACGCCGAAGATTGCAACAAGGGCTGCATCGACAACGGCCGCTGATCGTCGATCTTGCAGTCAAGGCGGCGCGATCCTTCGCAAAACTTGTGAAATCGGAACGCGCCGCTTTGTTGTCGCCGCTCTCGACTGTCGGCTTCGTGTCCGGCATTGGTGTGCTGCAATGACTCAGCGGGAGGCCAAGTCGAAAACCGGCTTGCGCTCCGAGTTGCGAGTTCACGTGCTTGAGACGGCGCCTTCATTTCCGGGCGCAAGCGATCAAAGAATCAGTCCTGTTTTCGCGGCTCCTCGCGCTGGTCTTCCCGCTGCTGCGGCCGCGACGGCGGGCCTTGATACTGCCCATAGCGAGATGACGCATGAAGCAGGCATCCCCCGACCGCCCGTGTCGCGTCAGGCTCTTCTCACGATGAAAATCTCCCTGTACACGAGGCTCACACTTCAGCGTCGAGTGTCGATGCATGAGCTTCCTGGATCAGCTGGCGTTCGGACCTGGCGGCGATCGAAAGGCGTGGGTGAGGGGATTGCTCATAGCGCTCGCCGTTCTCGCGCTCGTCGGCGGGCTCCTCTATTACACCGTCTCCGGCGACTATGCGTTCCTGAGGGCTTCCATCCTGACCGGGTCGCCCGCCGGCGCCTATCACGCGCTTGGCGAGCGGCTCACGGCGCGCGCGCTCAAGAAGAACGGCCACCTGAAGGTCGTCGCCACGGCGGGGTCGGTCGAAAACGTCGCCCGCCTCGTGGGCGAAAACGGGCGCTGCGTTCCCGCCTTTGCTTTCGTGCAGGATGGCGTGCCGGCGCCGGCGGACGCCGGCCTGACCACCCTTGGAAGGCTGCCCCAGCCGGAGACCCTGTTTCTGCTCGCCCGACGCGGGAGCACGATCAGCACCTTCAATGACCTCAAAGGCGATTCGGTCGGTATCGGTCCGGAAGGTTCGGGCACTGCCTATCTGATGCAGCAATTGCTGCGGAATTCCGACCTCAGCGGTCTCGATCTGAGACCGTCCAATCACGATGTCGAAGCGCAAGCGGGACTTGTGCGCGACGGTCAGCTCGACCTCGCCGCCTTCGTCATGAACGAAAACGCCGGGTTGGTTCGCACGCTCACCAACAAGTACGACCTTGAGATCGTCGCGCCATCAGACATCGAAGGCCTGGTGGCGCGAGACAAGTGGCTGCGCCTGGGCCGGATCCCCGCCGGCTATTATGACATCGCCAAGCCGATCCCTGCGACCGACAAGCTCGTCGCGCAGGTCGACACGCTCATCATGACCAACGCCTGCGTGCATCGCGCGGAGCGGGTGGCGTTCCTGATGCTTCTCAGCGAGGAGTTCCCCAATTTCGTTCGCGTGAATCCGCCGCCCTCGGCGAAGTCGCAGGACAGCGCGCCTTTGGCCGACGAGGCGCGCGAGTTCTTCGCCAGCGGCGAGCCCGCGATCGCGGACAAATATTTCCCTTGGCTCGTCAACCTGATGTCCCCGGCCTATTGGATCTATTTGGTGATGGCGGCAACGATCCTTTTGAACGGGGCAGGCGCTTACAGCCGCTTCAGGTTGTGGCGGATCGACGCCATCCGGGCGATGCTGGAGTCCCGGCTCAAGGCGCTCGCATATCCCGGTCTGAGCGAGCGGCAAATCAAGGCGCGCGCGCATTCCGGCATCACGCGAGAGCAGATCAAGGCGCTCCCGCCTGAGGCTATCATCCGGACGCCGCAGGATCGAAAGGCGGCGGAAGACCTCATGGAGGACTTTGACGCGCTTCGCCGTCGCTGTGAGGAGCAGCTGAGCTCTTACGTCACGCCAATGGGCTCGGAGATGTACTACCGATACCAGGAGTGGCTGATCGACGAAGCGAGAGGCGTGCTTGCGGTCCTGCTTCGCCCGCCGAAGCACTGACCCGAACGCGCTGGCTCGCCGGCGTCGCCAAGCGCTCGACGTTCCCCTGGTAAGCGTCCCTTCGTTCGCGATGACGATTCTCAACTCAGCGCGCACGCGGTGGAATTCGTACCCGTGGTTGCAAATGTAACCGTTGAGTGATAATGTAAAGTATAAGTGTTGCGAACGTAACGTTTGCGTGTGACACGCATCACAGCAGATGCTCCTGCGCTGTGGTCATATGTGTTCAGGCGATGAAGTCGATTTAATACTTCGGCTTCTCTCAATGGAGCGGAAAATGAAACTCTCGACGATAACACTTGCGTTGTGCTTCACGCTTGCCCCGTTTGCGGCTCATGCGACGGCTAAGCATCACAACGGTCTTCATCAGGTCCAGCAGGCGCAGCGACACGCGATCCCCAAGACCGCGACCGCTTTCGTTCCGGCCGTCAAGGTCGACGACGACGCAGACGGCCTGACGCGCAATACCGACGAGTGCAATCGCGGCTGCATCGACAACGGGCTCTGACCGCTGCGGCGCGCCGGCTCGATCCGGAGCGCGGCTAAGCGGTTTTCAAGCGGCGGCGGCTTCGGCCGCCGTCGGCTGTTCTTCCCTGGGGTGATGGGCGCCGGGGCAGGTCTTCATCCGCTCGCGCAAGTCCGCGATCAGCCATCGTCCTGCTCGGCCCGGCAAGCGGCCGCGTTCATGCACGACGTAAAGAGGCAGCGAGACTTCCTCCTGGTTGGCGATCTTAAGTCTCTTCAGCCGGCCGGCCTCAACGTGGTCGGAGACCATGTGGCTTGGCATGTTGCACCAACCGAAGCCGGCGAGCAGGAAATCGAGGCGGGTGGCCAGGTCCGCGAACCGCCAGATGTGACGGCTGACGATCCCGCCTGAAAGATTCTGGGTAAGCGGGGTGCGGTCGGTCAGCACCAGCTGCACGTGAGGTTCGAGCGCTTCGCGCGTGAGCGGCTGGGGCAAAGCGGCGAGCGGATGGCTGGGCGCCACAACAGGCCACATCGCGACACGCGTCATGAACTCGCTCACGAGATCGCAGGGACTTGCGGGCGGAATTGTATAAATCGCGAGCCGGGCCGCCCCGTCGCGCAGCCGTTGCTCGGCGCCGCCCAGCGCCTCGGTGAAGACCGACGCGGGCAGAAGCGGGAAGGCGACGCGCAGCGCCTTCAAGCTTTCGATCAAAAGCGGAATCGGCAACATCGAATCGACCGCCAACGTGAGCTCCGGCTCAACGTCCTCGGCCATGCTTTGAGCGCGGGCGCGGATGGCTCGCGCCCCCGCGATCAGCGCCCGCGCATCGCCGACCAGCGCTTGGCCCCCGTCGGTCAGCCGCGGCGCCTTGCCGGAACGATCGAACAGGGTGAGGCCCAGCGTCGTCTCGAGCGTCTGAATCGACTGGCTGATTCCCGACTGGACGCGGCCAAGCTTTCGCGCAGCAGCCGAAAAGCTTCCGGCGTCGGCGACGGCCACGAGGACACGCATCTGGTCGAGCGTGAGCGAGTCGATCATCCATCACCTCCAGAGATAGATTCTAGCATAATTTTGCCAATTGCAACGATTGCGGCAAGGGTCGACATTGTCTCGCAGTGCAACAACTCGAGGGCGCTCCGCATGACCATCCACGTTCCTGGCCATAAGACGATCGAATCGCAGTCGCTCGCCCAGATATTTACCGACGCACGAACGCACAATGTGTTTCTCGACAAACCCGTCTCGGACGAACTGCTTCAGAAGGCGATCGAACTGGCCAAGATGGGGCCGACGAGCGCCAATCAATCGCCGCTGCGCGTCCTGTTCCTGCGATCGCGAGCGGCCAAGGAGCGGCTTCGGCCTGCCCTGTCGCCCGGCAATCTGGACAAGACAATGAGCGCGCCGGTTGTCGCCGTCACGGCCTATGACGAACAGTTCTACGAGCATCTGCCGTTCCTGTTTCCACACGCCGACGCCAAGCCCTGGTTCTCCAGCGATCAGGTGAAGGCCGCCCGCAGCGCTTTTCAGAACGGAACTCTGCAGGTCGCCTATCTGATCATCTCGCTACGCGCGGTGGGTCTCGACACCGGGCCGATGACCGGATTCGACAATGCGAAGGTTGACGCCGAGTTCTTCCCCGAAGGACACTTGAAGTCGAACGTCTTGATCAACATCGGCTACGGCGACCACGGGAAGCTGTTCCCGCGCAGTCCGAGGCTTGCTTTCGACCAGATGGCGAAGATCGTCTAATCTCTTGCCCAACCGTCCAAGCTTGAGGAGATGAAGATGGCGAAGATGCTGGTCCTGTATTATTCCAGTTTCGGCCACATCGAGCAGATGGCCCACGCGCTTGCGGAAGGCGCGCGGGCCACGGGCGCTACGGCTGACGTCAAGCGGGTGCCTGAGAACGTCCCCGAAGAGATCGCCAAGGCCTTCCACTTCAAGCTCGACCAATCTGCTCCAATCGCAAAGGTCGAGGAGCTGGCGAACTATGACGCGATCGTCGTCGGCGCCCCGACTCGGTTTGGGCGCATGCCCTCGGCGATGGGCAGCTTCTGGGAGCAGGCCGGCCAGCTGTGGATGAGCGGGGCTTTGCACGGGAAGGTCGGCGGCGCCTTCGCCTCGAGCGCGACCCAGCACGGCGGCAACGAGACGACCCTCTTCTCGATCATCGCGAATTTGATGCACTTCGGACTGGTCATTGTCGGCCTGCCCTACAGCCATGCGGGCATGATGACGCTCGACGAAATCGTGGGCGGCGCCCCGTACGGCGCGACGACGATCGCCGGCGCACAGGGTCAGCGCCAGCCGTCGAAGATCGAACTCGCCGGCGCGCGGCATCAGGGGGAACTCATCGCCAAGGTCGCCGCCAAGCTCTCGGCTTAGGGCGCGGCCGCTGTGGGGATGTGCTGAGTCCATGCTCAAACAGAAAGGCGAGGTCTATGAGTGACGTTGCTTCCCGACCTGCGATTCCGATCGTGGGCTCTCTATTGCGCGCGCCCGAGATGCTCTCGGTGCTGCGCATCCTGACTGGGCTTCTTTTCCTCGAACACGGGACTGGCAAGCTGCTGGGCTTTCCGGCTGGCCTGCCGTTCATCGACCAGATGCCGTCGGGATTGCTCTACTTCACCGGAACGATGGAGCTTATCGGCGGTCTTTTGATCACGATCGGCCTCTTTACGCGTCCGGTCGCCTTCATCCTCTCAGGCTTTATGGCGGTCGGCTATTTCCTGGTGCACTTCCCGCAGAGCTTCTTCCCGGCCAAGAACTACGGCGAGCCAGCGGTGCTGTTCTGCTTCGTATTTCTCTACCTCGCCGCCGTTGGCTCGGGGCCTTGGGCGGTTCGGAGAGACTGAGCCTGTCTGAGAGCGGCCGGGGGACCGGGCTCAGGGCGATCCACGGAGGTGCGGCGTGTCTGCCCGGATCCGTGAGCTCCTAAACCGCAACCTCCAGGAGGTTTTCGGTGAAGGCGACGCCGCCCGCCGTCGTGCGGCAATCGAGGAGCTCTACACCGACGACTGCGTCCTCGATGCGCCTCCCGGCGTTTTCGTCGGACATGACGCATTGGATAAGTTCGCGGGAGACCTGCGCTCGACTCATCCTCATTTCGCCTATACGCCACACGGCGAGCCGCAGGCGCTCCACAGCGCCGGCCGTCTCGCATGGGGATCCGGTCCGCACGGGGAGCGGCCCGATTATACCGGCGTAGACGTGATCATCGTGCGCGGCGACAAAATCTCAGCGCTCTATGTATTCCTCGATTCAGTAACGTCGTAGGCGGCGTCGCCAGTGAAAGAGCGCCCGAGGCGCTAGACGGCCAGCGGCTCGCCTGCATGCTGGCGCCGCCGGCGGCGCCAGAAGAGCCAGGAGACGATGGCGAAATTGAACGCGTTCCACAAAACGCCGTTCAGAAACGCCATCCGGTAGGAGCTGGTGAGGTCGAAAATTACCCCGGAGAAATAGCCGCCGAACGCCATGCCGAGAATGGTCGCCGAGACCACGAGGCCGATCGCCGCGCCCGCCCGGCGAGGCGGCAAAAGGTCGCGGCAGATGACCGCATACATCGGCACGATGCCGCCTTGAAACAGGCCGAAGATCACGGATACGACGAACAGGGATTCGAGCC
>DASXXT010000409.1:0-5078 GCA_036502965.1 Roseiarcus sp. | reverse complement strand
GTCGTCGCAGCCGCGGCGCGCGATATCTCGCCGCTTACGTGCACAACGCCCGTCTTGAGGTCGAACGATGTTCGCACGTGGGCTTTGGCGATGTGGATTGGGTCACGCGCCTCCAAACGCGCTGACTTCCAGATTCCGCCTTGCACTCCGTACCAGTCCTGCTTGCCGGCGAGCGACTGGCTGAAGCGCCCACCGTGGCGGTCGTCTGGAACCCGCGCGTCGACGCCGAGCACGAAGGAAGTTTTGCCGCTCAGCGAGTCGGTCAGATCAATCTCGATCGGGGTCCAGCCGTCGCCGTGAGCGGCGACCGCCTCGTCGTCAACTAGGATCACTGACTCGTGGAAGACGCCTTCTATGATGAGATGGATGCTCTTGTCCGCCCAGTCCGCCGGGATTTGGACGCCACGCCGATAGCGTCCGGTCCCTTGCGCGTTGCGCAACGCCGGAAATTGGGTCTGCCAGATCCCGGGCGTGCGGATCGTATGCCCCTCGCCGTCGAGCCGCGCCGTTGGACCTTCGAATTCGAAGTCCCAGAGGCCATCGAGCGAAAGCGTTGGGCGACGACCCACGGCATCAACGTCCATTTGAGGCTCCGCGATGAGGTTGATGAGCGAACCCGACGCGGACAGCAATTATCAAACTATCCGAAAAGCTGATACAAAAACCAGGAGTACAAGCAGGCTGGAGAATGTCGCGCAATTTCCTGGTGATCGACCCCGCGGAGCGGCCGGACGTCTTGCGCGGGCTGGCCTCGCTGGCGCGGGCGCGAATTTTGCGCCTTCTCCATCGTCGCCCTGGCGTCAACGTCAACGATATCGCCGAGGCGCTCAATCTTCCTCAATCGACCGTCTCGTCCAACTTGCAGATTCTCGAGGGCGCCGGCCTCATTCGGACGGAAACGCAAAAGGGTCGGAAGGGCAATCAGAAGCTCTGCTTCTCCGCCTTCGACGAGGTGTTGGTGATGCTCCGCGACGATCTCACGGGCGTCAACGCCAACGCCATCGAGGTCGCAATGCCGATCGGGCTCTACACCAGCTCCGAAGTCAGCGCGCCTTGTGGCCTCTGCTCGCCGAAAGGGATCATTGGTCTGCTTGACGTGCCCGCGACCTTCCTCGATCCCGACAGAATGAATGCGGGGCTCATGTGGTTCACGCGCGGCTTCGTCGAGTATCAGTTTCCCAATAACGCCCGGCACGTCGGCAAGGCCATCACTGCGCTCGAGTTGTCGTTCGAGCTTTCCTCCGAGGTTCCGGGGACCGCAACCGACTGGCCATCCGACATCACCGTCGCGATCAACGCCCGGGAGCTTGGGGTGTGGACTAGCCCTGGCGATTTCGGCGATCAGCGGGGCCTTTATACGCCCGACTGGTGGAAGCTGAAGGGTAGCCAGTACGGCATGCTGAAGGGCTGGAGGGTGACGCCTGACGGCGCGTTTGTCGACGGCGTGAGAATCTCGTCGCTGACTTCGAAAGATCTCGACTTGTCCGCCCACCATTCGATTCGGGTGAGGATCGAGGTCAAGCCGGACGCGCGCCATCCGGGCGGCGTCAACATTTTCGGCCGCGGGTTCGGTAATTACGATCAGGACATCGTGCTGAGACTCACGACCGAGTCGTGAGCGCCGGACGGGCGCCGCCGCCATTGCGCCAGTCAGAGCGCCGCTCCCGTTTCGCCGAACAGGCGCGCGTGGCCCTCGTTGAGCCTGAGCCCGACAGCTTGACCCGATTTCGCGTCGAGATTGCCTTCGCCCTCGACGATCAGTTGACCGGCGGGCGTATCGACATAGAGGATCGTCGAATTGCCGAGATGTTCGATGATCGAGATGGCGCCGGTAAAGGCGGCATGAGGATCGTTGGGATCGACGATGGTGAGATGCTCAGGCCGCACGCCGAGCTCGGCCGGGCTCGCGCTGGCGCTGTTCGTTACGCCGATCTCAGCCGTTCGCCCGCCAGGCAACAGCACGCTCGCGGTTCGGCCGTTCATCGCGGCGATGTCGACACCGAAAAAATTCATGCCCGGCGAGCCGATGAAGGCGGCGACAAACTTGTTCGCCGGCGCGTTGTAAAGCTCGAGCGGCGAGCCGACTTGCGAAACGACTCCCTTGTCGAGAACGACGATCTTGTCGGCGAGAGTCATCGCCTCCGTCTGGTCATGGGTCACATAGATCATCGTCGTGCCGAGCTCGGCGTGGAGCTTCGCCAATTCAAGGCGCATCTGAACACGCAGCTTGGCGTCAAGGTTGGACAAGGGCTCATCGAACAGGAAAACCTCGGGCTTGCGCACCAGAGCCCGGCCGATGGCAACCCGCTGGCGCTGGCCACCCGAAAGTTCGGCGGGACGGCGATCGAGATAGGATTCAAGCTGGAGGATTCGCGCGACTTCCAGCGCGCGCTCGTTTTGCACCTTTTTCGAATGACCGGCGACGGAGAGCGAGAAGGCGATGTTTTGCCTCACTGTCATATGCGGGTAGAGGGCGTAGGACTGGAACACCATGGCGATGCGCCGCTTCGCCGGCGGCATGTCGGTCACGTCGGCGCTATCGATGAAGCACTGGCCGGCGGTGATGTCCTCTAGTCCGGCGATCATCCGGAGTAGCGTCGACTTGCCGCAGCCTGACGGGCCGAGCAGCGCGGTGAACGAGCCTTTCTCGACCATGAGGCTCAAGTCGGTGATCGCAGTGACCGCGCCGTAGCGCTTCGTCACCCGCCGCAATTCGACATGCGGCGCGACGGCGGCGGCGCCCCCGTTTTTCGCGGCCGCCCCGCCGTTCATCCCTTGATCCCCGCCGAGAGCATGATCGCCTGCGTCACCCGCCGCTGGAAAATGAGGTAGACGAGCGCGACGGGCAGCGCCGCGAGCATCGCGACCGCAAGATCGCGCGCGTAGCTGACGCCGAAGGCGTCGTGCACCTGGGTAATCCCGACCGTAATGTTCATCTTGTCTTCGGTGTTCACCGCGACGAATGGCCAGAGGAACACATTCCATGCGCCGATGAAGGTGATGATAGCGAGCGCGGTCGTGATGCCCCAGTTCATCGGCAGATAGATTCGAAACAGGAGCTGGAATTCGTTCGCGCCGTCGACGACCGCGGCTTCACGAAAATCCCTCGGCACCGAGTCGAAGAACTGCTTGTAAATCATGACCGTCACCGGGGCGACAAGCTGCGGCAAAACGACTCCCGGCAGGGTGTTGATCAAGTGGAACTGGTTCATCAGGATGAAGTGGTTGACGACCAAGCCGTGTTGGATCGGAACCATGAAGCTTGCCAAGATCATCCACCAGAAGAACCGCCGTCCTGGAAAGCTCAGTTGCGAGATCGCGTAACCCGCGCCCGCGGCCATCATAACGACGATCACCGTCACGGCGACTGAAGTGATGAGCGAGTTTATATACCACAGGCCGATCTTGGTCCGGGTCAGCACATGGATGTAGGCCTCCAGGGTGAAATGTTCCGGCCACAATTGAACGCCGGGACGCACGACTTCGTATTCCGGCTTGAATGTGGTTACGAGCCCCCAATAGAGGGGAAAGGCCCACAGGATTGCCAGGCATAGCGTAGTCAAGGTGAAAACGAGGCCAACAAGATCCCAATGGCGGAGGCGAGCGAGGCGTCGCGTGGCGATCGCGGTCGGAGGATCGAAGCTCTCGGCCGTCGCGCTCACCGCTCGCCTCGCGCGCGCAAAAGTTGAAACTGCAGCACCGACAGCACGACAATGACGAGGAAGAGGACGAGCGACGCGGCGGCGGCAAGCCCGCCCTTGTTCATCTGGAATCCCTGCTTCAAAATATATTGCACCATGACCATCGTCGCGTCGGTTCGGACATTCGCGGCGAACAAATAGACCTGATCGAAAATCTTGAGCTGGAGGATGAGCTGAATTGTCAGGACGAGCGCGGTCACCGGCCAGATCAACGGCCAGGTGATGCGCCGAAACTGCGTCCACCGCCCCGCCCCGTCGAGGTCGGCGGCTTCGTAGATCTCGCTCGAAATGTTGCGCAGGCCCGCGATGAACAGCAGCACGTTGAAGCCTAGCAGCCACCAGATGGTGACGAACGCGACCGCTGGCATGAACAGGGGAAGCGTACGGAAGATTGAAAGATGCTGCCCGCCGTTCATCGGAGCAATGACATATTGCGCGATGCCGAAATCCTTGTCGAACATCCAACTCCAGATGCGGAAGACGACCGAGACCGGCAGGATGTAGGGAAGAAAAAAAGCCGCGAGGACGACACTTTGCACCCAGCCCTTTAGCCGATTGACCGCGAGCGCGACGACAAGCCCAATCAGGGTGCTCGGGATGACTGAGAGGAGGACAAAGTAGACGGTGTTCCAGATCGCCGTCGAGAACAGCCGGTCCGATTGGAGACGCCAGAAGTTCCTGCATCCAACCCACGCGCCTTCGCCGATCAACGGCGCGTCCGTGAAGCTCAACTCGACCATCTTGATGGTCGGCCAAATGAAAATTACACCGTAGACGATGATGAACGGCGCCATGAGAACGTAAGCGACCGCAATCTCGTTGCGCTTGCTCTTGACGATCAATTTCCGGCCTCGGCTTAAGCTTGACGCCCGCCGCCGCCAGGAGGAGACGGCCGGCGTCGGCGGAAGCTAATCCCTATTTGGCCTGATTTTGAAGATCGTCGCGCATCTGTTTGGCGGCGTCGGCGGGCGACATTTCACCGCTCATCGCCGGCACGACGTAATTGCCGGCCGCCTCATAGACGGGTGAAGCGACGCCGGCTAACGTTGACACCGGATCGAAGACGGCGGTCTTCGCCAGCGACGAATAATCCGAATTCGGCTTGAGCGCCTTGTATTCGGCGCTCTCCTGCACCGGCACGAACGCCGGCACGTGGCCGCCGCCCGCCCATTCGAGCGAATGCTGATTGAACCAATGGACGGCGTCGAGCACTTCTTTGCGCTTGGCGGCGTCGACCGGATTGCCCTTGCGGTCGGGAATGGCGAATGAATGCGAATCCGCCCATGTCGCAAGGTGATCGTAGAGGACCGGAATCTGGATCGCGCCCCAGTCGAACAGCTGCCCCTTCTTGGCAAGGTCCACCATGGTCGGCACTTC
>DASXXT010000408.1:0-8998 GCA_036502965.1 Roseiarcus sp. | reverse complement strand
CGTTACTCACCCGTCTGCCACTCCCGTATTGCTACGAGCGTTCGACTTGCATGTGTTAAGCCTGCCGCCAGCGTTCGTTCTGAGCCAGGATCAAACTCTCAAGTTCAACTGAGATCTTGGTCCCGACTGGTCACTTCAATGTCCTTACGGACATCGTATCTTGACGAGTTCCAAACACATCCGCCTCAAAAGAAAAAATTTGCGGCCTGCCCGCCTCACGACGGTCCGGCGCGCATTCCTTCGAAGCGCGATGAATTTTTGAAACGTGACCGTCAGTTGTCTCTTCGGACTCCAATCCCCGGATCAGTTCCAAGCTCGCGCTTAGAATTCAACCCGACGACCGAAGTCCCGCAAGGACCCCGCCGCCCACGTCTCTCTTTCTTCCGATGCGATTGTCAAACAGCACGGAGCCGAAGCCCCACAAGCAAAAACCAAACGTTGAGACGACCCGCCGCCAAAGCTCAGTTCAAGCCCGAATTCCATACACCACGCTCGCGCGCAGTCATAAACGACCGAAAATTCTCCGCCCCCGCCTCACAGCAGGGAGGAGTGCGTTCGGAAAATTCCCGTAACCCGCTGACTTGGCCACCTCAAAAGCGGCCCACGTCGTTGGGAGACGCGCATATAGGCCCCTGTGAGATTTCTGTCAACGGACTTTCATAAAGAATTTTCCCCCTGTGGAATTCTTCGCGCTGTCGCGCCGTTTTACGTGCATTTTCATGCCCTCGCGCGGGCGCAATGTCACCCGTTGCAACGGCATGACGACATGGCCCTCGACCAAATCGAAGCGGAAGGCGCGCAAAAAATGCGCGAGCAGAATGATCCCCTCCTGCATCGCGAAGGCCATGCCGATGCACACGCGCGGCCCCGCGCCAAATGGGATGTAAGCGAAACGGTCGATGTGATCGCGGCGTTCGCCCAGGAATCGGGAAGGATCGAAGGCGTCAGGATGGTCCCAGAGGCCCCTTCGCCGGTGCAAGACATAGGGCGAAACCGTGATCACCGCTCCGGCGGGAATATGCACGCCCGCAAGCTCGTCGGCGGCGATCGCCTGGCGGGCGAGCATCGCGGCCGGGGGATAGAGGCGCAGCGCCTCCTCGAACACGGCGCGAAGGATTTCGCATCTCTCTGTCGCGACCGACTGATTAGCGTCGAACGCCTGATCTGCGTCGGCCTCCGCCCGTTCGCGCCACTCGGGGGAATGGGAGAGCAGGAAGAGCGCCCAGGTCAGCGCGTTGGCGGTCGTCTCGTGACCCGCGTTGATGAAGGTGACAATGTTGGCCCGCACATCCACGTCGGCGATTGCGCGCCCGTTTTCAGGATCCTTCGCTGACATTAGGAGGGTCAAGAGATCGTGCGGCGCCTCCGCCCCGCTGCTAAGCAGCATCCGGCGCTTTTCGATGATAGCGTCGACGGCCGAATCGAAAAATTCGAGCGCGGTGCGGCCACGCCGGCGCCTCAGCCTCGGCACGAAAGCGGGCGCCCCCAGCAAATCAAGCGGATCGATCCTGCCGATCGTCTCGAAATAGCTCGACACCGCGCGCTGAAAGGCGCTCGGCTCGCGTCCAAGCCCTTGCGAGAACAGCGTCTGCTCCAGCACTTCCAGCGTCAGGCGCGACATGACCGCCCCGACGTCCGCCACTGCCCCGTCACGGCGGCGGGCCATGCGCTCAACGGCAGCCCGTCCAACCCGGTGGACGGCTGGAGCAAATTCCGCGATCTGCCGTGGAGAAAACAATGGCGCGAGCGCGCGGCGCTGGATGCGCCAGTCCTCGCCTTCGGCGGTCAAGAGCCCATTGCCGAGCCCAGGCCGCAGAATGCGAAGCTGAAGATCGTCTTTGCGGTAGTTGGCGGCGTTGTCGAGAAAGATGCGTCTGACAGCGGCTGGATCATGCGCCGCGCCGCGAAGGCCGAAGATGGTGCGGGCGATGGAAACCGGCCGCTCGAAATCCCCCTCCCACCAGACTTCGATTGGATTGCGCCGGAGGGCAAGGAGAGTCGAGAACGATCCGCGCGGCCTCTGAGGGCGGCGCGGATAGGGGGGAACGAAAAGCCTTGAGGATGATGGCGCGGCCAACATGGATCGCCTTCGAAAGATATTTGTGGCCCAGACGTAAGCGGAGGTGAGGCCGCCCGACAGGGGCCGTAGGAAATATTCCCTCCGTCCCCCGGGGCCGTTCAGAACGCGGTGCGCTGACGCATCGCTGTGGCAAGCGTGCCGTCATCGAGATAGTCAAGCTCGCCGCCCACCGGCACGCCGTGCGCGAGTCGAGTCACCTTGACGGGGTAGTCGGCGAGGAGATCGATGATGTAGTGCGCCGTCGTTTGGCCTTCGACGGTAGCATTGACGGCAAGGATCATCTCGCTCACCTCGTCTTTGGCGATGCGCGCGACGAGCGCGGACAGGTTGAGATCGGATGGGCCAACGCCGTCGAGCGGCGATAGGGCGCCGCCGAGCACGTGGTAGCGCGCCCGCGTGGCGCCGGCCCGCTCCAGCGCCCAAAGATCGCCGACCGATTCGACGACGACCAGCGTCGTCGAATCGCGCCGCTCATCCGAACAGATCGTGCAGGGATCACGCGTGTCGACATTGCCGCAGACCGAACAGGTCAAGATGCGCTCCTGAGCGACGCGCAACGCATCGGCGAGGGGCGCGAGAAGCGTCTCGCGCTTACGGATCAGATGCAGCGCGACGCGGCGCGCCGAACGTGGCCCCAATCCCGGCAAACGCGCGAGAAGCTGGACGAGGCGCTCGATTTCCGGTCCGGCGACGCTGGTCGACATCCGGGCTCTAGAACGGCAGTTTCATGCCGGGCGGAAGGGGCAGGTCCGCGGTCAGGGACTGCATCTTCTCAGCCGCCGCACGATCGGCTTTGGCCTTGCCATCGGTGAAAGCGGCAATGATCAGATCCTCAAGCATCTCCTTGTCGGTCGGCGTCAAGAGCGAGGCGTCGATGCGCACGCCCTTCAACTCGCCTTTGGCGCTGAGCGTGAGACTCACCATGCCGCCGCCTGCCTGACCTTCAATTTCAAGGCGCCCGAGTTCTTCTTGCGCCTCTTGAAGTTTGGCCTGAACGGCCTGCGCTTTTTTCATCATGTCCATGATATCCACGGCGAAATCTCCTTCTCAAACTTCATCGGCGGGGACGACGCCAGAATCGGCGTAACCGACCTCATCGTCGACCTCGCCCGCCGCGGGGGACGGCGCCTCTGGACGCCGCACGTCGACGATGCGAGCTCCTTTGAATCGATCAAGAACCTTCTGCACCAGGGGATGCGACGCCGCATTGCTCGCTCGCTCCGCCTCACGGGCCTGCGCAGTCTCGCGCAACGTCGGCGTGGTCGAGCCCGCGATAAGCGCCACCATCCAGCGCTCGCCCGTCCATTCCTGGAGGCGTCGACTGAGCGTCTGCGCCAGTCCGGGCTCGGCGCCTTCGACTAGGGTGAAGGCGATGCTGCCCTGTTCGAAGCGGGCGAGCCGCACCTCCCGCTCAAGCGACTGGACAAGCTGAATATCGCGCTTAGAGCGCGCGAGGGCGACGACGTCCTCGAAACCTGCGAGCCGAGGAACGACGGGGGACGGAGGAGGTGACAGCGCGGACGCGACCGGAGCGGGCTCTGTCGCCGCGAGCCGCATCGCAGCGCGCGGCCCCCCGCTCCCGGACGGAACCGGCGGCGCATGACGCGGACCGTCGGTCGCCTGGCTCAGCTTGCGAATCGTCTCCTCAGGGGTAGGCAGATCGGAAGCATAGGCGAGGCGGATCAACGCCATTTCGGCCGAGGCCAGCGGGCGGGGCGAATCTTTCACATCCTCGACGCCCTTGAGCAAAATTTGCCAGGCTCGCGCCAAAACTCCCAGCGTCAACTTGTCGGCGAATTCGCGGCTGCGTTCGCGCTCGATCTCACTCACCGCGGGATCCGCGGTCGCTGCCGGCGCAATCTTGGCGCGCGTGACGAAATGGCAAAACTCGGCCAGATCGGTCAGAATGTCGCCTGCGTCGGCGCCCGCCTGGTGGAGCGCACGTACGATCTCAAGGGCCTCGGCGATCTGACCCCGCATGACGCGCTCGAACAGCGCGATGACCTCGCCCTTGTCCGAGAGGCCCAGCATGTTGCGAATTGCGAGCGCTGTGACGCCCCCATCGCCGCCATGGGCGATCCCCTGGTCGAGCAGCGAAAGCGCGTCGCGCACTGAGCCTTCAGCTACGCGGGCGATCAGCGCTAGCGCCTCCGGCTCGGCGGCGATCCCTTCAGCGGCGCATATCTTACTCAAATGGCCGACCATCGGGCCCGCCTCGATGCGTCGCAAATCGAAGCGAATGCAACGCGAGCGCACCGTGATCGGCACCTTATCGATTTCGGTGGTCGCAAACAGAAATTTGACGTGCTCCGGCGGCTCTTCAAGCGTCTTTAGGAGACCGTTGAAGGCCTGCTTCGAGAGCATGTGCACTTCATCGATGATGTAGACCTTAGTGCGGGCCGAAACCGGGCGATAGCGCGCATTTTCGATGATCTCGCGCACGTCGTCGATACCGGTGTGGGAGGCCGCGTCCATCTCGATCACGTCCACATGGCGCGATTCCATGATCGCGTGGCAGTGGACGCCGAACTCGGGCATGTCGACGCTCGGGCGGTCAATTCTGCCGGGTAGGGAATAATTGAAGGCGCGCGCCAGAATGCGCGCCGTCGTCGTCTTGCCGACGCCTCGGACGCCTGTAAGGATATAGGCTTGGTGAATGCGGCTCGCGGCGAAGGAATTGGCGAGCGTGCGCACCATTGGCTCCTGGCCGACGAGGTCCTCGAAGCGCGTCGGCCGGTATTTTCGCGCCAGCACCCGATAGGGCGAGGCCGGCGGTGTGGCCGCCACATCGGTGACAGGGAAGAGCGAATCGCTCAACGACGGCCTCTCTCGGCGGGAAAAGGTCGGTGGCGGAGCATTTTAAGCTTTGCTTCGCTCGATGGACCGCGGCTCGGAGGCGAGGGCGAACTCAGATTCACGCTCGCCTGTCGCTGATACTGAGCGCGTCAGTGGGAGGTTGAACAAAGACCCGCCCTGGCTCGTTAGGGCTGCTTCCTTCCGGACCTGACCCGGTTGGCGAGCGGTACGTCCTTCGCCAACCTCCCGGGGCCTATGTGGACCATGATGCGGCGAGGTGCAAGGGCCGCCGCCCACAACCTCGTCCGCGCCCGTTCACGCCGCCCTCTCCAGCTCCTCGACCATGGCATGCGCAATCCGCGCGGTCGCTTCGTCGGCGGGGAACAGCATCTCCAGCGCCAGCTCGGAGAGCGTCACATCGTTCGGCGTGCCGAAAACGGTGACCGTGCCGAGGAAGGACATGACGCCAAGGCGGGTCGCGATGCGAAGCGGCGTCGCCAGGCGCTCCGCCGCGCCGAAGCTCTCCGTTGGTTCGCAATCGGGCGGTGTCGGATAGGCCGAGACCTCGGCAAACAAGGCCTGGATGACCGCATCGCCCCGCGCGTCGATCTGCTGGCGAAGCACGCTCAACATATGGGCGCGCCACGCCCCATAGTTCACGATCCTCGACGCCATACCCGCCGGGTGCAGAGTCAGCCGCACGGCGTTGACCGGCGGGCGCATAAGATCCGCCGAACAGCCCTCGTAAAGTTGGGGCAAGGCGGAATTGGACATAACGATATTCCAGTGCCGGTCGACCGCGAAGGCAGGATAGGGCTTGTGCGCCTGAAGAATGGCGTCGATGGCGGTTTTCGCCGCCGCCAACGCCGCTATCGAGCGCTCCTGAAAGGCCGGCGCGAAGCCCGCGGCCAGGAGGAGCGAATTCTGGTCCCGCAGCGGGATCTCGAGAAATTCGGCGAGACGAGCGATCATCTCGCGGCTGGGTTGCGCCTTGCCGGTCTCGAGACAGGAGAGGTGCCGGGTCGAGCTCTCCGCAGCATAGGCGAGGTCGGCCTGCGTCATGCGGCGCCGCTCGCGCCAGCGGCGCAGCAGAACGCCGAAAGGAAGCTGATGCGCGGTCATGACCCAAGCTTAGCCCTCGACGCTGCATAAATCCATGACCTCCGAGGTCAAGGGCCAAGCGCCGCGCCGTCGGTTTTTGATCTGGCGCGTCATGGATCTCTACCAGGCTTGAGGAGAATTTTGAGGGGGCAGAACCGTTTCTTGAGCCTCGGAAACAGATCGATGCCGGTAACATATCTGATCAATTTTCGTGTCCTGCCAAAGCGCCGCGAGGAGTTTCTTCAACTGCTCGAAGGCGTCCTCGATGTGATGCGGAACGAACCGATGTTCCGCGAGGCGATATTTGCACCGGAACCCGGCGTCCGAAGATCGCTTTATGCTCTACGAGACCTGGGAGAGTCACGAAGACGTTCTCAACGTCCAGCTTCATCGTCCCTATCGTCGGGCCTGGCATGAGGCGCTCCCGCGTCTGCTGGCGCAGGAGCGCGACATTACGATTTGGGAGCCAATGCGCTCCGATCGCAAGCCGCTCTGACACATGCAGCCCGCGCCGCGGCGCCAGGAACTGGCGACACGGCTCTCCAATGAAGTTCCCGATCGGCGTCTGGTGAGAAGGCTAACCGCGTTTGCTGAGGAAGCGACGGGAAGAGGAAGCCTGACCTCCAAGGTCAAGGCCCAAGCCCCCGCGCCGTCGCTTTTTGACCTGGCGCGTCATGGATTCCTGCCCCGAGCAGCGCGATCTTAGCACATGAACCCGAGGGCTCGCAGGCCCTCCTCAATCTTCGAAGTGGAGAGATACGATGCTCGACGCTCAGGCGCTCGCCGACCGCTATGTCGCCGCGTGGAACGAACCCGACGCCGCCAGCCGCTCTTCCGCCATTGCCGCGCTTTGGGCGCCAGGCGCGCTTGGCGATAAGGGGGCCCGCGGATACGGCGCGCTCGGCAAGCTTATTCTTGGATCGCCGGAAAGGAACGGCGGTGAGACCGGCATTCGCTATCGCGCCGCCCCGACCGCCCGCATCCGCGGCGACGTGGTGACGTTCCGCTGGGAGATGCTGCTCGCCGAGAGCGAGACCGTGCTCGCGAGCGGGCTCGAGTTCCTGATCGTCGACGAAGACGGGCGAATTCTCGTCGACCACCCGTTCGCGCCTGCATAGCGCCACCGCGCTCCGTTCCAACCAACTTTTCATCAAGGACAACCTCCATGCCCTTCATCACGGCAAAAGATGACACGCAACTCTATTGGCGCGAGTGGGGAGCGGGCGCGCCGATCCTGTTCCTTAATAGCCTGAGTTGCAGCAGCCGAATGTGGGACTACCAGATGGCCGCATTCGCGGACGAGGGATTCCGATGCATCGGCTTTGATCGCCGCGGCCATGGCCGCTCCGATGAGCCCGCCGGCGGCTACAACTTCGACACGTTCGCCGACGACGTCGCCGCGCTGGCCGACGACCTCGATCTGACGGGCCTCACCCTTATCGCCCATTCCATGGCGGGCGGCGAGGCCGTGCGCTGCCTGACCCGACATGGGAGCAAGCGCGTCGCGCGCCTCGTCCTCCTCGCGCCGACGACGCCGATGCTGCTTAAGACCGACGACAACCCGAACGGCGCGCCGAAGGAAGGCTTCGAGGCTTTGTGGGCGCAGTGGGGCCATGACTATCCAAAATGGGTCGACGACAATTTGGCGCCGTTCTTCATTCCGGAGACTTCGCCCGCGATGATGCGCTGGGGCGCCAATCTGTTGCAGACCTCGCTTCCCATCACCCTCGCCTGCTCCCGCGCCATGGCGGAAGCGGACTTCCGCGCCGAGATGAGAGGCATCGACGTTCCAACCCTCATCGTCCAGGGCGACCGCGACCGGTCGATGCCGGTCGAGATGACCGGCAAGCCTTCGGCCGAGCTCATTCCCGACTGCCGGCTCCTCGTCTATCCGGGCGCGCCGCACGGCCTCATGTTCACCCACATGGATGAGCTCAACGCCGACATCCTGCGATTCATGCGCGAGCGCCGACGGGGCCGCTCGGCCGCTTAATCGCTTGCAATAGAAGCAAGTAGCCGCCAATAAACGCAAATAAACGTTAGTAAAATAGCTTGCATTTACTAGCGTTTATTTTTAGGATTCTGGACTTTTCAATGGGTTACGGCCGATTCAAATAAAAAAATTTCCCGACCTCTCAGTCCCTCCGGTAAACCGTCCTTAAGCCTTGCCTCATGCCTTCTCCCGATTCAACGCCGGACAAAGGTTCGATCCGGCGAAGGGAATTCGATCCGGCGAAGTGAAAGTGCATAACATATCTTTCCGCTTTTGGCAAGAAATTGCGCCAATTTTCCGATTGCGTCCAGGCTCCGGCGATTGCATCTGAACCAAAGCCGCCTGATTGATTCCCGTTGTCATTCCCGACGGCCGCACAGCGGCTGATCGGGAATCCAGAGCGCCGTCAACCGCGGTTGGAATGGCTGGATTCCCGGTCAGACCTCGCTTCTCACCGGGAACGACAGGGACCAACCACCGGGGTTTCGTATGAGGCGTCAGCCTTCGGAAGCAACGAGCGTCCAGATGAACAGTGGGGCGAAGCGTTATACTGGCGGCTGCCTATGCGGGGCGCTGCGTTATGAGTCTTTCGGCGAGCCGATCGGCTCCGGCCATTGCTACTGCGGCGATTGCCGCCGGGCGTCGGGTTCGGGCTTCATTCCGTTCATGGGCTTCAAGGCCGACGATGTGCGCTTCACCGGCGAAGCCCGCGAGTTCCGCTCGAAAGCGGCGAACGGCGGCGACGCGGTCCGCAACCGCTGCGCCCGATGCATGAGTCTCGTGTTCGGCGGCGAGATCGGCAAGAGCGATTCCTACACCCTCTACGCCGGCTCGCTGGACGACCCCTCGGTCTTCCATCCGACTTTCGCGATCTTTGCGGAAGGCCGCCCGGATTGGGCGATCATCCCGCCTGGCTTCAAGGTCTTCGACCGGATGCCGGGATAGCGAAACGAATTGTCTGTTCAGGAGTAGCCAGTTGATTGGAACGAAACATTAACACCTTTGCACCGACAAACCACATTGATTAT
>DASXXT010000407.1:0-9405 GCA_036502965.1 Roseiarcus sp. | reverse complement strand
CGGAACTCACAGCTTCCCAATACACCGGAAGTCACAGCCGCTTCGTTTAGCGGTCTCCAAGGGATGAATGCCGCTAACCTCTTTACCGTGGACTTCAATAGCCTAACTGAAAGTCCGAACGCCAACCTCGCCTTCGTCTTTTTTCAATCGTGTAGGCGTCCAACGTGACAGTCTTTAGCAGCTCCTTCCTGCCGTCGGACACCACGAGCGTGACGATACCCGGTGGAACCTTGTCTGCCGGACAGACCTATAGCTTCGATCTCAATTTCGACGACCGGATCACGGGCAATGACCAGGGGATCCCGACGACACAGTTCTATGACACTCACACGTCCGGTTCGCTCTCCATCGCCGCCGGGGCGGTTCCTGAGCTTTCCACCTGGGCGATGCTGCTTATGGGCTTCATTGGGCTTAGCGTCATGATCCGCCGCCGTGCGGCAGCCACGGGGCCGCAAGCGGCTTAAGGGGAGGCTTTCCAGCGGCGGTTACCTCACCAGCCGCTATCACGGGAAAGTGAATCCGGCACCTCACACGCGGGTGCGCCGCAGGAATACTTTTCTCCAAACCCCTCTTGCGTCCGCGCCGCGAACCCGGTAAGGGGACTTTTTGGGGTCGATGGCGCAGTACCCCAATGATCAAACATGGCTACCGCCCTGCGAAGATGAAACCGGTGACGCTGATCGGAGCGGGAGCGGCGGATGGGCCGGAGGACGGAAAGGGTTAACCTTTGCGTCCGTCCGGCCATGTCCTGTCCGAGACTGCCGGCGCGTAACCCTTCGGGAGACACGCTTAATTCCCTAAGCCCCCCATCCAGGGCGGGGAGCCAGCATAGACGGGGAAGACCGAGTTTTGCATCCGTCCGGCGCTTCCCGGACGGTGAATGCGGTTCGAACCTTCTGTCCGGCGCCGGGCTTGTCAAGCCCGCCTCCGGGGACAGGCGCAAGTGGCCGCGGCGTTCGATTCGGATGACCGAATCGTGTGTCGCAGCGTGTGCAACAGGTGGGTTTCAAGCAATCGAAGCCCGCCGACCGGAGATGAGCACCGTGGATAGAACGGAAAAGAAGGAAGCTGTCGCGGCCCTGCACGACGTTTTTTCGAAAACGTCGGTCGTGGTCGTGGCGCATTATTCCGGCCTGACGGTCGCCCAGATGCAGCGGCTGCGCAAGCAGATGCGGCAGGCGGGCGCCAAGGTTCAGGTCGCCAAGAACAGCCTGGCTCAGATTGCTATCCAAGGCACGGACGTCGCCTCGATCGGTCCCCTGCTCAAGGGCCCGACCCTGATCGCTCATTCGATTGATCCGGTGGCGGCGGCCAAAGCCGCCGTGGCTTTCGCCAAGGATCACGAGAAGTTCGTGCTCCTGGGCGGCGCCATGGGCAAGACGGCCCTCGACGTCGACGGCGTCAAGGCGCTTGCAACTTTGCCGTCCCTCGACGAGCTGCGGGCGAAACTGCTGGGGCTTCTGACCGCCCCCGCGACCAAGCTCGCCCAGCTCGCTACCGCGCCGGCCGCCAAGCTCGCGCGTGTGGTCGGCGCCTACGCCGCCAAAGACGCAGCCTAAAGCCAGGCTCTTCACAAACACTCGGTTCGAACTACATATAGGGAATCCATCAATGGCCAATCTCGAAAAAATCGTCGACGAACTCTCGAGCCTCACGGTCCTGGAGGCGGCCGAGCTCGCCAAACTGCTTGAGAGCAAATGGGGCGTCTCGGCCGCCGCCGCGGTGGCGGTCGCCGCCGCTCCCGCCGGTGGCGCTGCGGCCGCCGCTCCGGTCGAGGAGCAGACCGAGTTTACCGTGGTCCTCTCGGCGATCGGTGACAAGAAGATCGAAGTGATCAAGGAAGTGCGCGCCATCACCGCGCTGGGCCTGAAGGAGGCCAAGGACCTGGTCGAAGCGGCGCCGAAGCCTGTCAAGGAAGGCGTGGGCAAGGAAGAAGCCGAGAAGATCAAGGCCGCTCTGGAAAAGGTTGGGGCGAAGGTCGAACTAAAATAATGGCCCGACCGCTGACGCGGGGCTCGGCTGATCAAAATGGGACGGTCCCGGCCATTAGCCAGGGGCCGTTCCGGTGTTTTCAAGACGTTTGCGGGGAGTGAGCGTCGTCGACCGGCCGCCAGAAGCCTTTGAGGGAAACCCGTTGAGGCTGGCTGGTGGAGGTTTGGGTGAGAAGGGGCGTCGGCGACGCTTCGAGAAGACCGGCCGAAGGTCCGCCGCGCGTCGAAAGCGCGTAGAGGACCAGCAGCGGTGGGCAAGCGAGCTTTAGAGGAGCGACATGGCGCAGACATTCACTGGCCGCAAGCGCGTTCGCAAGGTGTTCGGGCACGTCAAGGAAGTCGGCGAGATGCCGAATCTGATCGAGGTCCAGAAGGCCTCGTATGATCAGTTCCTGCTGATGGACCCGCCGAAGGGCGGGCGTCCAAGCGAGGGCCTGCAGGCGGTGTTCAAGTCGGTGTTCCCGATCAAGGACTTCGCCGACACCGCTCATCTCGAATTCGTCAAGTACGAGTATGAAGCGCCGAAATACGATGTCGACGAGTGCCGCCAGCGCGGCATGACCTATTCCGCGCCGCTCAAGGTGACGCTGCGCCTTATCGTGTTTGACGTCGATCCCGAGACCCAGGCCAAGTCGGTCAAGGACATTAAGGAGCAGGATGTGTACATGGGCGACATGCCGCTCATGACCACAAACGGCACCTTCATTGTCAACGGCACCGAACGGGTCATCGTCTCGCAGATGCACCGGAGCCCAGGCGTGTTTTTCGATCACGACAAGGGCAAGAGTCATTCCTCCGGCAAGCTTCTGTTCGCCGCCCGCATCATCCCTTATCGCGGCTCATGGCTCGACATCGAGTTCGACGCCAAGGACATCGTCTACGCGCGCATCGATCGGCGCCGCAAGATCCCAGTGACCTCGCTGCTTTTCGCGCTTGGCCTCGATGGCGAGGAGATCCTGTCGACCTTCTATCGCAAGATCGTCTACAGCCGTCTCAAGGATGGCGGCTGGCGGGTGCCTTACGACGCCGAGCGCATGAAGGGCGTCAAGGCCTCCGTCGACCTGGTGGACGCCGATACCGGCGAGGTCGTGATCGAAGCGGGCCGGAAATTGACGGTGCGCGCCGCGCGGCAATTGGCCGAGAAGGGCCTCAAGGCGCTGCGCGCGAGCGACGCCGATCTCTACGGCCAGTACATCGCCGAGGACCTCTATAACCCTGCTACCGGCGAGATTTACGCCGAGGCTGGCGACGAGATCACTGAGAAATCGCTGTCGCAATTGCTGGAGGCCGGCTTTAGCGAGCTGCCGGTGCTCGACATCGACCACGTCAATATCGGGGCCTATATCCGCAATACGCTCAAGGTCGACAAGAATTCCTCGCGTGAGGACGCCCTGTTCGACATCTATCGCGTCATGCGCCCGGGCGAGCCGCCGACGCTCGAAAGCGCCGAGGCGATGTTCCAGTCGCTGTTCTTCGACTCCGAGCGCTACGACCTCTCTGCGGTCGGCCGGGTAAAGATGAACATGCGCCTCGACCTTGACGCGCCCGACACCCAGCGCACCCTGCGCAAGGAGGACATCCTGGCAGTGGTCAAGGCGTTGGTGAACCTGCGCGACGGCCGCGGCGAGATCGACGACATCGACCATCTCGGCAACCGCCGCGTGCGCTCGGTCGGGGAATTGATGGAGAATCAATATCGCATCGGCCTCCTGCGCATGGAGCGGGCGATCAAGGAGCGCATGTCGTCGGTTGAGATCGACACGATCATGCCCCAGGACCTCATCAACGCCAAGCCGGCGGCCGCCGCGGTGCGCGAGTTCTTCGGCTCGTCGCAATTGTCGCAGTTCATGGATCAGACCAACCCGCTCTCGGAGATCACCCACAAGCGCCGGCTCTCGGCGCTGGGGCCGGGCGGCCTTACGCGCGAGCGGGCCGGCTTCGAGGTGCGCGACGTCCATCCGACGCACTATGGCCGCATCTGCCCGATCGAGACGCCGGAAGGCCCGAACATCGGGCTCATCAACTCGCTCGCGACCTTCGCGCGCGTCAACAAATACGGCTTCATCGAGTCGCCCTATCGCAAGGTGCGCGAGGGCAAGGTGACCGAGGAGGTCGCCTATCTGTCGGCGATGGAGGAGCAGAAATATTCGGTCGCCCAGGCCGATACGCCGATCGACGCCGCCGGTAAGCTAGTGGGCGATCTCATTGTCTGTCGCCACGCCGGCGACGTCGTGTTCTTGCCCGGCGACCGAGTCGACTACATGGACGTGTCGCCCAAGCAGCTGGTCTCTGTGGCGGCAGCGCTGATTCCATTCCTCGAGAACGACGACGCCAATCGCGCGCTGATGGGCTCGAACATGCAGCGCCAGGCGGTGCCGCTGGTACGCTCGGACGCGCCCTTGGTCGGCACCGGCATGGAGGCGATTGTGGCGCGCGATTCCGGCGCGGCGATCGCGGCGCGCCGCGCCGGGATCGTCGACCAGATCGACGCCACCCGCATTGTCGTGCGCGCGACAGAGGAGACCGATGCCGCCAAACCCGGCGTCGACATCTACCGGCTGATGAAGTTCCAGCGCTCGAACCAGTCGACCTGCATCAACCAGAAGCCGCTGGTCAAGGTGGGAGACCGGGTCGAGAAGGGCGACATCATCGCCGACGGTCCTTCTACGGATCTTGGCGATCTGGCGCTCGGCCGCAACGTCCTCGTCGCCTTCATGCCGTGGAATGGCTACAACTTCGAAGATTCGATCCTGCTCTCCGAGCGCATCGTCAAGGACGACGTCTTTACCTCGATTCACATCGAGGAATTCGAGGCGATGGCCCGCGACACCAAGCTCGGCCCGGAGGAGATCACGCGCGACATTCCGAATGTTTCGGAAGAGGCGCTGAAGAATCTCGACGAGGCGGGCATCGTCTACATCGGCGCAGAGGTGGTGGCCGGCGACATCCTTGTCGGCAAGATCACGCCCAAGGGCGAAAGCCCGATGACGCCGGAAGAGAAGCTTTTGCGCGCCATTTTCGGCGAGAAGGCCTCCGATGTGCGCGACACATCGTTGCGCGTTCCCCCAGGCGTGCAGGGCACGATCGTCGAGGTCCGGGTCTTCAACCGCCACGGGGTCGACAAGGACGAGCGCGCGCAGGCGATCGAGCGCGAGGAAATCGAACGCCTCGCCAAGGACCGCGATGACGAGCAGGCGATCCTGGATCGCAACGTCTACGCGCGTCTGGCCGAGACGCTCGAAGGCAAGCGGGCGCTGTCCGGACCTAAGGGCTTCAAGAAGGATCAGGTGCTGACGAAAGCGCTGCTCGAGGAGCAGCCGCGCTCGCAATGGTGGAGCTTCGCCCTCGAATCCGACCAGGTGATGTCGGAGATCGAGGCGATGCGCAAGCAGTACGACGAATCGAAGAAGTCGCTGGAAAGCCGCTTCCTCGACAAGGTCGAGAAGCTCCAGCGCGGCGACGAGCTGCCGCCCGGCGTGATGAAAATGGCCAAGGTCTTCATCGCGGTGAAGCGCAAGATCCAGCCCGGCGACAAGATGGCGGGACGCCATGGCAACAAGGGCGTCGTCTCGCGCATCGTTCCGCAGGAGGACATGCCGTTCCTCGCCGATGGCACGCCGGTCGACATCGTGCTCAATCCACTCGGCGTGCCGAGCCGCATGAACGTCGGGCAGATCCTCGAGACCCATCTCGGCTGGGCCTGCGCCGGTCTTGGCCGACAAGTGGGCGAGGCCGTGGACGCCTATCTGCGCTCGAACGACGTGAGGCCGCTGCGCGGCAAGCTGAAGGAGATCTATGGCGAGGACGAGACGATCAAGGCGCTCGACGACAAGAGCCTCGCTGAACTCGGCGAGAATCTCCGTCGCGGCGTGCCGATTGCGACGCCGGTGTTCGACGGCGCACGCGAGAAAGACATCGTCGAGATGCTCGACAAGGCGGGTCTCGATTCATCTGGCCAAGTGACACTTTACGACGGGCGGACCGGCGACGCTTTCGATCGCAAGGTGACGGTGGGTTACATCTACATGCTGAAGCTCCACCACCTGGTCGACGACAAGATCCACGCGCGCTCGATCGGTCCCTACAGCCTCGTCACCCAGCAGCCGCTGGGCGGCAAGGCGCAGTTCGGGGGCCAGCGCTTCGGCGAAATGGAGGTCTGGGCGCTGGAAGCCTACGGCGCCGCCTACACGCTGCAGGAGATGCTGACCGTCAAGTCGGACGACGTCGCCGGCCGCACCAAGGTATACGAAGCGATCGTGCGTGGCGACGACACGTTCGAATCGGGCATCCCGGAGAGCTTCAACGTGCTCGTCAAGGAAATGCGCTCGCTCGGACTTAATGTCGAGCTCGCGTCGATCAAGCGCGCGCCCGAGGAACTGCCGCCCGCGGAGGCCGCCGAGTAACGCGCTTGCCGTTCGCCGCCTTCGAGCGATTAGCGGTCGCGGGCGGCGTCACGCCTTTGTTTCCATGAATGCGAGTTCCGGCGCTTTTCAGCGCCGAACTCGCGGGAGACCAGAATGAACCAGGAAATCACCAATCCCTTCGCACCGGTCGCCGCGCCGCAGGCGTTCGATCAGATTCAGATCGCTATCGCGAGTCCGGAAAAGATTCTGTCGTGGTCGTTCGGCGAGATCAAGAAGCCCGAGACGATCAACTACCGCACGTTCAAGCCCGAGCGTGACGGCCTGTTCTGCGCGCGCATTTTCGGGCCGATCAAGGACTACGAGTGCCTGTGCGGCAAGTATAAGCGCATGAAGTACAAGGGCGTCATCTGCGAGAAGTGCGGCGTCGAGGTGACGCTGTCACGCGTGCGGCGCGAGCGCATGGGTCATATCTCGCTCGCAGCGCCAGTCGCGCACATCTGGTTCTTGAAGTCGCTGCCGTCGCGCATCGGGCTTCTGCTCGACATGACTCTCAAGGACCTCGAGCGCATTCTTTACTTCGAATCCTACATCGTCCTCGACCCGGGTCTGACGCCTCTCAAGGATCGGCAGCTCCTGAACGAGGACGATTATCTGCGCGCGGTCGACGAGTATGGCCAGGACAGCTTCACCGCGATGATCGGTGCGGAGGCGATCCGCGAGATTCTCAAGGGCATGAACCTGCAGAAGATCGCCGAGGATCTTAAGATTGAGATCGCCCAATCGAAGAGCGAACTGAAGCCCAAGCGCCTGGCCAAGCGGCTGAAGATCATTGAGGCCTTCATGCACTCGGGCAACAAGCCGGAGTGGATGATCCTGACCGAGGTGCCGGTTATTCCGCCAGACCTCAGGCCGCTGGTGCCGCTCGACGGCGGGCGCTTCGCCACCTCCGACCTCAACGACCTCTATCGTCGCGTCATCAACCGCAACAATCGCTTGAAGCGGCTTATGGAGCTGCGTGCGCCCGATATCATCATCCGCAATGAAAAGCGGATGTTGCAGGAGTCCGTCGACGCGCTGTTCGACAACGGCCGGCGCGGGCGCGTTATTACCGGCGCCAACAAGCGGCCGCTGAAGTCGCTCGCCGACATGCTCAAGGGCAAGCAGGGCCGCTTCCGCCAGAACCTGCTCGGCAAGCGCGTCGACTATTCCGGCCGTTCGGTGATCGTGGTCGGTCCCGAGCTCAAGCTGCATCAGTGCGGTCTGCCGAAGAAGATGGCGCTCGAACTGTTCAAGCCGTTCATCTATTCGCGCCTCGACGCCAAAGGCCTGTCCGCCACGGTCAAGCAGGCCAAGAAGCTGGTCGAAAAGGAGAAGCCCGAAGTCTGGGACATTCTCGACGAGGTGATCCGCGAGCATCCGGTTATGCTCAATCGCGCGCCCACCCTGCACCGACTGGGGATTCAAGCCTTCGAGCCGGTGTTGATCGAAGGCAAGGCGATCCAGCTGCATCCGCTTGTCTGCTCGGCGTTCAACGCCGACTTTGACGGCGACCAGATGGCCGTGCACGTGCCCCTGTCGCTCGAAGCGCAGCTCGAGGCGCGGGTGTTGATGATGTCGACCAACAACATCCTGCACCCCGCGAACGGCCAGCCGATCATCGTGCCGAGCCAGGACATCGTGCTCGGCCTCTACTACGTCTCGCTGATGCGCGATGGGGAGCCCGGCCAGTACGAGGAGGATCCGAAGACCAAGCGCCCGCTGCGCGGCGTCTACAGCGACATCGGCGAGATCGAGCACGCGCTCGCCGCCGGGACGATCACGCTGCACACCAAGGTCAAGGGCCGCGCCTGGACCTATAACGACAAAGGCGAGCGGGTGTCGAAGATCTTCGACACGACACCCGGCCGCTTGTTCCTCGGTCAGCTCCTGCCTGGGCACACCAAGATTCCGTTCGACGTCGTCAACAAGCTGATGACGAAGAAGGAAATCTCCAACATGATCGACATCGTCTACCGGAACTGCGGTCAGAAGGAGACGGTCATCTTCTGCGACCGCATCATGTCGCTCGGCTTCCGCGAGGCGTTCAAAGCGGGCATTTCGTTTGGCAAGGACGACATGGTGGTGCCGGACTCCAAGCACAGGTTCATCGCCGAAACCTCGGCCTTGGCTAAGGAGTACGAGCAGCAGTACAACGACGGCCTCATCACCCAGGGCGAGAAGTACAACAAGGTCGTCGACGCCTGGGCGAAATGCTCTGACCGGCTGGCCGAGGAGATGATGGCCGGCATCTCGGCCGTGCGCAAGGACGAGCACGGCCGCGACAGGCCGATCAACTCGATCTACATGATGTCGCATTCTGGAGCGCGCGGTTCGCCGACGCAGATGCGCCAGCTCGCCGCCATGCGCGGCTTGATGGCCAAGCCGTCGGGCGAGATCATCGAGAGCCCGATCATCTCCAACTTCAAGGAGGGCCTGTCGGTTCTCGAGTACTTCAATTCGACTCACGGCGCCCGCAAGGGACTGGCGGACACCGCATTGAAGACTGCGAACTCCGGCTATCTCACCCGCCGTCTTGTCGACGTCGCGCAGGATTCGATCATCACCATGCCCGATTGCGGCTCGACGAACGGCATCAGCATGCGCGCGATCATCGACGCGGGCACGGTGGTGGCGTCGCTCGCCTCGCGCATTCTCGGCCGCACTTCTGCGGATACGCTGCGCGACGCCGATGGCAAAGTGATCGTCGAAGCCGGCCGCATGATCGTCGAAGAGGACATGCCGGCGATCACGGCAGCCGGAATACAGGAGGTGAAGATCCGTTCGGTCTTGACCTGCGAGGCGAAGAACGGAGTCTGCGGCGCATGCTACGGCCGCGATCTGGCGCGCGGCACCCCGGTCAACATGGGAGAGGCGGTCGGCGTCATCGCCGCCCAGTCGATCGGCGAGCCGGGCACTCAGCTGACAATGCGCACCTTCCACATCGGCGGCGCGGCTCAGCTCGCGGATCAGTCGTTCATCGAGTCGAACTTCGACGGCGAAGTGAAGATCCG
>DASXXT010000406.1:0-1876 GCA_036502965.1 Roseiarcus sp. | reverse complement strand
TCTTATCCAAATCGGCTTGGGTCGACGAAGGAGATTCCCCAGACACGCCGGCCTCAGGGTCTGTGGTCCGGCGATCGTCGCGACAGCTTCTGGTGCTCCCGCCGGCCGGCCTTTGCTCCACCCGGCTGGGAAGCACGGCTGCGATTGCGACAAGAGCCCCGTAGGCCAAAAGCCTCCATATGCTCCGATGCTCCGCCATTGACTTATTTCGCCCTGGAATTCGGCCGGCGTTAGCGTGTCACGAAAGGAGCCGGCATCAATAAATCCTGAAGGAACGAGCGTTGTTCCTCTCTCGACGAGGAATGCTCGTTGAGCGCGGCTTTCGGGCTTGCACCGTGACGGTTCGTGGCGAGTTTGGGCAACGCGGCGCAAAGATGGGCATGACGCAATGTGTGTCAGCCGCTTTGCATTCCCAGATTTTCGTGCGTCCCATAAGACGATTCGGCGGATGCGGATCGTGTCCCGATGCGTGGTGTAGCAATGGAGCCATCACCTATCGCCGGCGGGAGCCGGGGTGTCATGCGGCCACGGCAGGCAGGATGACGATGGGATTATCGCTGATGGGGGCGATGGTTTCCAGCGTCATGTAGCGGGCGCGCTGTACGGCCCATTCGTCGTTCTGCTCCATCAGGATCGCGCCGACGAGGCGGACTATGGCGTCGTCGTTGGGAAAGATGCCGACGACATCGGCCCGCCGCTTGATCTCGCCGTTGAGCCGCTCGATGGGATTGGTCGAGCTGATCTTGTCCCAATGTTCCCTGGGAAAGCTCATGAAAGCGAGGACGTCGACCTCTGCCTCATCGAGCAGGGCGGCGAGCTTTGGGAGCTTGGCGCGCAACTGATCGGCGACGTTACGCCATTGCTTGCCGGCGGCGTCGGCCGAGCCTTGCGCGAAAGCCGTGGCGATGAAGGCCGAGACGACGCGGCGGCCGTTCTTGTTGGCGTGCGCCAGCGCGTTGCGCATGAAGTGGACGCGGCAGCGCTGCCAGGAGGCGCCGAGAACCTTGGCGACGGCGGCTTTCAATCCCTCGTGGGCGTCGGAGATGAGGAGCTTGACGCCGCGAAGGCCTCGCCGCGCCAGCTTGCGCAGGAATTCGCCCCAGAACGTGTCGGCTTCCGAGGGGCAGATGTCGAGGCCGAGCACTTCGCGCCGACCATCACCGTTGACGCCGATGGCGATGACGATCGCGGTCGAAACGATCCGCCCGCCCCGGCGCACCTTCACGTAGGTGGCGTCCAGCCAGACATAGGGCCAGTCGCCTTCGATGGGGCGGCCGAGGAAGGGTTTGACCTTGTCGTCAATCTCCTCGCACAGGCGGCTGACCTGGCTCCTGGAGATGCCGTCCATGCCCATGGCGCGCACGAGGTCGTCGACCGAGCGGGTCGAGACGCCATGAACGTAGGCCTCCTGCACAACCGACGCGATGGCCTTCTCGGCCAACCGCCGCGGCTCGAGAAAGCTCGGGAAGTACGAGCCCTTACGCAGCCTGGGGATGCGAAGCTCAACCGTGCCGGCCCGCGTCTCCCAGTCGCGATCGCGATAGCCGTTGCGTTGAGCAAGGCGATCGGGCGAACGTTCGCCAGGCGCCGCTCCCGTACGGCTTTCGATATCCAGCTCCATCAGGCGCTGCGCCGCAAAGCCGATCATCCGGCGCAGAAACTCCGCGTCCGGGGTCTTCTCCAAAAGGGACTGAAGGGCCATTCTCTCGTCGGTCATCGTCGTGTTCCTCGGTTGCGTTGAGATTCGCAACCCGACCCTACCGGAGAATCGGCGATGACCGCCGCAAGCCGCTCGCTCGCTACAGCGCTATGGAGAGCGCGCTTCGCGAGCGGCTTGCTCCGTCCGACCTACACCACCAAATGGGACACGACCCGC
>DASXXT010000405.1:0-8878 GCA_036502965.1 Roseiarcus sp. | reverse complement strand
CCGAAAAGTCCTCAGCCTTCATCGAATCGGTCCTCAATCCCGATCCCACACTGAACCAAATCCTGCCCTTCGCATGCCAACACGACGGGCTCCCGTTCCCGCGCTCCGAACGCCGCGGGAAAAGCGCGAGAAAAAGATTTTCCTCGCTCCAGGCTGCGTAACCCATTGAAAAGTCCCGATTGGGACGAGAGAAATCCAAGGAAATCCAAGGAAATCCAAGGCTCATCAGCGGGGGCTCGCAGCAAAACGGCCGCGGGCTAAGCAAACCCAAACGGAGCAACCCTACCGATGTCGCGCGGCCCGCCGCCGAGAAGGAGCGAAACCGCGCTCTAAACGACAGCCGCAAAGCCGCGCCGCCGTCGATCAGGCGCCGACTTGGCGGTTGCCCTTGGTCTCGATGAGATGGCGCTTGAAGTCGTTCATGGAGGCGAAGTTGAACGTTCCTTCGCTGGTTTCGGCCTCGATCGAGCCGTCAGAGAAGATCTTGTAATTGGCCCCGGCCGACGAATAGCTGCCGATCAGGCTCGGCGGCCCCTGCGGCTCTTCTGGCGTCTCGAGGACAGTTTCGATCGTCTCGAGTGAAGGCAGGTGGCCGGTGCGATTGATGTTGATCGGACTCTCGTGCTCGCCCGCGGGCGCTTCCTCCACGCTCTCCCGCGCTCCCGCTTCAATCGCCGACGGCGCGGCGGAAACCTCTCCGGCCGGCGCGGTCTCGGTCGCGGGCGTCGCCTCGAAGGCTAGCGGAAGGGCCGAAGGCCTAGCGGATTGCCGCACGAGCTTCGTGAGCGCGTCGATCCGCCGGATCAGAACCGCGAGCGCGAACGTCACCACCGCCGCGCAAGCGGCGACCGCTCCCGCCAGCGCATACAAAACGCCGGCGCCGGTTGGCAAAAGGTCGACGCTCGCATACCCGCTCGCAGCGGCGGCGCTCAGCAAAATCAGGCTCAGAATAAAGGTCAGGATCGACATCAGGCCGTCAATGCCCACATTTCTGTCGAAATCTCAACAGGTCTGCGGTGCAGGCTGGAGCTAAGCAAAGTGGGCCGATTCGCGTTTCAACGAGATGAATCGCGCGCACCGAAAATCGCCGAACCGACGCGGACATATGTCGCGCCGAGCTGCACCGCAAGCGGCCAGTCGCCGCTCATGCCCATAGAACGCTCGCTCAGTCCATTGCGTTCCGCGATGACGCGGAGCAGGGCAAAATGCGGCGAGACCAGCTCGTTCGCCGGGGGAATGGCCATCAGGCCCTCAATCGTCAATCCATAAGTCTGGCGGCAGAGCGCGATAAAGGCGTCGGCGTCCTCGGGAAGGACGCCCGCCTTCTGCGGTTCGCCTCCGGTGTTGACCTCGACAAACAGGCGCGGGCGTTTGCCGACCCGGTCGATTTCGCGCGCGAGCGCTGCGGCGATCCTTTCCCGGTCGACCGTCTCGATCACGTCGAACGCCTCGACCGCCTCACGCGCCTTGTTGCTTTGCAAGGGCCCGATCAGATGAAGCTCGATCGCCTTGCCAAGTGCGCTGGCCCGCGCCCGCAGGTCCCGCCATTTGGGTATCGCCTCCTGCACGCGGTTCTCACCGAAGCGGGTCTGGCCGGCGATTGCTATTGTCGGCCAGACCTCGTCGGCCGAGAATGTCTTGGAGACGGCGACGAGCTTGACTGATTCCGGCGTCCGATCGCAATCGCGCGCCCGCCGCGCAATTTGTTCGCGCAGCGCAATGAGACGGGTGGCGGCCTCCGAGTTGACTGCATTCAACGCGTCCGACAAAGCCTGCTCCGTGGCGGGCGCCAATTTCGCCGCGACAGCCCACGCGCCCGCCGTAACCTCGCGGGCCGTCGGACGACGCGAGCTTAGGCAGCTGACAAAGGCGCCCTGCAAAAAGGCCTCGCGAGCCCTTGCAAGGCAAAATGATCGTCAGCTATCGTTTTGTCCAGGGAGGAAACCAATGACGGCTTATCCTGAGTGGAAGCTCGGCTTGATCGATTCCGCTTGGTTTGGCTCGCAATACGAGGGGACGCCCGGAAGACAAGAAGCGAAGAAAATCGGTTTCGATAGCCTCGATCTCTTCATCGGTTTTGACCCGGGCCGAATGACTCCGGCCGAACGCCGCAACTACGTCGCTGACGTGCGCGGCGTCGAGTTGCCGATCATCTCGCTCGTGTGCACCTGCCTCGGTCTCAGCGATTTCAATCCGGCCGTCCGTTCCTATCATATCGAACGCGCAAAGAACGTTCTCGACTTGGCGTCCGAGTTTCCGTCCGCCATAAATCTCTGCTTCGTTCCGGGAGAGTACATGTTCCAGCACCGCCTGCTACCGGCGGAGAGCGAGTGGAAGCTCGCGGTCGACGGCACGCAGCAGGTCGGACGACATGCTGCAGAACGGCGGCTGGAGCTTGCGATCGAACTACTTCCGTTCGAGTTTGCCTTCATCCAAACGCTGGACGACATGGAGCGCTTCTTGGACGACGTCGGCCTAGAGAACGTTAAGGCCACGGTGGACGTCTCGCATTTCTGGCTCATGCGAATTCCGCCTGCTGCGCTAACTCGGCTCAACGGAAGGATATCTCAAGTTCACATCTCCGATTGCGACGGCGTCAATCATGGCGACCTGCCTCCCGGGCGAGGCAATACTCCATTCGGGGAGTACCTTTCCGCCATTCGAGACGCAGGTTTTGCGGGGGCGGCGTCGGTCGAGCTCGAATTTCCGCCGGACCCTAGTCAGATGCGCGGCTGGGTGGCGGAAGCCTATAGCTCGACCTTGCGGGAAATGAGAGCCGTGGGTGTCCGGTGATCGGCCTGACCGACCACCCGGGGAGCCGTTCTGCGCCCTTGCCTTTTGCCTGAAGCCCGCGCATGAGGGCCGGACCTTCCCCAGTCCAACGACGGCTTCCATGGGCTTCAAATGCGGCATCGTCGGCCTGCCGAATGTCGGCAAGTCGACGCTTTTCAACGCGCTGACGCAGACCGCCGCCGCGCAGGCGGCCAATTACCCGTTCTGCACCATTGAGCCCAATGTCGGCGACGTCGCCGTCCCAGACCCGCGCCTGGCCACGCTGGCGAAGATCGCTGCCTCCAAGGAGATCATTCCGACCCGGTTGTCATTCGTCGATATCGCCGGTCTCGTGCGTGGCGCCTCAAAGGGCGAAGGGCTCGGCAATCAGTTTCTCGCCAATATTCGCGAATGCGACGCGATCGCCCATGTGGTGCGTTGTTTCGAAGACGACGACGTCACCCATATTGAAGGCCGCATCGACCCCTTGTCCGACATCGCCACCATTGAAACCGAGCTGATGCTGGCCGACCTCGAAAGCCTCGAGCGGCGCATCGCACAAATGGAGAAGAAGGCCAAGGGCGGCGACAAGGAGGCCAAGGACCTGTTGGCGCTCGCCGAGCGTAGCTTCGGCGAACTGAAAGAGGGGTGCCCGGCGCGCGCCATCGGCGTCGGCCGCGACGAGCGGCGTCTTTTCCAGTCGCTGGGCCTCCTGTCGTCGAAGCCGGTTCTCTATGTCTGCAACGTCGACGAAGGGTCGGCCGACCGGGGCAACGCCTATTCCGATTTGGTCAAGGAACAGGCGGCCAAGGAAGGCGCTGCCGCGGTCGTGGTGTCGGCGAAGATCGAGAGCGAAATCGCCCTCCTGCCTCAGGCCGAACAAGAGGCCTACCTCGAGGCGATCGGGTTAACTGAGCCTGGTCTCAGCCGCGTCATCCGCGCCGGTTACGAGCTCTTGCACCTCGTCACCTTCTTCACCGCGGGTCCAAAGGAGGCGCGCGCGTGGACGATCGAGCAAGGGACCAGGGCCCCACAGGCGGCCGGCGTCATCCACACGGATTTCGAAAAAGGCTTCATCCGCGCCGAAACCATTGCCTACGACGACTATGTCGCCAATGGCGGTGAGGCCGGCGCGCGTGAGGCGGGCAAGTTCCGGCTCGAAGGCAAGGACTATGTGGTCGCCGACGGCGACGTCATGCATTTCCGCTTCGCGAATTGAGGGCCAATGCCTGACGCGCTCTATTTCGAAGACTTTCCGCTCGGCGAAGTGGTCGAATACGGCGGGGTTGATGTTTCGGCCGCCGATATCATCGCGTTCGCGCACGACTTCGATCCCCAGCCTTTCCATACCGATGAAGAGGCCGCGCGTGCGGCGACGGACGGCCTCATCGCCTCGGGATGGCACACGTCCGCTCTGCTGTTGCGGATGAATTGCGAGGCGTTCCTCATACGCGCGGCCATCCTCGAGGAGGGCGGCGTCGAAGAGGTCCGGTGGCAGCGGCCGGTCAGACCGGACGATCGGCTCCAAGTGCGCCGCCATACGCTCGCCAAGCGCCCCCGCCAAGGCCGGACGAGCGCCGGCGAGGTCGAGTTTGTCTACGAAGTCGTCAATCAGGACGGCGTGGCCGCCATGACGCAGCGCACTGTACTCCTGCTCAAGCAGCGCCCACAGGCGCTCAGGAACTAGCCGGGTCTCATGTTCTACGAGGATATTCGCATCGGTCAGTCAGCCGCCCTCGGCCAAACCGAGTTCTCTCGGGAAGCGATTCTCGACTATGGCCGGAAGTTCGATCCGCGTATCGTTGCCCAAGCAGACGGTGGACGGGCGCCGCTCACCGCATCAGGTCTGCATGTGGCGTCTGCCGGGATGCGCCAATTGGTTGACACGCGCAGCGCCTTGCGCGCCGCGATGGCCGTGCGCGGCGAGACCCTTCCGCAGCTTGGCGTCTCGCCAGGGTTCAAAGACATGCGCTGGCCGTACCCAGTGTATGAAGGCGATATCGTGTCGTATTCGATGGAGACGGTGTCGAAACGCGAGACCTCCAAGCCAAAATGGGGTCTCATCACCAACAGATTTTGCGGCGTCAACCAACGCGGGCAGGAGGTTTTGGTCTTTTCGAGCGCCGTTCTTATTGCCCGGCGGTCGGAAGACCTGTGACCTGCCCCCTGCCGAAGCCAGGATTTCCCGAACGGCTGACTCCGCCCGCAACTAATTTTCCGATGGCCTTGGGCGCGCCAAGCGCGCCAAATTCTGGTAGAAGGCTTGCCGTCGTACCTTCTTGGTTCGAGGGGAAGTTGCAATGGCAATCAATCTCGTTAGCCTCGTGTCCCAGGTCCTTACGCCGCAATTGGTTGGCGGCCTGGCGCGGGCGCTCGGCATCAATGAAGCGGTGGCGCAGAAGCTTGTCGCTGCGGCAGTCCCGGCAATCCTCGCCTCGCTCGCCACAGCGGCGGCTGCGCCTGGGGGCGCTCAGAAAGTCTCCGACGCGATCTCCACGTCGGATCCGGATATTTTGACGAAGCTAAGCGGCGCTATCAGCGGCGGCAACACCCGGTTCCTGAACGAAGGCGGCACGCTCCTGAGCAACCTGCTCGGCGGCGGCGGCCTATCGAGCCTCACGGGCGCGCTAAGCCAGTATTCCGGCGCTCCGCAGCCCGCGACGCAGACGCTGCTCGGCACGGTGACGCATGCGACCGTCGGCGCCATCGGTCAGCAGGACCCGTCAACCTGGTCGGACCCCGCAGCGATTCTTGCGCTGCTGAACAGCCAGAAAAGCGCAATCTCGGCCGCGCTTCCGCCTGAAGTTTCGAGGGCACTCGGAGCCTCTGGGCTGCTCGCCGGCCTGGGCGGCGCAGCCGCGGCTGCGACCCAGACCGCAACGTCGACGGTTTCGAGCGCCACGACCGCCGCGAGTTCGACAGCCAGTTCCGCAGCGAGGAGCGCTGAATCCGCCGCGAGGAGCGCGCAATCCGCCGCGCCGAGGGCCCCTGTAGCTGCGTCGAGTTCGAGCGGCTTCCCGATGTGGGCGATCATTCTGATCGTCATTGTCGTGCTGCTGGCGATCTGGTGGTACATGACCCAGAATCAAAAGCCTGCAGAACCGGCGAAAACGGGCCTTCTGTCGGCCCCTGTCGAGTACGCCTTCCGCGCGACGCCTGCTCCGGCCTTCCCGCTGTTCGACTAAACAGCGCCCGCGTCATGGGGCTCGGCGCGCGCCTGTGGTATTGGCTGCGCGCGCCGCTGAGAGGAGCAGCGGCGCGATCTCAACTCGGCGTCGTCTGTGTGATCGCACTGTCGGCGATCGCCGCGGGTTGCTCAAGCCGCCCTTACGGCACCCTCGTCCCGACGACGGGCGCGCCCGACGCCAGCCAGGTCGACCTCCTTGTGGCGACGACGCGTGCGCCCGTGCTTGAACCGCCGGGCGTCATGTTCGGAGGATCAAGGGGACGAGAACTGGATTTCGCCGATATCGTCGTGTCGATCCCGCCCCCCGGCGCGCGCCAGCCAGGAGACGTCACCCTCCCCTCCTCGCTACCTGGCAATCCGGAGCGTGATTTCGTCATCCTGCGCGCCGATCGCATGGACCTGGCCCAGGCGAAGGCAAACTTCGATGCGCGCATCAAGCGCACGCCGGGCCGCGGGGTTCTCATCTTCGTCCACGGCTTCAATACCCGTTTCGAGGAAGCTGTCTATCGTTTCGCGCAGATTGTTCACGACGCGCGGGTGAATGTCGCCCCGGTGCTGTTCACCTGGCCTTCCGGCGGCAGAGTGACCGACTATGTCTATGATCGCGACAGCGCGGTGTATTCGCGCGACGCGTTCGAGGCGGTGCTGCAGGCATTGGTCAAAGACCCGTACGTCGACTCGATTTCCATCCTCGCCCACTCGATGGGCAACTACCTCGCCGTCGAAGCGCTGCGGCAGATGTCTATCCGTAATCGCGGATTGTCGCCCAAAATCCGCGATGTGATGCTGGCTTCCCCCGACATCGACGTCGACGTTTTCACGCGCCAGATCGCCGAAATCGACGCCGGGCCGCGGCCAGCGCAGTTCACCTTGTTCATTTCGCGAGACGATCGCGCCCTCGGGCTGTCAAGCTTTCTCGCACGCGATTCGACGCGCCTCGGCTCGCTTGATCCCAACAAGGAGCCTTATCGTTCGATCCTTGAGCAAGGCCGGGTGCAAGTCATCGACCTAACGAGTATCGCTTCCAACGACATCACCAACCATGGCAAATTCGCCAGCGGCGAAGTTGTCGGCGCAATCGGCGAGCGGCTGGCGGCGGGCCAGTCGCTGACCGACGCTAAGGGGGGTCTGGTCGAATCGCTTGGCACGTTCACCAGTGGCGCAATCAACGTCGCCGCCGGCGTCGCCACGGGCGCGGTCGCCGCGCCGACCGAGATCCTCGATCCAACGAGGAACGAGAAGTCGGTCGACACCGCGGCGCAAGCCACGACGTTGAGCCAGTGACCGGCGCCGGCCGGATTTCCGCCGGCCTCTTACGAGTTATACCGAGTTCGCTTGATCGATTCTCTTTCCGAGCGACGCGGACCGGCGGATGGCCATTTCCGAGTCCATTTCAAGCGTTTTCAAAGGTTTGCGGCGCCATTTCCGAGTCACTCCCCACGGGACTGGCCGGAGCCTCCTGTCCGTCCGTGCGAAGCGCAAGTCGGACTTGTCGCTAATTTCTGAAAAACAATACCAGACGCCAACCGATTTGGCAAGAAATTGTCGCTTGTTTGTGGAGCTCCCGTCTCGGCAGCGGCCGCGACATCGGCGCGATCGATCGTTTGGGTTTTCTTGGCGCGTGGCTGTTTCGCTGCGGAGACCCCCGATCATGAGGGTTGGATTTCCTTAGATTTCCGTGGATTCTCTCGTCCGAATCGAGACTTTTCAATAGGTTGCGCTGGATTTTCCGCGAAGAAAATTTCTCGCGCCCTTTTGCCGCTGGGGTGCCGGCGTCGGGACAGGAGGCGGTATTTCTTACGATGCAGAAACGCAGTATTGCTCATCGAGCAAGCCTAGCTCATTTTCTGCTTTTCTGCAATCAATTGCCGTCGACAGAGATTGTCGATACCTCGTCGAGCCCCGACAAGCGTCGCGGTTGGCTCGCCACCTTGCCTCCCCTAATCTGACCACTACGTCACAGCGCCCGGTCGGCCTATGGAACACGTCGTGAAATCTATTGTGCATCCTGACGGGCTACGGCGCTTTTTGTTGAGCGCGCCCCGGCCAGTTCGGCTACGAAGTCGAGGAGTTCGTCCAGGTCTACGATGAACCGGATATGAGAAGCCGCTATCCAGACGACATGTTTTGGAACCGTCCCCGGCAATACCCGCTTGCGATCTGCGACTCGGCTGAGACAGCGGAACGCGAAGCGCGAGCACGAGTTTGTTGGCTGCGTGAACTGCCCACTTAACCCCGTTGCAAAAGTCTTGATTTTTGCTCGGCTCACACCGTCTCGACGCGCAGCTTCAAGAAGCCGCCGGGCGCGAGGCCCATCGAGGTCAGTTTCAGGCCGGGCGGCGCCGGGAGGTCCGAGGCCGCGGGCGATGTGAGATAGGTCGCGACCACGGCGCCTGGCCAAGGGGCGAAGCGCCAGGCGCCATTCGGCTTCGGCGCGATTTCGGTTTTACTTTCGACGTACTTGAGCAACACGTCGCGATTGGCGTCCGGGGACTCGATCACGACGCTCGTTCCATCGCAGCCCGGAAAGCCTCCGCCGCCGCTGGCGCGATAGTTATTCGTGACGACAAGAAACGACTGGTTCGGATCGACGGGGGCGCCTTTGAACGTGAGATCGCGAATGCGGCGCGCGTCTCTGGCGATCAGCGCGCCCGATTCGTCGTAGCGCGCGGGCTCAGTGACGTCGATCGCGTAGCGGACGCCATCGATCACATCGAAATTGTAAGCCGCGAAGGCGGGACCGAGGAGCGGCTGCTCACCGCGTCGGCTGGGATCGACGCGGCGGAAAATGGACGCCGAGCGTTCGAGCCATTCGCTGAGCGTCGCGCCATCAACCTTAACGACCCTCAGACTGTTGGGGTATGGGTAGACGTCCGCTACGTCCTTCATCGCGAGCGGCCCCGCGGCGATGTCGGTATA
>DASXXT010000404.1:0-6202 GCA_036502965.1 Roseiarcus sp. | reverse complement strand
CCAGATCCTCCGCCTTGACCTCCTCGACATTGCCCCAGACGCCCGAGCCGGCGTTATAGATGAGCGCGTCGACGTCGCCGAGATCGGCGCGCATGGCGGCGAACGCCGCCTCAACTGAGGCCGCCTCCGTGACATCGCAGGCGTAGGCTTTGGCGCGCGGAAGTTCGGCGGCGAGCTTGGCTGTAAGGTCTGTGCGTCGCGCCATCAGCGCAATCGCGTATCCGTCCGCGGCGAAACGCCGCGCGAGCGCCTCGCCATTGCCGGGGCCGACGCCGATCACCGCGCATACAGGGCGCTTGTTTCCGTCCGCCATCGCTGAGACCTCCCTGGCCAGGGCGCGAGTAAGCCCGCGCTCCTCCCGCTTGAGCCTATCGTGCGCCCCCCAGCCTCGGCGCGCAACGATCCCTCCCTTTCCGGGAAGCGCCCGCGCTTGACGGTTTGCCGCGAACGCGCCAACTGAGGTTTGATCCGCCACCGGCGACCCCGCCGGACAAACGGATGCATCGAGGAAGCGCGAGGACAGGCGATGACCATTCGACCGTGGGTGAAGTCCTATCCACCCAACGTGCGTTGGAATGCGCCGCTCGAGATCTCCTCCGTTCAGAGCGTGCTGGAGATAGCCGCCGAGCGGTTTGGCCTGAAAGCGGCGCTCGACTTCATGAACAAGCGCATAAGCTACGCGGAGCTCGACGCGCTCGCGAACCGCGCGGCGGCTGGATTCCAAATGCTGGGCGTCGGGCCCGGCGTGCATGTCGGGCTCTTCCTCCCCAACACGCCCCACTACGTCATCGCCTTTTTCGGCGTGCTGAAGGCGGGCGGCGTGGTCGTCAACTACTCGCCCCTGGACGCGCTGCCGACGCTCCAATTAAAGGTCGAAGACAGCGAGACCGACATTTTCGTCAGTCTCGACCTCGCCTCTGTCTATCCGCAAGCCGAGAAACTGCTCGCTTCGACGCGCCTCAAAATGCTGGTCGTCGGCGAATTCGCGGAGATGACGGCCGCGCCCGGGCCAGTCAAAGCGCAGATGGGCGCTGCGGGAATGCTGGCGGAGGTCAAGCGCGACGATCGTCATGTGGCGTTCCGTGACCTGATCGACAACGACGGCCGCTATAAGGTTCACCCCCTCGGCGCGCTCGCCGACGAACTGGCCGTCATTCAATATACCGGCGGCACCACCGGTTCGCCCAAGGGCGCGATGCTGACGCACGCCAATCTGACCGCGGCTTGCTCGCTCTATACCGAAGTGGCGACGCGCAGCGAGGACGGGTTCCGCATGGGCGAGGAGCGGGTCTTATGCATCCTGCCGCTGTTCCACATCTATTCGCTCACCGTGGTCATGCTGCTTGGATTTCGGCTGGGCTCGGAACTCGTGCTTCATCCGCGCTTCGATCCCGCCGCGGCGCTCAAGGACATCGTCGAAAAGAAGATCACCGCCTACATGGGCGTGCCGACGATGCATGTCGCGATTCTCAGCGTGCCCGGCGTCGAGGCCATGGATTTCTTGTCGTTGCGCTTTTGCGGCTCGGGCGGCGCGCCACTTCCGGTTGCTGTACAGGAACGGTTCGAGAGCGTCATTGGCTGCAAATTGACCGAAGGCTGGGGTATGACCGAGACCGCGCCGCTCGGGACGTTTACGCCGCGGGAGGGGGCAAGGAAACGCGGTTCCTGCGGCGTTCCCTATCCGGGCACGGAGATGAAGTTCATCGACGTAGCCGACCCGGAGCGCGAGGTTAAGCTCGGCGAGCGCGGCGAGATCTGCGTCAAAGGCCCCAACGTCACGAAGGGCTACTGGAAGCAGCCGGTTGCGACCGCGAACGCGATGACGGCAGACGGGTTTTTCCGCACCGGCGACGTCGGCTACATGGACGAGGACGGCTTCGTCTATATCGTCGACCGGACCAAGGACATGCTGCTGTGCGGCGGTTTCAACGTCTATCCGCGCAACATCGAGGAGGCGATCTATCAGCACCCGTCGGTTGAGGAAGTGAGCGTCATCGGAATTCCGGACGACTATCGTGGCGAGACTCCGAAAGCCTTCGTCAAGTTGAAGGCCGGCGCGGCGCCGCTCACGCTCGAGGCGATGAAGGTGTTCTTGAAAGACCGTCTCGGAAAGCACGAAATGATCGGCGCCATGGAAATCCGCGACGCATTGCCCAAGACTGCGGTCGGCAAAATCTCGAAGAAGGAGCTCCGCGAGTACGAAGCCCGCACACATGCCGAGGCGTGATCTCTGCGGCGAAGGACCTCCAAAACGATTTCGCTTACGCAGACACGCCTATCCTTGACCGCCATCAGTGATGGATATACATTACGCGCAATGTCTATCCTAGGAGAGGATCATGCAGGTCGCAAAATGGGGCAATAGTCTCGCCGTCCGCCTCCCTGCGGTCGTGGTGGAGGCCTTGCGGCTTAAGGAAGGCGACGAAATTGAAATTCATATCGCGGGCGCGCGTGAGTTCGGCGTTGCGCGGAAGCCAGCCAGAGAGGATTTCTTGAATCAGCTGCGCGCCTATCGTGGTCGGCTGCCGCGAGACTTCAAGTTCGACCGGGAAGAAGCGAATGCCCGGTAGTTTCTTCGACACGAATATCCTTGTTTACCTCGCGTCCGGCGACGCGGCGAAGGCGGATCGCGCGGAAGCAATCGTTCGCGAAGGTGGGGCGATCAGCGTTCAAGTGCTTAATGAAGTCGCCAATGTCGCTCGACGGAAAATGCAGCTCTCCTGGCAAGAAACGCGCGGCCTTTTGTCCTCGTTGCGCGAGCTATTGACCGTCCACCCGATCACGGTCGACACGCACGAGCTTGGGCTCGCGTTAGCCGAACGACATCATCTCGGCATCTATGACGCGCTCATCGCCGCTTCTGCTCTTCTCGCCGAATGCGACAGGCTGTGGTCCGAGGACATGCAGGATGGGATGGCGATCGACAGGCGAATGCAGATCGTCAATCCGTTTCGCGCGAGCGGCCGATGACGCGCCTCCCGGTGGTTCGACTCAATTGCATCAAGCGTGCTTGACCGCCGCGCCGGATAATGCTGATCGGAACGCGTATCTGAAGGAGAGCCTGATGCGGGTCTCGAAATGGGGCAACAGCCTCGCCATCCGCCTTCCCCTCGCCGTGGTGAAGGAATTAGCGCTCAAGGAGGGCGATCAGGTTGACGTCCGCGTCTCCGGCGAGCGCGCGTTCGTTGTCGTGCGGGCGCCAAGGCCCACGGAGTCGTCGGCGGGCGCCAGGTTTCAAATTCCGTCGCGATGGGGCAAATGACCGGTCGTTCGCGGCAGCCGATCGGATTGCCCCGGTGAAGCCCGCCGAAAGCCCCTCCGCGCTCAAAGTGCAAGCCGTGCTCGGCGACCGGTTCGAGGTTCTCGAGTTCGACGCCAGCACCCGCACCGCCGCCGACGCCGCGGCGGCGATCGGCTGCGAGGTCGCGCAGATCGCCAAGTCGCTTATCTTCCGCGGCGCCGAGAGCGGGCGGGCGGTGTTAATCATCGCCTCGGGCGTCGACCGCGTCGACGAGAAAAAAGCCGCCGCGGCGGTTGGCGAGCCGATCGCCCGCGCCGACGCCGATTTTGTTCGCGAGGCAACCGGCTTCGCGATCGGCGGCGTGCCGCCGATCGGCCACAAGACCAAGCCGATCGTCCTCATCGAGCAATCACTTATGCAATTCGCCGAAATCTGGGCGGCCGCCGGCACGCCCAATGCGGTCTTTCGCCTGGCGCCGTCAGATCTCCTCCGACTGACCGGCGGACATACGGTCGCGGTTGCGCGAAAATAAAGAGGACTGGCAGGGACGTGGCCACAAAGGGAAACGCCGCAGGAAAGATCAGGATCGGCGTCGGCGGCTGGACCTACGAGCCGTGGCGCGGCGCATTCTTTCCCAAGGGTCTGCCCCAGGCGCGCGAGCTCCAATATGCGGGCTCGAAACTGACCTCGATCGAGATCAACGGCACCTATTACGGATCGCAGAAGCCCGCGAGCTTCATGAAATGGCATGACGAGACGCCGGACGATTTCATCTTCTCGGTTAAAGGACCCCGCTTCGCCACCAACCGCCGGGTTCTCGCTGAGGCCGGCGAATCGGTCGAACGCTTTTTCAAGACCGGCGTGACGGGGCTCAAGGCCAAGCTCGGACCGATCAACTGGCAGTTCGCGACCACCAAGCGTTTCGACGCCGAGGATTTCGCCGCGTTCCTGAAGCTATTGCCCCAATCGGTCGAGGGCCTCGCCATCCGCCACGTGGTCGAGGTCCGCCACGAGAGTTTCAAGAACCCCGACTTCATCGCGCTTTTGCGCGCGCATCGAGTGGCCGTCGTGTTGGCGGGCGACTCCGAATACCCGCAGATCGCCGACGTGACCGCGCCATTCGTCTACGCGCGCATCATGGGAACGACCGAAACCGAAGAGCACGGATATTCCGGCGCCGCCCTCGATCAATGGGCGAACCGCGCGAAAACCTGGGCCGCGGGCGGGTCTCCGCAAGATCTCGCGACCGTGGCGCCGGCGCCGAAATCCGACGGCGCCGGCCGCGAGGTTTTTCTCTACGTCATCAGCGGCCACAAGGAACGGAACCCGGCCGCAGCGATGGCGCTCATCGAACGGGTCAGCTGACCCGCGCCTCAGCTCTTGATGAAGGCGAGAAGATCCGCGTTGATCGTGTCGGCATGGGTGGTCGGCATGCCGTGCGGAAAGCCCTTGTAGCTCTTGAACGTGCTGTGCTTCAGGAGCTTCGCCGACAGCGGGCCAGCGGCGACGTAGGGCACGATCTGGTCGTCCTCGCTGTGCATGACCAGCACCGGCACATTGATCTTTTTCAAGTCCCCGGTGAAGTCGGTCTGGGAGAAAGCGACGATGCCGTCGTAATGCGCCTTGGCGCCGCCCATCATGCCCTGGCGCCACCAGTTCGAAACCACCGGCTCCAGTGTTTTCACGCCTGGCTTGTTGAAGTTATAGAAAGGCCCGGCCGCCACGTCCCAGTAGAACTGCGCCCGGTTGGCGGCCAGGGCCGACTGGAAATCGTCGAAGACCTTCTTCGGCAGGCCGTTTGGATTCGCCTCGGTTTTCACCATCAGCGGCGGCACCGCGCTGATGATCGCCGCCTTCGCCACCCCGTTTTCGCCATGGCGCGCCAAGTAATGCACCACCTCGCCGCCGCCGGTCGAGTGGCCCACGTGGATCACGTTTCTCAGGTCAAGATGTTTCGTCACCGCAGCCAGGTCGTCGGCGTAATGATCCATGTCGTGGCCGCTGCCGATCTGGGTCGACCGGCCATGGCCGCGCCGGTCATGCGCGATGACGCGATAGCCATGGCCTAGGAAGAACAGCATCTGCGCGTCCCAATCGTCGGCGGACAGCGGCCAGCCGTGGCTGAACACGATCGGTTGGCCGCTGCCCCAATCCTTGTAGAAAATCTCGACCCCGTCGCTGGTGGTGACTGTTGGCATTTGCTGTCCCTCGCCCAACCTGGAAGACCAGCTTCCGGCGACAAAGTCGTACGGATAGGTTGTCATATCGGATAGGATAAAGCGACGACAAAATGACGCTCTCGCCGCCTCAATACGAGATGGTCGACTTCTGGCGGAATCGCGCGCTGTGGTCTGCTATCGTATGCGCCGCCGGATAGGCGCGCGGATTGAGGTTTGAGCGCTGAGGTGGGGCGCGATCAGACCGCTTCGCAATCGCGGCCGCCACCCAAGCCGCAACAGACGGCGCCGCGCAGCGCATTTCGGAAGCCGCGAACAAGCGCGCGAACGCCGCCCGCAATGGCGGAGCTCATGCCGCCGACGCCGTAGCGGTCGAGCGGCGCGAGCTGTGCGCGGAGGTCGTCAATCTTAAGCCGCATCCCAAGCGGCGCGTTCCCTCGGTAGAGGTTCGGCGAGCCGAGCATGGACATGTCTCCAGAAGGATTTAATTTGATTCACATCATACAAGCCGGGTCTGACCCCAATGTGACGGTCCGACGTCTAAAGGATACGAAGAGGACGAGCTTTGGTTTCGCGAGCCGCCGCAGCGGCGGTGGGACGATCTCGTCGAGGCAGCCAGGCAGCAGCTTGATGTTCTCTTTGACGAGGATCACCAGTTCGTCATGCGGCGTCGGCAGCGGCTGACCCGGACAAGAGGGAAATAGTCGTAAAACACCCGGGAAGACTTGAGCAAACCAGCGGGATTCACGCCTTGACATAACCGGTTCGCCGATAAAATAGTCGC
>DASXXT010000403.1:0-21703 GCA_036502965.1 Roseiarcus sp. | reverse complement strand
TCGTCGTCGACCAGCAAAACGCGCACCTGAATTCTCCTTTCGATACCAAACGGATAGTTGATGAACTAAGTGAATAAAGCCTGAAGGCTTTAAGCCGACTGCACCCGTGGGACGGCCTCATGACGGCCTCGGGCAAAAAATGAGCTGGGCAGATTTTCGCTCGGAGCCAATGAGCGGTCTCAACGCGCCGCTCGGCGTCGAGGATAACCGAGTGTATTCACGCCGAGGTCAGTGTCGGTCAGGCAAACCGAAGCGGTCTCGGCCACTCCGAACGACGCCCGTACGATGCCTGTGGACGAACGATTTGGACGCCGCCGCTGCCTTCTGCGCGACTATTTCAGCGCCGCGATCGGCCGCCTGACCGTTGCAACCTGCGGTCTTTTCGAGGGCAACGGAGTCATTGGCTCCAAGGCTACCTTGGCGCGATCCGGTTCTAAGCTAAGATCGGCTATGACGATTTTGTTTGCCCGCGATCAAGCGTTTGCGGCTACACTGTCGGCACATTCCATCTGCGACCATCAGAAGCGCAGCCCGGAGCGCAGGATCAGCATGGCGTAGAAATAGAGCTCCGCATCGAGGGCGCGCCGGATGTTCTCCGCCTTCCGGAATCCATGCTGCTCGCCGTCAAACAGAAAATAGCCGACCGGAACGCCTCGAGCCCTCAGCGCCCCAACCATGAGCTCGGTCTGGTTCGGAGGGACGACCCGGTCGTCCGCGCCCTGGAAGAAGATCACTGGCGCTGAGAGGCGATCGACGTGGTTGATCGGCGAACGCTCGGCATAGACTTTTTGGTCCTGCGGGTAGGGTCCGATCAGCCAATCGAGGTAACGGGACTCGAATTTGTGGGTGTCGCGCGCAAGCGCCTCGAGATCGCTGACGCTGTAGTAGCTGGCGCCTGCACTGAAGGTCTTCTCGCCCTCGGGCGTCAATGCGCAAAGCGTCGTGTAACCGCCGGCGCTGCCGCCGCTGATCATGAGCCTCCGAGGGTCGGCGTTTCGGTTCTCGACCAAAAAGCGCGCGCCAGCGACACAGTCCTCGACGTCGACGATGCCCCATCCACGCTCGAGCCGAAGCCGGTAGGCGCGGCCATAGCCCGTGCTGCCGCGATAGTTCACGTCGAGCACCCCGACGCCGCGGCTTGTCCAGTATTGCGTTGAAAGCGAAAGCGTGCTCGACGCGGCCGACGTCGGCCCTCCATGGCTCTTTACGAGCACAGGCGTCTTCTCGCCGTCCGGCGCGGCGAACTCAGGCGAAAACGGCGGATAGTAGAAGGCGTGGGCGATCTCCCCTCCTTTAGTCGGGTAGGCGGTCGGCTGAGGGAGCGAAACATAACGACGGACGTCGTCGCGAACCACGGACGAGCGCCGAACCACCCGGCTCCTTCCGCTGCCCAGGTCCAGGTCGATCAGCGCGGGCGGTTCCGAGGGCGAGCCGCCGATAAACACAACTCGTCCCGGCGCGGCGCGAAGCTGCGCGATGTCGGTGAATTCGGTCGGGACGATCTCGAACCGCTTTGTCCCTGGGTCGATCATGGCCAGGGTTTAGACGCCGTCGCGCACGAAGCATGAGATCAGCCGATTGGCGGACTCGAAGGCGTAGGTCGACATTCCGAACTGCCACTGCGGGCGTCCGAACTCGGCGTCCATCGGCGCTATGGGCTCGATAGCGCCATCGCGCTCGCGATAAAGATTCCACCAGCCAGAGCCTCGATCCGATACGAAATAGAGGTCGCCGTCAGGCGACCATTCCGGCTGGAAAATCGACTCGCCGGCTCCGCCCGCGACAAGTCGCGCATGCGCGATCTCGCCATCGGTTCCCAGACCGCCGACCCAGGCCTGCGTCGCCACCCAAGGCATGTCCGGGTGATTCCAGCTCAGCCACGCCAGGCGGTTTCCCTCCGGGTTCAGCCGCGGCGTCGAATAAAAATCGGCACCCGCAACGAGAACGCGCTGCGGCCTCTCGCCCAAGAGGTCGACGCTGACAAGCGCGTCAACTGCTTCCGCATCGCGAGCATGGGCTTCTCGGACGCAGATCAGGCGGCCATGGCCCCGGTCGACGACGCCATCGGCATAGCGCAGAGCATCGGCGGCGCCCGCGGGTGGTGGCGTGATCGGCCGCGGCTGCCCGCCGCCGTCCTGGCGATAAAGCCTCTGATCCGCGTCGTTCGAGAAATAGACGACGCCGTCGCTAACCGCGAACGACCCGCCGCCGTACTCGTGAACGCGCGTCCGAACGCTAAAGCCGTTATCGTCGTCGGGGGTGACGGGTTCGGGCTGCCCATCTTTCGCCATGCGGTAGACGAAGCTTCGTCCCTTCTTTTGCGGTTGAGTTTCGCTCCAATAGAGGACGTCGCCGTCTAGCGCGACCTGCTCAAGCCGGATCGAATCGGCGACGACGAAATCGGAGGTGACGGGAGACCTCCAAAAACCATAAGGGCTCGCGGCCATTGGTCTTCTCCTGTCCTGGCGATCGCCTGTACTGCACAACGCCGTCGAGGCCACAAGTCGTTCTGTAGTCCCGTCCTCGCAGAGGCCGCTGACCCGAGGTGGCTTTATCTTAATATGTATGCCAAAGCCGGCCGGCGACGCTGGGTCGACCACGGCCGACGCCGGTCTTTCATTTCTCGCTTCGTAGACGCTCTGCGCGATCTCTTCGCCGGAAGAGTCGTAACTAAATCAAGAGCTCGATTTAGCCAGGCCTTCAATGAGGCTTCGGTGTGGTAGCCCTGGGACGATGCGCATGAAGCCGGTAATGGCGCGTCACGCCACTTCGACCGCTTGAAGGCGGAGCTCGCATAACGGCGTATCATTGGCATCGGCTGGGTCGCACTATTGATCGCTTGACCTCCGAACGCTATTATCCAGTCAACTGGTTGACCGAGTAAGCTCATCGATGCTTGATGCGCGGCACGACCGTCCCCTTTATCGCCAGCTCACCGATCAGCTGCGCCGGGAGGTGGCGCGGCTGCGACCGGGCGAACGGATCGCCAGCGAGCCCGAGCTGGCGCTGACCCATAGCGTGAGCCGTTTCACGGTGACCAAGGCCGTCGAGGCTCTCGTCGATGAGGGCCTTGTGGTTCGACGCCAAGGCAAAGGCACGTTCGTAGCGGTGCCACCGCTGAAGCGTGCGCCGATCCATCTGCGAAGCTTCACCGAAGCGGTGATGGCCGAGGGACGTCAACCGACGTCGGACCTGCTTTCCTTCGGCCCCGTCGATTGGCGCGCCGGACTTCCTTACGACCCGTCGGAGCCGTTGATTGAACTTGAGAGGCTACGGCGCGTCGATGGAACGCCTATGGCGATTCATCGCTCGGTGTTGTCCGCAGCGCTGGTCGCCGAGACAGGTTTGACCGAGGCTAAAGCAGCAGAGCCTCACTTTTCTCTCTATCGGTTCTATGAGGACGCTGGCTTGCGCATTGATCACGGCTTCGAGTCCCTAGCCGCGCGCAAGGCGACGCCGAGCGAACGAAAGCGCATGCGGCTGGATGCCGATGGAATCGTGATCGTGGTGACGCGATGCTCGTTTCGCGCCGACGGACGCGTGCTCGATGCGGTCGACGCCGTGCATGACAGTCGCCGCTACGTCTATCAGGCGCTGTTGCAGCGCGATCCGGATCGGGCGGTGGGGACTATGTCGAACGAAGTCGGAGATAGGAAAGATGTCTAGGAAAAACGTCACTCGCGGTATTGCCTTCCTTGCGCTCTCCCTCGCCCTGTCGGGTGGAGCAAAGGCTGCGGACCTTCCGCCTGTCGCTTTGATCATTGCTCAGGGCGGGCTGGGCGATCAGTCCTACAATGATCTCGCCGACAAGGGGTTTAAGGCCGCTCTCGAAGAGAACAAGCTCAAGGGCAGGGAGGTCGAATCGAAAGACGTCGTCGCCCAGGCCGACAACATGCTGCGCCGCGCCTCTGACGGCGGGTTCGGCCTGATCATCGATCTTGAATATTCGCATGGCGACGCGATGGAGACGGTCGCCAAGGACTATCCCAATGTCGACTACGCCATTCTGAATCGGGTGGTTCCGGGCAGCAACGTCGCAGGCGTGCTGTTCAAAGAGCACGAGGGCTCCTACCTTGCCGGCGCGCTCGCCGCGATGGTTGCGTCCGACACCAAGATCAAAGGCGTCACCGACAAGCCGGTCATCGGCGTGATTGGAGGAATCAAAGCGATCGGCATCGACAAGTTCATCGTCGGCTATATTCAGGGCGCGCACGACGTCGACCCGAAGGTCGAGGTCAAGGTCGCCTACGCCAACAGTTTCGGCGATCCCGCGGTAGGCCATCAGATAGCCAAATCGATGTTCGATCAGGGGGCCAGCATCGTCTATCAGGTCGCGGGCGGCACGGGGATCGGCGTCATCCAGGCGGCCAAGGAAACCGGCCGCTTTGCGATCGGTGTCGACACCGACCAGGACGGCATGGCCCCGGGCAACGTGCTTACCAGCATGATCAAGCGCACCGACCTGGGTGTGGCCGCCACGATCAAGCAGTACAAGGAAGGCAAGTTCCCCGGCGGCAAGTCGGTTACGCTCGGCCTGGCCGAGGATGGCGTCGGCCTTTCCGAGATGAAATACACGAAGAACCTAATCCCCGCCGAGTACCTCGCTAAAGTCGACGAGCTCAAGAAGAAGATCGTGTCCGGTGGGATCAAGGTGTGGGATACAACGACTCAGGGCATGCCTGACTGGTTCAAGTAAGCGCGCAGCGGCTTCGACATCGGTCGCCGAAGTCGGCCGTGGGAACGCCATTCGTCCGGCTCGGCGCTCGTGGCGTCACGAGGCGGTTCGGTCAGGTGATCGCCAACGACCGTGTCGATTTTGGCGCCGCGCCCGGATCGATACACGCCATCGTCGGCGGCAACGGCGCGGGAAAGACCACGTTGATGCGCATGCTCCAGGGGATCGAGCAGCCCGACGAAGGCGATGTGATTATCAACGACGCGCCGGCGCGGCTCGCCAACTCGTCGGACGCCTTCCGGCGGGGCATCGGAATGGTGCATCAGGAATTCATGCTGGTGGAAGACCTCACTATGCTTGAAAACCTGATCCTTGGCGCCGAGCCGGTCACGCCCGGTGGACTGATTGACCGCAAGGCCGCGCGCGCCGCCGCCGAGGCGGCGGAGGCCCAGGCGGGCGTCAAACTTGATTGGGACATCCGCGTGGCTCAGGCCCCGGTCCACCGGCGTCAGATCCTGGAAATTCTGCGCTTGCTCTATCGCGGCGCCGAGGTGCTGATTCTCGACGAGCCGACCTCGGTGCTCGCTCCGCAGCAAGTGCGGGATTTGCTCGCGCTGCTGCGTAAGCTGCGGCAGGAGGGGCGCACCATCATCTTCATCAGCCACAAGCTCGACGAGGTACTGGCTGTCGCCGACGACATTACCGTGCTGCGCGCGGGCCGCGTGGTCGGCTCCGCCAAGCCCGGCCAGACGTCCGCTGCGAAGCTCGGCGCGATGATGGTGGGCGAGGAGATCGACTTCCCGCATCGCACCGCGCGGACGCTCGCGGGCCGCGCGCCGGTGCTCGCAGTACAAGGGCTCGCCGCGCTCGACACGCGCGGCGTCATGCGGCTCAACGATATCGACCTTGTCGTCCGGCCGGGCGAAGTCGTGGGCGTCGCGGGTGTAGCCGGCAGCGGCCAGGACGAGCTGGTTGCCACAATCGTTGGGCTGATCCAGCCGGCCAGGGGAACTGTGACTCTTGACGGCCGCGACATTACCACTTGGCCGATCGCTGCGCGGCGCGGGGCTGGGCTTGGCTATATTAGCGCCGACCGATCCCGTGAGGGGTTGTGTCTCTCGGCAACGATCGCCGACAATGTCATCGCAGGGCGCCATCGCGCGGCTCCGTTCGAGCGCATGGGCCTGCTGCGGCCATCGATAATCAGCGCGCATGTGCGTCGGGCGCTTGACGCTTTCGCGGTGGTGCGGCGCGACGAGGCCGATCCGGTGCGCAGCTTGTCCGGCGGCAACCAGCAGCGGGTCGTGATCGCGCGCGAACTGGATCGGGCGCCGAACCTGTTGATTGCAGCCCAGCCAACACGCGGCGTCGACATCGCCGGCATCGCTTTCATTCACCGAGAAATGCTCGCTTATATCGAACGAGGCGGGGCGGTGTTGCTGGTTTCCGAGGAACTCGACGAGCTGCTCCTGCTTTCCGATCGGATCGTAGCGATGCATCACGGTCGCGCGACCGGCGAGATGAGAGGCGAGCAGGCCGATATCGACAGTATCGGCCGGCTGATGCTGGGGGAAGCGGCATGAGCGACGCTGCCGCCTTGTCCGCCGCTGGCGCGCCGCGTTTCAATTGGATTGCGGCAGCTGGCGTGATCGCGCCCTTCGTGATCGCGCTGATCGTCGGCGCGTTGTTGCTGCTCGCCTCGGGCCGCAACCCGTTCGAAATCTACGCGCTGATGGTGACTGAGGGTTTCGGCGGGATGAGTCGCATTGCCGCCACCTTGAGCGCGGCGACGCCGATCCTGATGTGCGCGGTGGCGACCGCGATTTCATTCCGCGCCGGGGTGTTCAACGTCGGCGTCGAGGGCGCTTTTTATGTCGGCGGATTGGCTGGCGCGGTGGTCGGGTTCACTTTCGTCGCGCTGCCTTCGCCGGTGCTGATCGTCACCGAACTCGCGGCGGGCGCCGCGTTTGGCGGGGCGTTGATGACGCTGCCTGGTTTTCTCAGGGCGCGGCTCGAGGTCGACGAGGTGGTCACCACGCTGATGCTCAACTTCATCGCGATCAACCTGACCGGCTTTTTGGTCAATACCGTTTTCCTAGCGCCCAGGACAGGCAATTCCGCGACACCGATGATCGTTCAGTCCGGCTGGCTGCCACGCTTGGCGCCGTCCTCGACCTTCAACCTCGGCTTCGTCATCGCGCTTGCCCTGTTGGTCGCCTACCACCTTTGGGATCGCTATGCGCCGCTCGGCTTCGAAGCGCGCATGACCGGGATCAATGCCCGATTTTCTCGCGCGGTCGGCATCGATGTGCCCGCGCTCATCATGAAAGTGATGATCCTCTCGGGACTGGTCGCAGGGCTGGCCGGATCGGTCCACGCCGCTGGCCTGCTCCACCGCTTCGTCGCCGGTTTCTCGCCCGGCTATGGCTTCACTGGCCTTGCGATTGCTCTGCTTGGCCGAAACTCCGCTATCGGCATGCTGCTAGGCTCGATCCTGTTTGGCGCGCTGGCCTCGGCAGGCACGACGATCCAGCTGTTCAGCGACATTCCAATCGAGCTGGTCGATGTGCTGCAGGGCACGGTGACCGTATTCGCTACGGTGCGGCTCACGCAACTGACCTTACACCGGCGCGGTGGTCGCTCATGATCAACGCCATCCTCGACTCGGCTTTCCTGGTCACGACGCCCCTATTGCTGACTGCGATTGGCGGGATGCTGAACCGGCTCGGGGGACTTGTGAATATCGGCGTCGAAGCGATGATGCTGGCGGGCGCTTATATTGCGCTCGTGGTCTCCTCCGCCACACACTCCTGGATACTGGCTTCGATCGCGGCCCTTTCGATCGGCGTGGTCATCGCAGTTCCGTTCTCGTTGGTGATCACGCGGCTTGGCGCTCATGAGATCGTGGCTGGCATCGGCTTCGATGTCGCCGTCGCCGGCATCATCGGCTTCATCTTGAAGGACTATTACAAGAGCTCGGGCATCCTGCGTCTGCCCGACGTCGTCCAGTTGCCGCGGATCATTATTCCTGGGCTCGACAATGTGCCCATCCTCGGCGCGATCTTTTCGAACAAGGACCCGATTACCTGGCTGGCTTGGCTTTCGGTGCCGCTCAGCGCCTTTGTGATCAACCGCACGCGCATGGGGCTGCGGCTACGCGCCGCCGGCGCTGCGCCGGAAGCCGCCGTGGCGCTGGGGCTTAGGCCGCTTTTTATCCGCGACATCTCGACTGTCGTGGCCGGCGCCATGGCCGGTCTCGCCGGCGCACAGCTGTCCATCGGCATCGTCGGCGTATTCAGCGTCGGCATTTCGGCCGGGCGGGGCTTCATCGCGCTCGCAGCTTTCTATTTCGGCCGCAACCGGCCCGGGCTGACCGCGGCGGGCGCCTTGCTGTTCGGCTTGTTCGACGCGATCCAGATCAATCTTCAGGGTCGCGGCATCGCGCCTCAACTGGTGCAGATGCTGCCCTATATCGTCGTCATCGTGGTTTTGACGGGGCTGTCCATCACCGAACGTCGCCGGCGTCTTATGCGTGGAGTGTGAACGGTGGGCTCTTCCGACAGCACCGCTTTGATCCTCGTCGACATCACCAACTCCTTCTACCTGAAGGGGATGCCGAACTTCTATCCCGATGCCGAGAAGACTCTCGAGCCGCTGCGCCGCCTTCTCGAGGCGGCGCGCGCCAACCACCGAATCGTGGTGCACGCCGCAGAGCAGCATCGTGCGGGATTCGACGATTATGAATGGAAGAAGCTGCCGAAGCATCATTTCATCGGCGAAGTCGACGGCGCTTTCTTCCCCGGATTCGAGCCCATGGGACCGCGCGAGATCCTCCTGCCCAAGCGGCGTTACAGCGCCTTCTTCGCCACGGACCTCGCACTGTTCCTAAGCGAACAGAAGATCGCGCGCGTCGTGGTCGGAGGCGTAAAAACCAATGTGTGCATTCGTGCGACGGTGCAGGACGCGTTTGCCAACGGTTTCGAAGCGATCGTGCCGCGTGAGGCCACGAACTCCAACCGGCCGCACCTTGCCGAGGCTTCGCTTGAAGACATCGAGCGGTATTTCGGCAAGGTGACGACTGTGGACGAAGCGATCGCCGCGCTAACATGACAAAGATCGTCGTCATCGGTTACGCGAGCATTGACCATGTGGTGCAGCTGAACGGGCCGCCAGCGCCCAATCGCACCACGATCATCGCCTCGCGTCCTGCCAAGAGCTGGCCGCAGCTGGGCGGGAGCCCGCCTTACATCGTAGGCGCGATGCTGCGCGCCGGCCTCAAGTCCGCCGCGATCATCACCTGGGTGGGCAAGGACGAACAGGGCAGCTGGTACATTCAGGCGATGGAGGAGGCCGGCCTGCCGACCGAGGGCGTGGCGCGCACACTGCCTGGGCGTTCGCCGGTTTGTATCATGGCCTACGACCCGACGGGGGCAAGCTACTGCTTATACGAGGCCGCGAACTCGCGCGGCATCACGCTCGACCCCGGTCAGCTCGAGGTGATCCGTTCGGCCGATTGGATTTGCCTGTGCGCTCAGCCGCAGACCGCCAGCCGCTCCGCGCTCGCGCGTCTCAAGCCGGACCAGAAGCTGATCTGGGCGGTTAAGGGCGACCCAGACGCGTTCCCGCCCGATTTGCGACGTGACCTGGCCGGGCGCGCTGACTTGATCGTGCACAGCCGCGGCGAGCGGCCTTTCGTCGAGCCGGCGCTGGCCGAGGCCGGGCCGGGCCGGCCGGGCCGTATCATCGTCGAGACCCGGGGCCCCGAAGGCGCGCAAATCACAATCGGCGGCAAAACCACCTCTGTTCCGACTGAGAAGATTGCGGTCGCCGATCCCACAGGCGCGGGCGACACGTTCTTGGGCGGGCTCATCGCTTCGCTCATCCAAATGCCGGACGACCCGGTCGCAGCCATCCACGCAGGGGAAACTGCGGCGCGCACGATGCTAAGCGAGCGCGCGTTGCAATCCGCAGAAGGAGCGAGCGCATGAGCAAGGCGGCCTGGTACATCGGCTGCAAGCTGGAGGATGTCGGAGATTCGGCGATCCTGATCGGCGACCCAGCCCGCATCGGCCGCATCGCCAAGCATCTGGACAAAGCGAAGCTGCTTGAGGAGAAGCGCGGTCTGCGCACCGTCATCGGCGAGCGCAACGGCCGGCGCATTACCGCCACTGCCTTCGGCATGGGCGCGCCGATCGCCACCATCGTGCTGCACGAACTGTTTGATCTCGGCGTGCGCACTTTCCTGCGCATCGGCACGGCGCAAACCTTCGCGCCGGCCAAGCTCGCCGACTTCGTGCTTGCGGAAGGCGCCCTGCGCGCGGAGGGCACCTCGGGGACTTACGTTCCGATCAACTATCCGGCGGTGGCCGACTTCGCGCTCGGCGCTGCGGTGCGCGCGCGGCTCGCACGATCGAAGCATCCCTGGCACAGCGGCATCTTCGGCACCTATGACGGCTTCTACAGCCAGATGTTCGGCCTATCGGAGGGCGAGCGAAAGATGATCGACGCGCTGCGCCATGATATCGAGCGTTACAAGATCCTGGCCACCGACATGGAGACCTCGGCGCTGCTCGCTGTCGGCCGCATCTTGGGCGCGCGAGTCTCCACTCTGTGCATGGGCACGGTCGACGGGTGGACGCAGGAGTATTTACCGCAATCCGAGCAGGCCAAGCTCGAGCCTGAGATGTTCGAGATCGCGCTCGATTCGCTGGCAACCCTGCCGCCGATGCAATGAGCTCGATCTGAATATGGCTACGCTGATCGAACGTTACTTCGACACCGTTATTGAACGACTGCAGCAGGTGAAGACAAGCCAGGCCGCAGAGATCGACGCCGCGGCCCAGATCTGCGCTGATAGCATTGCGCGTGAGAAGCTGGTGTTCACCTTTGGCACCGGCCATGGCGCGCTCCCCGCGCTGGAGACATTCCCGCGCACCGGCACGATCGTCGGCTTTCGCCCGATCGTCGAGAGCACGATGATCTCGTTCCACCGCGTCTGGGGCGATATGGGCGCGAGGCAGTACCGCTTCATCCATGCGGCGGAGGGATACGGCACGGCGATCCTGCGCTCGCATCGGCTCGACGCCGCCGACACGATGGTATTGTTCTCCCACTCCGGCATCAACGCGGTGATTCTCGACATCGCGATCGCCTGCAAGGAGTTTGGGCTGAAGGTCGTGGGGGTGACCTCACTTAGCCACTCCAAGGCAGTGCCCTCGCGCCATTCGACCGGCAAAAGATTGTTCGAGGTGGCGGACGTGGTGGTCGACACGGGCGCGGCGCTGGCCGATGCCGCGTTGAAGATCGAGGGACTGGAAGACCCGGTGGGCGCCAATTCCACCTCGGTCACCATTGCTATCGCTCATGCGATCGTGGCGGCCACCGCCGAAAAGCTGGTCGCGCGCGGGATCACGCCGATGGTGATGGTCAGCCCCAACACCGCCGGGCGCGAGGCCGCGAACAAGAAGAACGACGCCAACTACGAAGCGATGTGGCAGCGCCTGGCGGCGCGCTGAACCAAGCGGAAGCGCCTTATGGATCGTGAATTGTTCATCGACGGCGGCTGGCACAAAGCTGCTGGCGGCGCACGTCTCGAAATCAGGGACCCGGCGACCGGCGAACGTGTCGGCAGCACCGCTTTGGCGGCGGCAGCCGATGTTGACCGCGCGGTGGCGGCCGCTCAGCGCGCTCAGCCAGTCTGGGCGGAGAGCCATGCCGACGAGCGCTGCCGCATCATGCTTAAGGCGGCTGATCTTGTCGAGAAGCGCGCCGATGCGATCGCCATGATGCTAACCCGCGAACAGGGCAAGCCCGTGCCCGATTCGGTCAAGGAGATCGGCTTCGGCGTGCGCGTGCTGCGCTATTACGGCGAAGAAGGCCGCCGCATCGAAGGCAGCATGCGGCCGAGCTCGCAGCCCCATCTGCGCAACCTGGTGCAAAGCGTTCCGGTCGGCGTGGTCGGTTCGATCGTGCCGTGGAACTATCCAGTCGATATCTACTGCTGGAAGATCGGCCCGGCGCTGGCCGCAGGCTGCACGATGGTGGTGAAGCCGCCGCACGAGACGCCGCTTGCCACAGGCATGATCGTTGAATGCCTGGCCGAGGCTGGACTGCCGTCGGGCGTGCTTAACGACCTGCCGGGCACAGGTCCGGATGTCGGCGCTATTCTTGCCGCACATCCCGGCATTCGGATGATCTCGGCAACCGCTTCGGTGCCGGCTGGGCGTTCGATCATGCATGCTGCGGCGGAGGACATGAAACGCGTTTCGCTCGAGCTCGGCGGACAATGCCCCTTTGTGGTGCTTGATGATGCCGATCTCGAGGAGGCTGCGGCGGCCGCAACCCGGCGCTCTTTCTCGAACATGGGCCAGATCTGCATCACCGTGAACCGTGTTCTGGTCGCTGATAGCGTTCATTCCAAATTCCTCGAGGCGATGACCGAGGCGACCCGCAAGATCAAGCTTGGCCACGGGACCGAGCCGGGCGTGCTTTATGGGCCGGTTCTCAATGAATCGGTGCGCACTCGGGTCGCGCGCCATATCGCCGACGGTCTCGCCAAGGGCGGCAGGCTGATCGCGGGGGGCGGGCCGCCCGAAGGCGCGGAATATGCCCGCGGCTTCTTCTTTACGCCGACCCTGATCGATGGCGCTGCCGACGACAGCCTGCCCATGAAAGAGGAGACCTACGGTCCGCTCGCCGCGATCCGCAGGGTGAAAGACGAAAAGGAGGCGCTCGCGGTCGCCAACGCACTGCCTTTCGGCTTGGCGGCCTATGTCTATTCCCGCGATCTCGAACGCGCCTGGGCCTTCGCCGAACGGATCGAAGCGGGAACGGTCGGCATCAATGTCAACGACACCACCGATATCCAAGCGCCCTTTGGCGGTTGGAAATTATCCGGCTTGGGCCGCGAATTGGGGCGCGAGGGGCTCCACGCCTATCGCGAGACACGGCTGATCCGCATGCGCGTGCGGCCGTTTGCGGCGTAAAACCGGTGGCAGCGGACGGCCAAGAACTTGCGCCATAGGACCCGCCGCCGCAATTTCATGTTGGAGCGGTGTGCTCAGCAGACTTGAATGAATAGTGGTCCCCTGATTGTGGGGCCGCGGACCCCAAACTACCCTGCTATCGTCCTAAGACTAAGCCGACGAGTGCGGTATCGATGAGGTCATCAGCGAAACGTCCCTGGAAGGCGGGCTGGCAACCTCCGCGGTTCTAACCCCAACCCACTTCGATTGCCTCGGGGGTAGCAGGCATCGCGGGTCAAGCGTGCGCCCGCAACGAACATCAAAACCGCCGGCCTGAGCTACGGCCCGGGCAACGAAGTTGCGGGTTCCACCGCCTCGCGCCGTCGCTGAATCGTCAGAGCCTCGAACGTCTCGCCGGTCTCGACGAGAACCGCCTGGTTGCCCGTCGCAGACTCATAGCGGCGAACGATGACGTCGACATAAAGCGGATCGAGCTCGACGCCACGGCAGACGCGACCGGTTTCCTCCGCCGCGATGAGGGTCGACCCGGAGCCGAGGAACGGATCGAACACGATGTCGCCGCGATTGGTGAGGTCCAGCAGTGGGTCGGGTGATCCTTGAGGCCACGCCGGGCTGACGCTCGAGGACCTCTGACCGCGCCGTCGGATGCCGAGGGGGCGGACCGATCCGGCATCTGCCTTCAAGATGGTCTTCCCGTTGCTGGTCAAAAGGCAGAGCGCGATTTGGCCCGAATCGGATCAGCGAGCGGTCCAGTGGGTTGATCCAGAGAAGGCGATTTCACTGATCGGAGAGCCAGAACTGAAGGCGATCGTTGTCGCGTTCGCGAAGCGGGTTGCCGCTGCCGCAAGGAAGCTGAGCTACTGAGTCTCGAGCTCCTCCTCGCGCGGGCGCTTTTTCTAAGCGAAAGGGCGGCTTTCGGGCCGCCCGTTTTGCTGAAACAGCGGAACAATGATGGCGGCCGGCGTGTTTGAACGTCGAAGCGAAAAACCCTGGGAAAGTTTCCGCAGGGTCGAAGCCGGCCAAGCCGCGCGACAAGATCGGCGCGTTTGCCGGCGTAGCGCGCTTAAATTCCCCCGCCCAAGCGCGCCAGTCTGCCCCGCGCGGCGTTTTTGCGCGGGGCTCTTTGTTCTTGCTCCGTTCTCAGAATCCGGCTATCGTCCGCGGATGCCTGACGACGAAAAGCTCACGCCCGCCGACCCCAAGGACATCGCCGATACGATCGCCTTCTCACTTCGGTTCGAGGGTCGGAAGCGCGTCCACGACGCGGACGCATTCATGGCGTCGATTGTCGCGCAGCGTGTCGTCCGACACTTGGAGCTCTGTGGATTCGTCTTGATGAAGCGGCCTCCTATCGGCGGTTCGGCGCTGCTGCACGTTCCCGAAGGCTGGCCTCATACGCCTAAGGATCGCCTCAGATGAACGACCGAAGCGCCGCACTCGACGCCGCAGTTCGCGCCCAAGGCAAGCTAATCGCTGAGGCGCAACGGCTGTTGACGGCGTATGTGGAAACTAAGCGCGTGCATCCCGACGCCGTTATTAACGATTTGCTCTGGCTCCTCGACGGGCCGCGCCAGCGCGAGGCGCAGCGTTTGGTGCTCGAGGCGCTGGGCGATGATCCGGGCCACGTCGCCTAGCACCGCCCCGCCCCCATATCGCGGCAATGGTCAAGATCGCCATCACGCCAGCCGCCTATTCGGCGATTACCGACACGCTGGCGCTCGGAACCGTCGCTGTTGAGCCGGAGCGCGCCGCGGATGGCAGCGTGCATATCTGGCTCCATGCCGACGTCTTGGCCAAGCTCAAGTCCCTGTGCGACCCAGGCGAGAGCTACAGCGACGTCATCCTGCGTCTGGCGAAGGGCGACTCGGCACGGTGACCCGCCGGCCGCGTCCGTATTTCTACCCATTGTCACGACGTCGCGTCGGCTGCAAACGCTGGTGGAGTTGGCGCGCGCCGGTTTAACCGCGTCCACGAGTGCGCCGTCCGCCCCGCGCGCGGCGTCAAGCTCCCTCGGCCGCCTTTTGAGCGGCAATGGCGAACGTCATGAGCCGGCAACCATTGAGGCCTAGGTCGCTCGCTTCGTACTTTGGAGCCTACCGTGTCCGAGCCAACAGTCGCAGAAATCATTGAGAAGGCAAAACAGCTCTGCCGGCTAGACGGCATGCTATGGAGCAACCTAGACTTCCAGAATCCGATGGCACAGCAGGGCCGGACAGTGCGGATGGCCGACGTTGCCGCCCGTAGAAGATATCTGAAGCGCGCGCGGACGTTGCTCGAGACGCAAGCTTGACGGATAGCCGAGGGCGCAGCCCGCGGCGCCGGTCGCGGTGAAGCTCAGCGGCTACCAAGACTGGCCACACACACGAAACGTTACGACTAGCCGAACATCTCCGAGGCTCTAGGATTTGCCTTCCAGAAGATTTCTAAATGCGATCGGCATCGACCACGTTCTCACATCAATCACGTGTCGCCCATCAAGACGACCTACCAAGTTCCCGCTGAGGTCGTACAAATTGGCATTGATGACGATGGCAATCCTCGCCCGCTCTTTGTCGTCGCGAAAAACCTCACCGTGGCGAATTACGGCCACATTCTTGCCGGTCTCAGGATCGACAATATAGCCATGGAGCATGTTTTTCTGTTCTGCGGGTCCGATGTGACGTTTACAACTCCGAATTCGCTGCGTTGTTCCGGTTGCCGTGCTATCGTCTGCGGATGCCTCGCGACGGCGGCCTGACCCTTTCCGACGTTCGCTCCCCGACGCTTTCGATCGTCTGTGAGCCGTGCGGCCGGCGCGGTAGCTACGCCGTTGCCAGGCTCCTCGAGGGGCACGGCGACGCGAAGCTCACCGACCTGCTTCTGACGCTGGCCGACTGCCAGAAGGCGCGCTCGGCCAACATCCACGACAGGTGCAAGGCGGTGTACGAGGGGCTTGCGGCCTAGCCGGCTGGCACTAGCCAGGCTTGCTGGCCGATCGGCGGCGGCGTGGCGACTCGGCGAGGGTTTGAGCGCTAACTTGCCGGTCCGCAATATTCAGCCGAATATAGGCTGTGGCCCAAACGACTGTCTCGAAACCGACAAACCGCAGCAACCCGGCCGCGTTCGGCGGCGGGGCTGTGATTGGCGCGCTCGGAGGACTGATCGGACTCGGCGGCGCGGAATTTCGATTGCCGCTATTGATCGGAGCATTCCGATTTCCCGCCTTACAAGCGGTGATCCTCAACAAGGCTATGAGCTTGGTTGTGGTGGCGTCCGCGCTGCCTTTTCGCGCGGCGACGGTTCCGTTCTCAACCGTCGCCGCGCATTGGCCGATCATCGTCAACCTTCTAGCCGGAAGTCTGCTCGGCGCATGGTTCGGGGCAGGTTGGACGACGCGACTGGAGTTAAAGACGCTCCATCGGGTGATCGCCGCAATGCTCGTCGCTATCGCCATCGTCTTGCTGCTTGGCCATAACGCGGTGGCGTCAAGAGCCTTGCTGACTGGCGCGGCTCAAATGGTGGCTGGCGTCGTGGCCGGATTCGCGATCGGCGTCGTCGCGGCCCTGCTCGGCGTGGCGGGGGGCGAGTTGCTTATTCCGACCCTCATCCTGCTGTTCGGCGCCGACATCAAGCTGGCCGGAAGCCTGTCTCTCGCGGTGAGCCTCCCCACGATGCTGGTCGGCTTCGCTCGCTATAGCCAAGATCGCAGTTTCGCTGTTCTTGGCGAAAACCGCGCCTTCGTTTTCACTATGGCCCTTGGCTCGCTCGTCGGCAGTTTCATAGGCGGGCGCCTGCTGGGTATCGTCCCTACGCCCGTTCTGGTTCCCGCGCTCGCGCTGATCTTGGCGCTGTCCGCTTTCAAAGTCTGGCGGCATGGATAGGTCGTCGGCCTCTCTCCGCCGTCAAATCCGAAAGTGCTATCGTCACCCTCCCGTTCGGGAGGAACGCCATGTACGAGGACGCTTACCCTTGGCCAATCAAGTGTCACATATGCTCGAATGAATTCACCAAGGAGGTCGGACGCATGAAAGCCGGGGAGGAGGCGCGGTGTCCGGACTGTGGGGTCAGATTCGTATACCCGGTGCGAGAGTTTGAACGTGAACTGGCCGAGACGAGCCGATTGCGCCTAGATCCCTACAGGACCATGGTCCGCCTCAAGAAGCCGCTGTAGCTCGGCTGCCCCCTGCTCGCGACGCTCCGATCTCCTTGCTATCACGCTTGGCGCAAAGTAGGGGCGTGGATTGCCAAGGGCGGTTTCTACGTCACGCTGCAACGCGATGCCTCGATCGTCTGAAGACCCCGCGCCGGCCGGGCGAGAGCTACAGCGACGTGATCAATCCGCGTTAGGTGGCCGACCGCTCCCCCACCATCGCCCGGTGTCCTAAATTGGCGTAAGGTTCATGCCATCATCGGGCGAAACTGCTTCGGGCACCAATGGCTGAGAGACACGCTCGCGCTCCCGTCCGACAAGGGAGAGATGCGATGACGCTTTCAACTCGGCTAAGGGGCGTCGACCTCGTCCTTAAATGTAAATGCTGCGGCCACCCAATAACCAAAATGGGGACCTGGTTCATGACCGCCCATCGCTTTAAGTGCGAAGGATGTAAACGCGACGTGTCGGTAACCTACAGCGACAAAGTCGCGCTATTTGCCGAGCACGCGCACTTAGCAAAGACGAAGGCTATAGATGCTGCCGCCCTGCCGTCTCAAGGCGCTGCACGGCCCGCGCGAGAGCAGAAAGCAAGGTAATCGCGTGCGTCTGGCCAATACGATGGTGAACAGGCTTGGCAATCTTTCTACGACCGATTCAAGAAAATCCTAATCGACGGATGCGTAGTGTCATACGGGTCGCCATGGCCCTCGGGCGAAAGCCAGCCCGAACGCCGCACTTCGGGTGGGCTATGGCGGCCCACCGGCCGTCGCGCGCGACCGGCCCCAGCGAGAACTGACTCGTCTTCGGTCCGTGCCACAAATGGGGGATCCACCATGGATCGTCGTCACGACCTCAGGAACGAAATCCGAAAATCCTAAAAGTCGACCCGCGCGCCGCGAGCGCATCAGGCCATGGGCTGACCCTCCTTGACCCTCCTGGCCATCCCGGCCCTTCCCGACCAGTCTCAAATTCGTGACGCTATCGCAGCACTGCCGGCCGCCTTCGCCCATGTCTCCGACCATCCTGGCCTTTCGCCACAGAGGAAGCCGGTGGACGGCCTTCAGGGTGTCTTGGCTAGCGCGCGAGTGGCCCACTGCCATAACGGCCGCTGTGGCGTCGCTGTGTGCCTCCTGGACCATGGAGCACCCCCGGCGACCATCGAGAAGCGTCTGGCAAAGATGTAGGACCCAAAGGCCACGGGTCCTTCCCAGCCCACCCCTTTGCCGGGCGCAGCGGCTGCAGTCCGAATATCCGCTAGTGAGACCCTCGTTGACTGGGGTCAACGCATTCAGCGCAACGGTCGTCAACTGTCAACGCCATGCGGCTTTAGCAGGCGCGGAACGACCTGACTTCGTCCCAATTGAGGACGCCCTGGCTCGCACCTCTCCGCCTTTGCGGCCGAGCGCCTTCGCCGCAGAGTCTTTACCGTCATCGGCCGGTAGTGGGTTAGTTTCTTCGCCGGTTGCAATCCGCGCGATCATGACGGCGCGGGCGTTCACGTCTGCGGGACGGCGCTCGCCTTTTAGGACCGCGAGGCATTATCTCCATCCGTTGAAACCACCACCTGAGTCTAACCGCCTAGAGCCGTAATGGTCTTATCACGCAAGGCTGCTGAATCTAGGCCCCCGTCGATTTCGGCAAGGTGGAAAATGAACCTCGCGACTGTTTCGCGCTTGGTTTCATCGTGGGGACCGATGCCAATAGCGACTATCGCGTCTTCGAAGGCCTTTGTCATACTTGCCACGGCGTCAGGGCCAAAGCTGGCTCCCGAGGTCGGAAGGTAAGCCGTAAATGGCATCTCCGATGCTCCATGCTCCTGCCAATAGCATAGAGCAGGATTTGGGCCGACCGGCTCGCTTGTCAACGGCCGGTGCGGGTCGCGTCAAAAGTTCCCTTGGCGGATCAATGGGCCGATGCCGTCCGCACCTTGATATTTCTGATTGAAATCGTTGACGGGTCCTAAATCTGCCCGGCCCACCAGCCACTCCCCAGTTTCGGCGCACTTTGTGCCGTCTGCTGAAAGCCCCGACATATCCGAGGTTTGTCACAGGAGATGTTGCCTCGGCGCGGTCTCTCGCGGTCTTTTTCGTCTCCACCGCCTCATTGCGCCTCGGTGTCTCTGGGCGGCGGATTTATTTTCGTGGAGGTCGAAAGGCCGAGATGGCAGAGACCGGTTTGCACTGGCAGAGACGGTTTTGGTTGGCGCATGCGCGTGTACGCGGGAGGGCGCCTTGCGGGAGCTGGCGCCTCGGTCGGATGAGCGCCTTCGGCGGTCTATCGTGGCGCTTGAAGCCCAAGCGCCCTGAACTGCTCGGACCAGTCACTCGGCAGGTCGGATAGGCGAGTTAGTCCGATGCCGCGGGGCAAGCGGTTTTCGGCGATGGCCTGGACCAGAGCCGGAGCGAGGAAGGCCAGCGAGAGCAGCATTGCGGTCGATCGAACGGAGCGCTTCTCCCGCTGCGCAATGTTCGCGATGTGGAGAACCCGCCCGGCGATAAGATCGTCGAGCCAGCCTCGCGCCTTGGCGATGCCGGCAAGTAGCTTAGCCTTGGTGTCCGACCGCGCCGCTCGCGCATCGGGATGAACGCCCTCGATCGGCTGGATGAGTTCGCGGCTGACACGCGTGGGCGACTTCCTCCAGGCGATTACAACGGCAGCTTCTCCAACGATTGCTGTGGCCTCTCGCGTGAGCGCGATTTCGACCGAACCGTCTCGGATATCGACGCGCTCGACTGCAGCCTCGATCAGCCGACGGCTTTCGGACGCCAGCGCCATGGCGGGGGATGGAGCGGACGCAATTCGATCTGAAGCCTCGGCGACAGCGGACGCCGACGATTCTGTCGCTATCGCCGAGGGGTCCGTCTGCGTCGGCGCGTCTCGTAGCGCGATCGTAGAAAACTCGTTCAGCCTATTGGCGTCCTGCGGCCGGCGACCGAGAAGGCTGGACCAGCCCTTCGGATCCATGGTCGAGGCAAGGCTGTGAAGGGCGTCGAGAACGGCCCGTTCGACATCGACGGCAGGAACCCTAACGATCGAACCTGCGAGGTCGTTCCGCCCTTCCGTGACCGCTCTCGAGACGTAATAGCGATACCGGACGCCCCGCTTCGCCGCGAAGCTCGGAGTCATCCGATGGCCGCGGTCGTCGAAGAGCCGTCCGACGAGCAGTGCTTGCGATCGAGATTGGGAATAGCCGCTAGCCGGCGCATTGCGGGCAAGGATCTCCCGGGCACTTTCAAACACGGTCTTGTCGATCAGGGCTGGATGCTCGCCGGGATAGCTCGTTTGCCCATGGTTGATCTCACCGAGATACATCCGGTTCTTGAGGAGATAGGCGAGCGGCCCTTTGGTGAACGCGATCCCGCCGATCGTCCTGCCAGAGGACAAACTGCCGGCCCGCGTGACGACTCCGCGCTCGCGCAGCTCCCGCATGACGGCGATCATCGAGCCGAGGGCGCAATAACGCTCGAAGATCAGTCGGACGATCGGCGCTTCCTTTTCGTCGATCAATAGTTTGCGATCGACGACCTTGTAGCCGAGCGGCACAACGCCGCCGACCCACATGCCCTTCTTCTTCGAGGCGGCGATCTTGTCGCGGATGCGCTCGCCGGTGACCTCGCGTTCGAACTGGGCGAAGGAGAGCAGCATGTTGAGCGTCAGCCGCCCCATGCTGGTCGTGGTGTTGAAGGACTGGGTGATCGAGATGAAGGAGACGCCGTGGGCGTCGAACAGCTCGACCAATTTGGCCAAGTCGGCGAGCGAACGGGTGAGACGGTCGACCTTGTAGACGACGATGACGTCGATCCGGCGCTGCCGGACGGCCTCAAGAAGAGCTTGTAAGGCAGGACGGTCGAGACTCGCCCCCGAGTAGCCTCCGTCGTCGTACTCGCCGTGGGCGAGCACCCAGCCCTCATGAGCCTGGCTGCGAACGTAAGCCACACAGGCCTCGTGCTGGGCGTCGAGGGAATTGAAGTCCTGCTCGAGGCCGTGGTCGGTCGAGACGCGTGTATAGACCGCGCATCGCCTGGAGGACGGCGCGGCGGCCGAGCGTGCGCCCGGTCGTCGCCTCACGGGACGACCCCTCTGTCCTTGTCGGCGCCCGACATCCCCGCCTTTTCAGTGGACGCGATCGTCGCGGTCGCGCGTGCCATCGCCTTGGATCCGGTGAGGCCGAAGAACCTCGGCCCGTTCCAGTGGCCGCCGGTGATCGCCCGCGCGACCCTGGAGAGGCTGCGGTAGGTCTTGCCGTCCCCGGCGGACGATTCATGGTGCACCGCAAAACCCAGCGCGGGCGCATGATCCGTAAGCTGAAGGAATTGCGGTGCGAGATGAAACGACGGATGCACACGCGCTTACGCGAGCAACATGGATGGGTGGCTCGCGTGCTGCGCGGGCACTACGCCTATTTCGGCGTCACCGGCAACAGCTATGGCTTGCGCCGTTTCCAGAACCAGGCCGTCAGAGCATGGCAGGGAATACTGATGCGTCGCAGCCAAAAGCGACGAATGTCGTGGGACCGTTTTAACGCGATACTTCGAACCAATCCGCTTCCGCCGCCCCGGATCGTTCACATCTGGCGAGGGCGAGCAACCTGAAACGGGAATACTCATCAGAAGTGCCGGATGCGGGAATGCTGCAAGTCCGGATCTGTGGGGGAGGCGGCGGGTGACCGCCGCCTCTACCCGACCACTTCGACCCGCTGGCTACCGCGCTTAGGCTGGGAAATCGCTAGGAATCCGCCGGACTCCTCCGTCTGATTTTTCCACTGCTCCCCTCCGCTAAGCTCATGCCCGGTCACATGTCTCTCGCAATCCGCGGAATTGCGTCGCTGTAGCTCTCGCCAGCGCCACGCAACGCTTTGAGCCTGTCGAGCGTCGGACGGTCAAGCGTTACTAGCAAACCGCCCTTGCCATT